>CADEGZ010000171.1 GCA_902827015.1 uncultured Pseudomonadota bacterium
GCAGAAAACCCGACTTTCTAATACCATGAATCCTTTTGCCCGTGGATCTTCTGGTATGTTGTCGCAATTAGTAGCCAGTTTGATGTCTAGTGGCAAAGGAGGTGGCGGTAACGACGACATGTGGACAGGTCGTGCGCTTAACTTTGTAGAATCTTTAATGAAGATATTGGCTGCAATGCGTGATGCGGGTCATATTTTATTAGATGCCAATAGTATTCGAGACTATTTTATTTTAGAAAAATTAGAGCAAATTGTTATCGATAAACGATTTCCAGTAACAGATACTTATAGTGTTCCTTTAGAGAATTTTCCAAAGCAAATTTTAGAGCCTTTAACGGCTTATGTTTACAATTTACCGGGGTATAATAGACAGAAAAAAGGTAATCAAGGAAGTGAAGTCCGAGAACAACATGGATTTATCACCATGCAATTAACACGAACCTTTGGTTCTTTGGCTGATACCTATGGACACATTATTCGTACAAATTTGGCAGAAGTGGATTTTAAAGATGTGGTTTTAAACCGTAGAGTAATGGTGGTATTATTACCAGCGTTGGAAAAGTCCCCTCAAGAATTGGCAAACCTGGGTAAAATTATTGTTGCTTCTTTAAAATCAATGATGGCAGCAGGTTTAGGGGATGAGGTAGAAGGAGATTATCGAGACGTTATTTTAAGGAAACCCACCAATTCACAATCTCCTTTTATTTCTATTATGGATGAATATGGTTATTATGCAGTGGAAGGGTTTGCAGTTGTACCTGCTCAAGCGCGTTCCCTTGGATTTTCAGCAATATTTGCAGGACAAGATTTACCTGCTTTTCAGAAGGCATCCAAAGAAGAAGCAGCTTCTATTGGTGCAAACTGTAATATTAAAATTTGTATGAAACTAGAAGATCCGCAAGAAACTTGGGAATTCTTTAATAAAGTGGCCGGGGAATCTTATACAACGAATGTCAGTGGATTTCAAATGGATTCTGGAAGTATGACCATGAATTATATGGATACTCGTAGCGCTTCTGTAGATAAAAGACAAAGGATTGATTTATTAGATCTTAAAGATCAACGTCCTGGTGAAGCCCATGTTTTTTTCAAATCTAAGATTGTACGAGCAGAGATGTTTTATGCTGCTCCTAAACCGGTTAAAAAAATGCGTTTAAATCAGTTCTTAAAAATAGAGCCTCCTACAGAAGAAAAATTAACGAATATGGATAAACGATTTAAACGATTTAAAGAAGTTTTTGCAACAAAGCATTATAATTTTCCCGAACAGGCTGAGAGTCATGACATTAAAACTTTGGTTCAAGCGTTTCAGGGAGCAATTAATTTAAAACCTTTCGAAAGAGGGATTGCAGCACTTATCTCTTTATTGGAACAAGAAGTTCAGAAACAGAAAACTTTAAGTGTGCCATTTGAAGATCCAGGTGTTGAACACGAAATGTCTGCTTTTACCAAGGTTTTTGTAACCCCCCTGGTTTTAAGAATGATTGGAGAAGAAAATCAAGATTTGTTTTCATTACCTTTGATCCGTCGTGGTAGTACTACGGAAGAAATGAAACATATCGAACGTTTGGGAGGAAAATCCGAACAAGAAGCAAACAAGATTGCCAGTAGCATTATTGGCGATATTGAAAATGCAACACGCTTTCCTCCGGAGATTAAATTTGAAAAAGATGTGGACGGAATGTTGCGTGATATTTCTGACCTCATCGTAATGTTTGGTGGAACACCTTTGGATGTTGGCTCTTTAAAACAAGGTGTCGCAAACAAGGATGAAGCAACAGAAATGGTCAATAGTTTAGGAGAGGTTCCTGATTTCCCAGAGTTGCCTGATTTGGATGAATTGATGAATCTCGATGAAACCAATGAAGAAGAAAAACGCGAAGATCCACAGGAGCACCATGAAGATAAAGAAAATAAGGAAGAAGACTCTGGTGATGATGGTAAAGAATAGCTATAAAATCATTTACCAGTGGAAAAGGCCTTGTAAACATCACGATCATTTCATTTAAAGAATCTTTATTCAATTATAATTGTATATTCACATTATTTTTCGATGCAAGTCACGCCTGCTTGTAAAGTTGCTATTACACATAATGCAAATAGATTCACGATAAGCAACTCTTTTATTATTTTTTTGTCGAATAGGTAAGGCTTTCCTAATTGGTAATTATAAGGTAGGTTTATGGCAACCAATTCTGATGATACGGGTATTCCAAAGGCGCCACCACCGCCTCAAGGTTCTAATGTTCCAAAGGCGCCACCGCTTGCGCCACCACCGCCTATAGTTCCTAATATTCCAAAGGCGCCGCCACCGCCGTCTACCCCACTACAACCTCCATCTACACCAGGAGGTTTAAAAAAACCTACTTCTGACGATTTGGCAGAAGGTATTAAAAAAATGCAAGAAAAAGCAGCAGCAAAAAAAGCTGCGGCCGAACAGCCACCGCCGTCTACCCCACTACAACCTTCATCTACCGCTCCCCAGTCTATGAGTATAAAGGGGGAAACTATTCCCCCAAAATTAGAGTCTCCTGAAGGTATTATAAAAGGCGCTGCGCAATATGCAGCTATTATGAGCCTGTCGTACGAAAGAGCTCTTATGGAAGTGCAAATAAGACATGATGTAGCGCAGATAGGAAGAAGTGAAAATGCGGATGGGTCAATGAATGTTGATAATTCTAAATCAGTATTAGAAAAAAGGAAGAAAGCGCATAAAGCACAAACGGCAGAAATGGAGGGGTATTTTGGTAGTAAAGCAGTTCAAGAGGAAAGAACTAAAGATTTTCAGAATGCCATTTCTGGAAAAATAACCGAAGCCTTTAAAGGATTAGAAGAGCAATGGGAAACAAATCCAGTCGTAGAAGGAGAGAAACAGGGCATTAGAGAAAAAGTAGCGAGGGAAATAGCCGAGGCAGAAGTTAATAAGCGTTATCCTAAAGATAAGCCGGATACGCCATCGGAAGAACGGTTACCGGGTGCGGTTCAATATGCTTACAATCCGACTGATTTAGCACCTGCCATGATGTATTTAAATGAGGCGGAAAAACGTGTACCGATAGTGGACAGAGTAAAAGCAGATATAGAAAACGAGAGGGTAGAAGGGGTCGCTGAACTATTTAATGAAGAAGAAGCAGAAAAAACGCCTACAATTTCTGTGAGTGCGGACGAGGAGGAACCAGAACCCACGATTTCCCTTGAAGGAGAAGAAGAGGACGATGAACTTGATAAATCTGCCACTGTATCTGTAGAAGCGCCATCTTCTGAAACTACAGTTAAGGCAACTCCGGCGAAGGGGAAAGATCAAGAATTAGCTTCTGACAAGACAGAGGAGACAGAGAAGAAAAGTCTAATGGCTGAAGCTGAAGTGGCTGGCGGTAAAAGCTGGGAGGAAGCACTTGATAAATTCTTTGATAGTGCTTTTGGTAAAATTGGTGAGGCTACTAAGCTCGCTACAGGGATAGCCTTAGGTGCAATTGGTACAGGGCTAGGAATAGTAACCGGAGGAAATTTTGGTGGTAGTTTTTTAAAAGCCTCAGGCAATGTATTGAACTCGATGAGTGCAGTACAAGAATATGGTAATAGAATAGTAGAAGTACCAAAAGAAAAAGCCCCCACTCAACAGCCAGATGGGGAAGCGCCAAAACCACCTGGTGAAGGAGGAGAATTGGCACCTAGGATGAATGAGGCTCAAAGAAAGTTAGAAGCAGGGCAGCAACAAGAGCTAGGAGATGATCATCCCGAGACGAGGCATTTGGAAGCGATGGCTGAAGGAAATGCGGAAACAAATGCAGAAATGGTAGAGCGCTTAGATGCTGAAAAGGCAGCTGTACAACAGCAGCAGCCAGCGTCGCAGCCAGATCCAGGTGCGATGTTAGAGGCCGATACTAATAGTAGTAATAAGCCGGCACCTTCCAAGAAGGGAGGTGGAGGTCGGTAAATTATTGTGTAAGGTTTTTAACATATAATTATCATGAGGAATTTAAAAAATCTTTTTGGTGAAAAATAA
>CADEGZ010000172.1 GCA_902827015.1 uncultured Pseudomonadota bacterium
CCTGGACATTGCATTTTCTGGAATTACCATAGGTTTATTACGGGGGATTATTTGAGGCATAGGAGTGGAATGATGACTCAAAAATTCATCTAAACCTTGTAAAGGATTTTTTCTAGTAATATTTTCAGGCCTTAAACGATCAATAATATGATCGGTTCTCTGTAGAGAAAAGGTTTTAAAGTGGGTGGGATAGCCTGATAATTTAAAATACTCTTGCAGCCAATTTAAAAGATCTCCTTCATGCCTAAATTCAAAATTTCCTCTATACGAGTCTGTAAACTGATAAAATGTGATACCGTTGTTAGGGCTGATTTTTGCAATTTGAATCGCGTGGGGAGATTTAGATGCCGGATCGCTTGTTTCTAATATTATTTCAACTATAGCAACCGAATGGGTTTTTGTTTTTTCTTTCTCTTCCAAAAGCTCTAATGCAGCTACTGCAACATACTTACCTTCGCAAGGAAAAGGTGAAAAACTTATATTAACTATCTTTTTTTTGGTAAATTGCTGTTTGAAATACAGATGGTACATAAAGATATCTTTGTTCAGAATATCGTGTCCCCATAAAGCATAAACAATAAATAGTGTGGGTGGTAATTGTTCTTTGTTAAAATATTCTAAACAATCTAAATAACGTTTGAGACTTCGATCCATCTCTGCGGGCTTTGTAGGAATGCGTGTTCTTAAAGTAAAAGCTTGACTAAAAATAAGGCCTACACATTGGCCCCCCAGTAATCGAGTTAAAGGATTAACAGCTTGAATGGGATCACGAGTATCAGAAAAATATTCAACAAAGGTACCCTCCATTTTTGCGGTTAATTCGCTAATCGCCAGGATGTCTTGGATTTTAAGAATAAACTTTTCGCTGAGACTTTTTGCAAAATCATCACTACTTAAGCTTAATATAGAAGAATGCATTTTTAATGCATCTAGGGTTTCCGTTTGATGATCCGCACTATCCTGAGACAAGGCTCTGGCGGCGGAGGTTTTGTGTGTATGTGTCGAAAATGATGGTGTGGTTGTAACGTCAGCGTGTGCGTTAAAAAATAAGCGAGTGATTATTTCTGGTAGTGCTTCTCCCCAGAAAGGAAGATGTGGTTTTAACGTTAGTCGGCTTCTTGTTTGGACATAAATTGTTTCTGCTCTTTTAACAATTTCGGTTAATAAAATTGCATCAAAGATATTAACAGCAAGCTGCTTGGCCATGCTACTTAATTCATGGAGTTTTTTTAAGATAAGCGTTCTTGAAGGATTAAGGGCTAAGTAGGTATGAGTTTTGTCTTGTTTTAGAGATTGCTCGAGGACATCTTGTTTTTTAATGATATTTGATAATTGTTGATTTATTTCTTTTATAGAGCGTAGAGAAAGTAATTGAAAAAGCGCCTTTGATAGATCCGATAAAGCTTGAATATGTGCAAGAAACATAGGATTTTGACCAATATGAATGTAGCTAATCTCTTCGAGAGTTTCAGAAGTTTTTTCTAAAAATTTTTCTAAGTTTGTATAGCTGGAATCTGGGGTAGTTAAGTTTTTTAAGCTTATTTCTAATAAAGCTGGAGAACTTTCGCATGATAATGTATCCGCTAATTCATCTAATAATAATTCATTTAGTTCTGCCTCAGAAATCATATATCCCACCCCCAAATATTAGTTAGTAAAATAGTTTTTATTATTTTTCCTGCGTAATAGTATCGAGGATCTACACTTTTGGATAGGGTTTAATGATACGAACATGCAATTTCCTCATACCTTAAGTCGACCATAATACAATAACTACATGGTAATTAATAGGTCGTTTTCCTAATAGGAACTATAACCAATTGGTGGGTCTAACGCCTTTAGTGAAGATTTATTTAAGTTATTTGTAAAAGAGAAATTAATCTGGTAATAGTTAGGAGAATTAATTATGCCGCGCCGTAACCAAAGCGTTCAACCAAGAGCCAGAATTAATCTTAACGAAGGAGATGTCGCTTTTCATAAACAAAAGCAAGATTTGGCTACTTATAAGCGATTGCCCCTTCGGGATCGCACTAATATTGAATTAAGCAATGAGATTTTAAATCCGAGACGAGGAGGGGATCCCACTCGGATTGCCGCACTAAGAAATACTTTGGGAGTATTGTATCAATTGGATCGCGACCCCTCACTTCTCGATGACAAGCCTAATACACAAAAAGTAAAGCAATTGATTGAAGGCTTGGAGAAACTTAAAGGGTACATGCACGAAAATGCTGTGAAAGATCTTACAAAACGTTTTAGACCAGGTGTTAAGGATCCTTATCATGGTATATTGCAAGAATGGCTTCGTCTTGCAAATAAACTTTCAGGATCCGTTGTAGAAAGAGAAATTAGTAGTGATCAGAGGCAAAAGATCCAAGGGTTACGAAGGGATATCCAAAAATTAATAATAGTAGTGCACCCTCAGCGTGATAAGACGGAAGAACGTTTGCGTGAAGAAGAACGTGAACGTTTACATGTTTGGCAACTTGAACAAACGCGTCTGCGCGAACGTGAGCAAGAACGTTTGCGAAAGCTTGAGGAAATGCGTTTGCGTGAACAAGAACTTTTACGTGCGCAAGAAGAGCGTTTGAGACAATTGGAGCGCGAGCAAGATCGTTTACGTCGGGAACAGGAAAAATCGCGAAAAACACAAGCTGAAATGGCATCTGGTATCAATATTGATGATCTACGTCAAAGAACAGAACAACGTAAAAAGGAAAAAACAGAACAAGATGCTAGATTAACAAGAATTGAATTAACTCTACACCAGCATTCAGAAGAGTTTGGTAAAAGGGATAGTTTGCTTGAACAACGTCTTCAACGTTTTGAGAAAGAACTTACAACGAGGCTTACGCAAAGATTTGAAACGGCACAGCAATTGGTTTCCGAACGAGTTAGTGTATTGGAAAGAGATAATCAGCAATTAAAAGAGATGGTTGGCGCATTAAACAGTCAGCTAAAAATTCATGAACAAACACTTAGAACTCACAGTGTAGCATTACAGAAGTTAAACGGAATAGATCCTGATGAGGTCGGGCGTTTAAGAAGAGATCTTGGTCAATTAACAGGGCGAGTCGATGGGCACGATGCAAGGTTGAAAGCGCACGATACGTTTGGCGGAAGGCTTGGTGTTCATGACTCAGCATTGCAGAGATTAGGAGAACAATTCAATGGCTTACATGGGCAGGTTAGTACCCAAGATAGGACACTTAAGACTCACCAACAAACGCTACAAGATTTGGATCGTAGAATAGGCGTGATAAAGCCTGGTCCTGCTGATGGAATGTTAGGAGAGCAGGTTAGAAGATTAAGTGAGCAAGTCGGTGCACACGATGAGAGATTGCATCAATTAGGAAGAAATGTTGATGATTTAACAGGACGAGTTGATGGACATGATGCATTTGGTGGAAGGCTTGATGGGCATGATGAGGCATTACAGGGGTTACAAGGACTGGATGTTAATGGTTTGAGACGTTTAAGTGGGCGAGTCGATGAGCACGATAGAGCGTTACATCAGTTAGATGGGGTAGATCTTGCTGATATTGGGCGTTTAAGACATGATCATGGGCAGTTAAGAGGTGAGTTTGATATAGATCATGCTGCCCTTGGACAATTAAGGCATGATCATGATGGATTAAGGGGTGAATTTGATATAGATCATGGTCATCTTGGTCAAGTAAGGGTTGCTCATGCTGCATTAAGAGGTGAGTTTGATATAGATCATGCTGCCCTTGGACAATTAAGGCATGATCATGATGGATTAAGGGGTGAATTTGATATAGATCATGGTCATCTTGGTCAAGTAAGGGTTGCTCATGCTGCATTAAGAGGTGAGTTTGATATAGATCATGCTGCCCTTGGACAATTAAGGCATGATC
>CADEGZ010000173.1 GCA_902827015.1 uncultured Pseudomonadota bacterium
AATTGTTTCAGTTCGTTGAAAATAAAATTGCTCAAAATGGTTTATCAATAAATTTAATAAATCATCCAAACTATCAAGAACTTTATGAAATTAATGGTAGTTCGGGAGAAAATGCAACATTTTCAGTTTATTACAACAACAAAGGGCAATTCAAAATGCCTAATTTGATGAAATCAATACCAAAAGAATTTGGAGAAGAACTTATCAATCTTTTAAAATCTGAAAACCAAATTTCAGACTTTACTTTTATTCAAAACAATTG
The DNA here is from genome assembly GCA_902827015.1 of uncultured Pseudomonadota bacterium. Classification (GTDB taxonomy): domain Bacteria; phylum Pseudomonadota; class Gammaproteobacteria; order UBA6186; family Azoamicaceae; genus CADEGZ01. The sequence continues at coordinate 263 of CADEGZ010000173.1, forward strand.
GAGAAAATCAGCATACGAGCAATTAAATCAAAAATTAAAATCAAAAGAAATTGGTTTTAGTTACATTATACAAGTTCCTTACAAAGACACCATTCAATTAAACAATGGTAAAGAAACAATTGTTGCAGACCTGTATTATGACGGAGACGGATTTTTTACTTCAATGATTGCAACTTCTTGTACAACTATTGAATTTTGGGATGAAATTCAAATCATTTTTAACCAAATGAAAGAAAACTAATGCCTACACTATTTGAATTTAGCCAAACAATCAGAAACCTTAATAAAGAAAAGAAATTTTCTGAAACATTGAAGTTTTTCAAAGACAACAAAACGGAATTTAGACCAGAAGATATTGGTTTAAATAAATTCGTTGTTTACGAAATGATTTCAGCATTGATAGAAACAAATCATTATGATGTAATTTTCACTTTTATTGAGCAACATAATGTTGTTTTAGACGAAAAAAACTTTGGGTATTTACTAAAAAAATTTAAGGACAAACCGTCTGTAAATTGGGCAGTTGTAAACAAATTTTGTGATTTAGTTTCATTTGACAATCTTGATACAGATTGCAAAACAATAGAAGTTGAAAGAAAAGGCGAAAAGAAACCAATGGAACTCGCATCAGATAAAGAAAATTGGTTCGCCTTTAAAACAAAAGCATTATTTGAAACTCAACAATATCAAGAGTGTTTTGAATTATCCAAAAAAGCACTTGAAACTTTTGAAAAATTTCATTACTCAAATGAAATTTGGTTTGCTCGTAGAATTGCGTTATCAAAAAAGCATTTAGGAAATTCAGAAGAAGCATTAAATGAATTGTTGCAAGTTTTGCGAAGAAAAAAAGAATGGTTTATACAAAATGAAGTTGCAGAAATATACAAAGAAAATGGAGATTTTGACAAAGCTTTCAAATATGCAATTGAGGCAATAAACAACTTTGGCGACCTTGAATATAAAGTTGGTTTACTTGTATTGATTGCAAATATTTTGGAGCAGAAACAAGAAAAGGAATTGTCGTTTAAACATTATATGCTTTCAAAACTACTTAGACAACAAGAAGAATGGAAAGTTCCGCAAACTTTGGATTACGCTTTACAAAATTTAGGTTTTGCTCAAATTCCATTGGAACAACTTCCAAACTTGAAAAGGGAATTAAAAAACTATTGGAATACTTTTAAACAAGAGCAAACAAAAACATTTAATAAATCAAAAACAACGACGAATGAAAACATTGAAGGCGAAATTATAGAAATAAGAAATAACAATGAACGTGGCAAAGATGGGTTTTTAAAAAGCAATGGACAAAAATATTACTTTTCAGTTTCTTCCAACTTTCATCTGTCACCAAATATTATGGTTGGAAAAAAAGTATTGTTTGAAATAATTCCAGCAACCGACAATAAAAAAGAACAAACAAGAATAAAAAAAATATTAACATAAAAGCTACTGGCTATAACAGCAGTTTGGCAAAATGGCGGGTTCAGTGCTAAATTGAACATTCGGTTTTCAAATGAACATTAGTGCTAAATTGAAAGTAAGTGCTTCTAAATCCGCCACTTCGCCAAGCTGCAAAACGTCAGCTTGTGAAAAAACTCAGTTTTTAATATTTGTTTACAGTTTTAAGCGTTGCCGCGTTTGGTTAAACAATGATTTTCTTCGATTACAGAGGGGTTGTTTTTTAGGCTGCAATTTTTGTTTGGAAAAACTGAAGGGCGCTAAGGTGAGCTAATGCGCTTGATTTTTCGGTTGCACGGGCAATCCGCTTATAATTGGGTTGCCAATTTTTAATTTTTTCAATTAATTTTTCTATCCCCAGTATGTTTATACAACGTTTGATGTTGTAAACTGTCATAATTAGGGCAAACTCTCCGTTTACTTTCTTGAGACCCTTTAAATTGGTATGGTTATATCCCCACTTTCGTTTAATTGTACCAAATATATGTTCATTAATTTCTTGTCTCTTCCTATATAAATCCATGTTTTCTCTATACCGTTTACTGTTTTGTTCAACAGCATCTGCATATTCACTCCGATCTATTTCTCGGCCGCCCTTTTCTCTTCCTGTGCATAGTTGCTTTACCGGACAATTTTTACAGGCCGAAGTTCGATATTTCTTAAACCTATAACTTGGAGATCCATTACCGGATTTCTTCGTATGCCAGGTTCCTTTGGTTCCTAGTACAGCTCCTTGCGGACAGGTATAGGTATCATCCTCCTTGGCATAAATAAATTTTGTCACCAAATAATTGGGGGTTGTGCCCTTTGCATTGCTATTTACAATCTCTTGCTGAGCACAGATAGTTGTGATATTCTCTTGCTTGCAAGTTTGTAGTTCACTGCCATTATGATACCCCTTATCGCTTAGTGCTGTTAACGATTCTACCGCTAAATTATCCTTTGCTTCCTTGGCTATTGCACTTAATGCATTCCTGTCATTCTTGTTTATGGTATGGGTAGCCACTACCAGTTTATGTTTGTCATCTACCGCCGCCTGCATATTATAACATACCTCTACTACCTGCCCCTGTACCAGCAATGCTCGTGCATCTTCATCCGTTGTACTCACCTGTGGAGAACGGCTATCATCCATCTTCTTTCCTAGTAGCTCATACTTTATTTTATTCTGCTTTAGACGCTCTATCTTCTTTTTTATATTATCCAGCTTCATGGGGGATTCCCCTTCATCATTGGCATCTAGTTCCCTTAAATACTCATTGGTCTTTTCTTCTATATAAGCTAAATGCCGTTCTATTTTTTTTGGACTATAGTTGTTCTTTTTGCTATTGTGGGCTCGCATCTTTGTGCCGTCGATCGCTACAGTAGTACCCCCTAACAAATCAATGTCTTTTAAAAAGCATACAAACAATTTAAATGTGTTCCGTAAAGCTGTGGGGTTCTCTTTCCTAAAATCTGCAATGCTGTGGTAGTTAGGAACCAGCCTATACATGAGCCATTGTAAATCAATATTACGTTTACACTCGCGCTCTAACCTGCGGCTACTGCGTATCCCATTTAAATATCCGTACAGATACAACTTTAAAAAAAGCGTTGGATCATACGACGGCCTACCCTCATCCTTCAATAATCTCACTACAAATTGCAACTCGATTAAGTCAAGTTTATCCACAAATGCCTCTATAAATCTAACCGGATTGTCATGCTCAACAATATCCTCCAAACAACTAAACTCCATCTGACTTCGGTTACTTCCTAAAATATATCCCATACATCTTTTGTTACAGTAAATTTAACCCTAAAACCCCTTGCTTTTCTCGGTTTTTATGGCAAGTTTTACAACTCAGGGTGTGGATAGGTTTTTTCACAGTCTGACGTTAGCAGTAATGCTAGACGACTAGACAATCAACTAAATAATTGTAATTTTGCTGAACAATTTTAATTTAAAGTAATATGAACAGAATATTAGTATTAATCACCCTATCAGACAGCGGAATAGAAACAATAAAATCAAATCCTGAATTACCAAAAAAGGAAATGGAATTCGTAAATCAATGGAAACAAGAAAATATTTTGGAAAGTTTTTTTATATCAGTGAGCAAAAAAGATGCTGTTTTAATATTTAAGAATGTTAATAAAGCAGGGACAAAAGAAA
>CADEGZ010000174.1 GCA_902827015.1 uncultured Pseudomonadota bacterium
CACGAATTCTGGCAAAATTTTTGGGGGATCTTAAACCATCGGCGTGAAACCAGTATAAACCTAGTTTTAGCAGCTTTGTTCAATATATGGACAATTGTGGACACAAAAGATCCTAAGTTAAGATCAGTCAGGATCAAACAAATAATCTATTTCTGGATATTTTTCCAAATCGGCTTTACATTACAAGATTTCTTATTTAATAAACTATTACACATTCAACGGGCTTCGCCTTCTTTAATTATACAACCCGTTATAAAACTTTCCGAGATTTTACAAAATGCTAATATTAAAGATACCTCCACTCATTCTTTCCCAGGCGGCCACGCTTTTTCCCTCATTTATTGGGCCTCTTTTACGCTAATTTCCTCTCCTAAACGCATAGGCATACTTAGCATCATTTTTGCCATTAGCTTGTGCATACCAAGATTAATTAGTGGTGCCCATTGGGCGAGCGATGTGGTTTTTTCAGTATTACTTGCGCTACTTTGGCTAAGCTGGACGCTTTATTTTCCTATCTATCGCATGATTATTAAAATACCAACTCCAAGCCTGCCCAAGTAATCGTATATCTATAAACATTTAGAGACGATTTCAAATACATCCCTAGAAAGATCATTTTGGGTTAAAATGCGTTCTAACTGGGCCTTGATTTTTTCTTGTCTATCGGAAGAAAATCGCCTCCAATTTGAAAAAGCTCTAACCATTCTTGCGGAAACTTGAGGGTTAATACGATCCAATTGCATAACGGTATCTGCCAAAAACTGGTACCCCAGGCCATTCTTTTCATGAAAACGTACTAAATTTCCTACAGCAAAGCTACCTACCAAAGCATAAACCTTATTTGGATTATTGATATTAAAATCCTGGTGGGTGGTTAAGCTTTTTACCACTTCTAAAGTCTTAGGTAATTCGGAGAGTGCTTGTATTCTAAACCATTTATCTAGTACTAATGGATCGTGATGCCATTGTTTATAAAATTGTTGCAACACAATTTCCCGCTCTGTACCTTCCCAATGTGATAATGCATTTAGAACTGCCAAAGCATCTGTCATATTATTTGCATATTTCCATTGTGTCATACACAAATCAATCGCTTCCCTTTCCCCCGTTAATGCCAAATAACTAAGACACAGCTCTTTTAACCGACGATGGGCGGCGGCTTTGGAGGAATATTGGTAACGATCACCCGTTAAAGTTAAATATTCTTGATAAATTTTTAATAAGAATGGCTTTAAATATTCAGCAAGTTTTTGCTTTAAAAAAGTTCTAACGGTATAAATTGCATCAATATCCACCACTTCTTTTAACTCAATTAAATAAGAAAGTGCAGGAAGTGTTAAAATCTCAACCTTCAAGGCAGGATCTAAATGTTCATCTAATAAAACAGTGCGATGCGCTTCTAACCAAACAGGTGGCAGAGATAATGCTTGTTTTGCTTGATACGCTTCACTTAAACGCCATAAGAGTCGTTCTGTTAATTTCTGGCCCGCATCCCAACGATTAAAATTATCGCTATCATGTGCAAGCAAGAAAGTAAGTACTTCATCTGTTCTATCCGAACGAATTTTTACAGGCGCAGAAAATTCTCGCAATAATGATAAAACGGGTGGATGGGCTATATTTGAAAATGAAAAAGTTTGTTCTTCTTCTTTTAAAACGAGCACTTCTGGCTTTAAAATATCTTTACCATCTTGATCCAACAATCCAATGGCAACAGGAATTACCATGGGCTTTTTAGTGGGTTGCAAAGGCGTTGGTGGACAAAATTGCTTCAACGTTAAATAATATGTTTTAGCGGCTTCATCATAACGTTCTTGAAACTCAATTTCTGGAGTACCTGCTTGAACGTACCATAAGCAAAATTGAGAAAGATCAAAACCAGAAACGGCTTCCATGGCTGCAACAAAATCATCAGTTGTTACTGCTTTTCCATCGTGCTGTTTAAAATAGAGATCCATCCCTTTTTGAAAGTTTTCCCACCCTAATAAAGTCTTTAACATACGAATAAGCTCTGCACCCTTTTCATAAACCGTAGCAGTATAAAAATTATTAATTTCTATATAAGAAGAAGGGCGTACTGGGTGCGCCATAGGGCTGCTATCTTCCGCAAATTGTGCTGCTCGAAGGACACGCACATTTTCAATAAGACTAACTGGAGACTCTGAAATATCAGAAGAAAACTGATGTTCTCGAAATACAGTTAAGCCCTCTTTTAAACTTAGTTGAAACCAATCTCGACAAGTAACACGGTTTCCAGACCAATTATGAAAATATTCATGTCCAACCACTGCATCAATGCGTTGATAATCTATATCTGTTGCTGTTTCAGGACGCGCTAAAATATATTTGGAATTAAAAATATTAAGCCCTTTGTTTTCCATAGCCCCCATATTAAAATCATTAACCGCAACAATCATATAAATATCTAAATCATATTCACGACCATAAGTGTCTTCATCCCACTTCATCGCTTTTTTAAGTGCACTTAAAGCGTGTTGGCATTTATCTTGGTTTTCTTGCTCAACATAGATCTTTAAGGTAATTAGACGTTTCGAACGAGTGACAAAATAATCTTCTATTGCCACCAAACTGCCTGCAACTAAAGCAAATAAATAACAGGGTTTCAAAAAAGGATCTTCCCACTTTACCCAATGCCGATTCTTATCTCCTACTACATCTCCTTTTTGCACACAATTTCCGTTAGACAACAGTACAGGATAAGAAAGTTTATCTGCATAAATAGTGGTGGTAAATTTAGCCATTACATCTGGTCTATCTGGGAAATAGGTAATGCGCCTAAACCCCTCTGCTTCACATTGCGTACAAAATAGGGTTTTTGAACGATACAGCCCAGATAACTCTGTGTTTTTCTCAGGATGAATTTCAGTTTTGATTTTTAAGGTAAATGTTTCTGGAACTTTTAAGAGGATGAGTGTTTCATCATTCAATTGATATTCTTCACTGGTTAATACCCGATCATCTAATTGTAACGATTGCAGCAATAGTTTTTTGCCGTATAAAACAAAAGGAAGCTCGCCATTTTCATTAATAATTTTATTTCTCTGGCATTGCAAAGTAGAATCAACGATGGTTTCGTTTTCTTTTAGATCGAAAATTAAATCGACTTTATTTACCCAATAAGCAGGCGGTTGATAATCTTTAAGATAAATGGTCTTAGGATTAGCAGAACTATCGCTTGTCATAATATTCCTTACAAATGGACATCCTAAATCAAAAACAAATGTTCAGCCAATAGCTTATCACTAACCTCCTCCCCAACAATAGTTCGACGTACAATTTCCTTGACCAGAACAACCTGCACAATTACTAGACGGATATGTACAACTACCACCATTTTCTGGCCCACAGGGATCACAAGTACTACAAGGCGAACAACAATTATAATACCAACTACAATAGTCGGTAAGGCCTGTTCCCGAAACACTAATCCCACCAGGTTGATTATCTTGGTTCTCATATCCAGAGGGAACACAATGCCCCTGATCATCATAAGACCCTTGAACCATAACACTTCCTTCGACCCAATAACTACCATTAGAACCGGTCCAGCAATTCATCCAACAAGTAGATCCAGAACTTGGATTGACGGCTGGCCATGGTAAACCGTCTGGTCCAACCATTGGCGACGGAGCCGGAGTCGGACAAGAACTCTCTGAGCAAGCAGAAGGCGCTGGACTACCCGGGCAATAAGATAAAGTGGAACAAGAGCAGGAAGAACCGCTACCACTACAACCTGTACACGATTGACACCCAGTGGTAGGCGT
>CADEGZ010000175.1 GCA_902827015.1 uncultured Pseudomonadota bacterium
TCAAAAACTTTCTAAGATCGCACCAATACCGATTACAACCCAAACAAATAATAGTTTTCAAGTACTTAACCATGCTTTTTATTTGGACGGCGCTCATCTTATATTACCCAAAAATGCTATTATTCAAGAGCCTATTATCATTGTGCATGTTACAGAATCGGATTCAGATCCTGTAATGACACATCCAAGAAATATCATCATTGCTGAAGAAAATAGCAAAGCCTCCGTTATAGAATTATACTTAAATAAAGGCAATAAAATATCTTTCAGCAATACATTAAGCCATATTACCCTTAAAAAAGGGGCCGAAATAAAACACTTCTTTTTACAACGTGGTACAAGAGAAAGCTTACAAATTACCCACCTTAATATAGAACAAGCACAAAATAGCCACTACACAGGAACATTTATGACAGCAGATGGAGGGATCAACCGCGCTTCAGTAAATATTGAGCTTAACGAAAAAAATGCAGAATGCCAATTTTATGCCTTGGCAACACTTAAAGACCATCAAAAAACAGATGTTGCTTTTACTGTAAAACATAATAAACCCTCTTGTAAAAGTCAGATTATCACACGCAGTGTTGTTCAAGCAGAAGCAAGAAACTCTTTTACTGGAAAAATTGTTGTACAAAAAAATGCTACCAAAACCGAAGCTTCTCTGGAAAGCAAAAGTCTACTACTCTCTGAAAAGGCAGAAGTAAATACACGCCCTCAACTTGAAATTTATAATTATGATATTCAATGTTCACATGGCGCAACTGTTGGATTTTTAGATGCAGAAGCACTTTTTTATTTAAGAAGTCGCGGACTTTGTGAAAAAGTGGCCAAACAATTATTAATTAATGGTTTTATTCACCCCACTTTACAAGCCATACCCACCAATGCATTAAAGTATGTGGAAAATTTGATCCATGAATATTGATACTATCCGCAGCCATTTTCCCATTCTAAAGAAGCTAATTCACAAACATCCTCTGGTTTACTTAGACAATGCAGCAACGACTCAAAAACCTCAATGTGTTTTGGATGCCCTAGAGGATTATTATTGTGAAATAAATGCCAATATCCACCGAGGAGTCTATTATTTAAGTGAAAAGTCTACACAAGCCTTTGAAAAAGCTCGTTGTATTGTACAGCGCTTTATCAATGCCCAACATCCCCAAGAATGTATTTTTGTTAAAAGTACTACCGAAGCAATCAATTTAGTAGCTCGAAGTTTTGGCGATCAATTTATTAAAGAAAATGATGAAATATTGATTTCTGCGATGGAACATCATTCTAATATCGTGCCTTGGCAAATGATCTGTCAAAATAAAGGGGCACATTTAAAAATAATCCCGATGAATACTAAAGGCGAACTTTCCATAGATACGCTTAGTCAATATTTCAGTAAAAAAACTAAACTGTTAGCAATTACCCATGTTTCTAATGTATTAGGAACTTTAAACCCGCTGCGTGACATTATTAAAGAAGCTCACGCCCATAATATACCTGTTTTAGTAGATGGGGCTCAATCTGCCCCGCACTTAAAAGTGGACGTTCAAGATTTAGATTGCGATTTTTTTACCTTCTCAGGACATAAAATTTATGGCCCTACAGGCATCGGGATCTTATACGGGAAAGCCCATTGGTTAAAAGCAATGCCACCTTACCAAGGAGGAGGTGAAATGATCTTACAAGTTACTTTTGAAAAAACCACTTATAAAGAAATCCCGTTTAAATTTGAAGCAGGTACCCCCGCCATTGCAGAAGCAATTGCACTAAGTAGTGCTTTAGAATATTTAAACGCCTTGGGTTGGGATTATATTACCACACACGAAAGAGATCTGCTTGATTATGCAATCGATGCACTCTCTTTGGTTCCAGGATTAAAAATAATTGGAACACCACAAGAAAGAATAGGTGTTATTTCCTTTACGATGGATGGCATACATCCACATGATATCGGAACAATTGTTGATCAATTTGGCGTTGCAATTCGCACAGGCCATCACTGCGCCATGCCCATTATGGATTTTTTTTCTATACCTGCAACTGCAAGAGTCTCCTTCGGGATTTACAACACTCATGAGGAAATTGACTGCCTTATAAAGGCTTTACAAGAAGCAAAACTTCTGTTTAAACTTTAAAAATTTGTTCGTCCAAGAGATTAACTTATGAACATGAAAGACTTATACCAAGAATTAATTATCGATCACGGCACTCACCCCAGAAATTGCTGTGTATTAGCCAATGCCAACGGAACAGCAGAAGGATTTAATCCTCTCTGTGGTGATAAAATCCAAGTTTATTTAAAAATCGAAAACCAAAAAATTGAAAACGCCTCTTTTACAGGTTCGGGTTGCGCCATTTCCATTGCTTCTGCATCTCTCATGACAGAGGCTTTAATTGGCAAAAGCGTTCAAGAAGCTTTAGCTTTATCACATGCCTTCCATGCAGTGTTAGTTAACGATAATAATAATGACCACCTAAATGGAAAACTTACCGCATTAATAGGAGTTAAAGCTTTCCCTGCTCGAGTAAAATGTGCCACTCTTTCTTGGCATACCCTCCGGGCTGCTCTTGAACATAATTCCAAAACCGTTAGCACAGAAAATTAAAGACTATGAATTCTGAAGAATCACTTACCCTAAAAGAACGTGTTGTTGAAAGCTTAAAAGGAATATTCGACCCTGAAATACCTGTTAACATTTACGATTTGGGCCTTATCTATTCATTAGACGTTACAGAACAACAAGAAACCTCCGAAGTTCCCCAAAGTATTTCAACGCGAGTTACTATCCAAATGACACTCACAAGCCCTGCCTGCCCTGTCGCACAAACTTTTCCTCAAACTGTACAGGATACTATTTTAAAGATCCCTGGCGTTTGTGATGTTATAGTAGAATTAGTATGGGATCCCCCTTGGACTCAAGATAGAATGTCTGAAGTTGCCAAATTACAATTGAACTTGTTTTAAAAATGCTACAGCAACGCCTAAAATTCAAGTGCAAAGAGTATAGGATTTTGATATGTCTGAATGGATAGACGTTATTCAAGAAACAGAATTTTCACAAACAGACCGAAAGTCCTTGGTTGTTAAAGGAATTCCAATTGTTATATTCAAATTAGAAAATGCATATTACGCTATACATAATCAATGTACACACGAAAATTTTCCTTTAGCTGATGGAGATATCGAAGAAGATCTCATCGTTTGCCCGCGGCATGGTGCAAAATTTTGTATTAAAACAGGGGGAGTGAAAGCACCACCTGCTTTTGAAGATGTAACAACATATCCCTTAAGAATTGAAAATAAAATGATCCAAATCGTAATTTGAAAACAGCTTCCTATTGTTTTTTATTGTTATCCGGTTTTTGCAGATCCGGCTAATTTTTGTTGTTCCACGACTGTTTCTTTTTCAATCGTTTCTAATAATTCTTTAACTTCATCTAATTTTTGTTTAAATTTAAATTCACGATGAATATCCACAACTCTTTCTTTTTCTTTTTGATAAATGCCTATAAAACGATAGTTCTTTTAAAAAGCCTCAAAACCAAATTTGCCAAAACCTTGATATTTTCTAAAAATTTTTGAATTCCTATTAAAGGATGTGCCCCAATACTAAAATCTATAGGGATAGCGCCTTCAACGTTATGCTCTATTTAAACAATTAGATCTGCAACTTCCTCTGATTCAGGATGAGTAACATATTGAGCGAAAAGAAGCTTAACATCTTGTAAAGTATGAAAATAAAATATAATGATGACTAAGTATTTACTTAAATAAAA
>CADEGZ010000176.1 GCA_902827015.1 uncultured Pseudomonadota bacterium
GTCCACACAACAGACGGTAAATCCAACGTTACATGCGAAACTTGCCAATCATCAATCATTGCACACAACTTTTCTACTTGATGATCTAAAAAATGTATTTCGTCATCGGTTAAATGGGGTTTAGGTAATGCCAACAGTTGGTCCCAATTGGGACGTCCTTTAAACAATTCTGCTTCCCACCAAATATCGCCCGCTTCAATTGCTTCCTGTTCAGTTGCGCTAATAGGTGGCAAAGTTTTGCTAAAGATTTGCAACAAATGAACACTCAAAATTCGCCGTCTTATCGTAGAAAAGCCAAAACAAATCGAGAGAAGAATAACAACACACCAAGCACCAGAGAGCAGGAAGTGCGGGAATACACCTAACCACTGACAAAGGCCAACAGACAATGCCACAGTAGCTGCCCATACTAGAAAAGGTGCCTCTAAATAAGCCAAACCCCAACATGTAATCACAGCGGCTGCCCATAAACCTAAAAAATTCATCTTGATCCCTCATCCTCTAGACCAGCTCATTGTTTACGAGATGGTACACTTAAATATTATTGATTCTCCATCATCATAGAACAAATATTGCTTTTCTAAAGTCTAATTATGTTGGTAGAATAACAAATAAAGGGGTTAAAACTCCGTGTTTAAGGAAAAAGAGTTATGATACATCCACATGAATATCCAGTTATTGGAACCTGGTATCTGGAAACAGAGCACAATGAACGTTTTGAAGTTGTGGCTAAAGATGACAAAAGCAACACCATAGAAATACAGTATTTTGGAGGTGAAGTTGAAGAATTAGATCTAGATACATGGTTTGCAATGCGAGTCTCTGCTATTGCTTCTCCCAAAGATTGGTCTGGACCTTATGAAGTAGACAAAGATCAATTTTCTGAACTGGGGGATGAGGTGATCCACCCTCAAAACTGGTCGGATCCTTTTATTCCTTTTGAAGAAGAAAAATAAAACTGCTTTGTAATTTGGACGGCCTCTTCACTATGAAAAGAGAACATATAAATCGTGGCCATTCACCCATTATTTAATCAGTCTGGACAACAGAACAGCTTCATAGTACAATGGCCTATGGTTTTAAACTTCAACCCAAACAACAGGAAGTTTTATGAGTAAATTAACTAAACGTCAACAAGAAATTCTGGCACTCATTGAATCCCATATCACTGCAACCGGCTCACCTCCAACACGTGCTGAAATTGCTAAAACAATGGGATTTCGTTCTCCAAATGCAGCCGAAGATCACTTAAGAGCTTTAGCTCGCAAGGGCGTTATAGAATTGGTGCCTGGTACTTCGCGCGGGATCCGTCTTACGCGCGCTGTAGGTGGGATTCCGATCATAAAAATAGATCGCATTATTGCGACACAACAAATACTTTCAGATCACCACATAATAGGGACTTGTAAACTCGATCGATTATTTTTCAAGCTCTCTATTGACTACTTATTACACTACTCATTAAAAGAAATTCCTGAATTAAATATTGTAGAAGGCGATTATCTAGCAATTCATCAAACCCAAGAAGCCAGTACTGGACAAATAGTATTAATGCGAGCCAATCAAGAAATTATTGTTCGTACGTTTACGTCAGAAACTCAACATCAAAACTTATCTTTAGAAGGGATAGTGGTTGGTATTATTCGAAGCTTAACGAGAAATGCCCTATTATCATGAAACCATCGCGAGTCATCGTTGGACTTTCAGGCGGTGTCGATTCTTCCGTAGCAGCCCTACTTTTATTAGAAAAAGGATTTCAAGTAGAAGGCCTCTTTATGAAAAACTGGGAAGAGGACGATAGTAGTACAAATTGTCCTGCAACAAAAGACTTCCAAGACGCACAAAAAGTTTGCGATATCCTTAATATCCCATTACATACAACCAATTTCTCAAGTGAATACTGGGACAATGTTTTTGAACACTTTTTAACAGAATATCGAAGTGGAAGAACACCCAATCCTGATATTTTATGTAATCGAGAAATTAAATTTAAAGCTTTCTTAAATTATTCTTTAAAACTGGGTGCTGATTATATCGCCACAGGCCATTATGCTCAAATAACCTCCTTTAATGATTCACACCATTGCCTTTATCAATTACAAAAAGCGGCAGATCCAAGCAAGGATCAAACCTATTTCTTATATGCATTAGAACAAAAAGCACTTTCCAAATCTTTATTTCCAATCGGAGATCTTAATAAGTCTACCGTTCGAGAGATTGCAAAAAGTGCTGGTTTTCCAAATTCCGATAAAAAAGACAGTACCGGAATTTGTTTTATTGGGGAGCGTAAATTTAAAAATTTTTTAAGCCAATACATGCCTACAGAGCCAGGGATTATTGAAACGATCGAAGGAAAAACGATAGGCCAACACGATGGTTTAATGTTTTATACGATTGGACAACGTCAAGGGCTGGGTATTGGAGGACGTCAAGGCGAAAATAATGTTCCTTGGTACGTGGTTGGAAAGGATCTAAAACGCAATGTACTGACTGTGGTATCTGGCGAAAATCACCCTTTACTTTACTCTTGCAAATTAAAGGCCAATCAATTGCATTGGATAACAGACTCACCAATTCAAAATCGCTTTAATTGCACTGCCAAAATTCGTTACCGGCAAAAAGAAACCTCTTGTACTGTAGAACTTGTGGATGAATATAATTGCGAAGTCATATTTGAAAAACCTCAACGTGCTATTACCCCTGGCCAATCTATTGTATTTTACCAGCAAGATATTTGTCTTGGTGGAGGGATTATTCATTGATAAAGTCAGAATATCAATTTCGGATCTTAGCCCTTGCTGGTGTTTTTCAAGCAGCTGCTTTAATCAAACAGCTCGCAAAAACCAACCGCTTAGATGAAGCTTCTTTTCTAGCAAGTATTCAAAGTATTTTTAAAATAAATGCCGACGATCCCTCTGAGATCTATGAAAGTCCCCAGAATTTAACCCTGGGATTAAACGAACTAATACAGCTTTTTACTAATAATAAAGCGCCTAAAGATCCAGAAATTGCACGCTATGTGTTTTCTTTACTTCACCTTGAAAGAAAACTGAAAGAAAACCCTAAAATGTTAGATATTATTCGCACAGGCATAGAACGCGCATCAAAACAAGCATTACATTTTTCCCCTACCCATGAAAATGTCATGGCAAATTTAGCCTCAATTTACACAGATACTTTAAGTACATTTAGTTTTAGAGTTCACGTAACCGGGGAACCCATTTATCTTACCCAGACCCCTATTCTTAATAAAGTACGCGCATTACTCCTAGCGGGGATCCGTTCTGCCGTATTGTGGCGTCAAATGGGAGGTCGACGCTGGCAACTTCTAATTTTTAGAAACAATATATTACAGACGGCAAAAGCATGGCTTAATGAATATTCTACTACTGCAATTAGTTAAAAATAAAGATACCAAAACGCTATAAAACAGCTAACAATTATGACCATTTTGATTGAAAAACAGGTTTGACCTATACTAAAACTATTAAAATTCTAGTTCGTTAATAATTGAACTTATCATTTCTTGTTAGGTCAAATTACTAATAAATAGAAAATGATAAGGATCAATAAGTTGCATAAGGCTGAACTAAAGATAGTGAAAGAGTATCGCAAGATACAAAAGAAAATAGCTCGCTTTTTGTTTAAAAAAAATAAGGTCGAAAATAACTCACAAAAGCATTGGGAAACGGATGAAAACCAAGGCTGTCTTACACCACACAGCCCACCAGATTAAAATGATAAATTTAAC
>CADEGZ010000177.1 GCA_902827015.1 uncultured Pseudomonadota bacterium
CACCCAGGTAAAAAATACGTGGTGCTAAATAACGTATAGCCAATGCGGTCAGTGAACTGGTAGCTTTGAGTTATAGATTGGCAAGCGCAAGTGCTGTTACTTTATGTAGTAGCTGTTAATTTAAAAATGGAGTGATTATGAAAAAAAAATTAACATTATGGACCCAAGGTTTAAAGCAACAAATGCAAACCTTAGTGAAAAGTGAACTAAACCAAAAAGATCCCTGTTGTTTAAAGTTTAAAATGCTACTGGAGTCCGGTTCTACCGTAGTATACTTACCCCAAACAAGAACTTATTTACTTACTATTGATGGTGATATTACTTATTCCCTTCATTACTGTCCTTGTTGCGGTAAAGAATTACCGGAAGATTTAACTGACAAATTAACTCATATTGTGTATGAGGAATTAGAGCTGGAAGGCTATGATGATCATAGGCTACCGGCGCAGTTTAAATCGGATGAGTGGTGGCAAAAAGGAACTATACCATATTTTTAGAATACCCTTAAATTATTTACCGGAAAAAAGCACTCATAGCGTACAAAACCGGTAAGTAATTAATTACTAAACTAAGGGTATTATACCCTTGAATTAACTATAATAATTAAATTTAGGAGGAAAAAATGTTATTTAAAAAAATTAATATAATAATACTAGCTTTGGCAACAACCTTTGCAACTACAACTTTTGCATCCGGAGTAGATGACTTAGCCATTACAACCGAAGTAAAAGCAAAGCTAATTCAGGAAAAAGACATACCTAAAGATATAGAGGTAACAACTAAAGGCGGTGTAGTTAAATTAAAGGGCAAAGTAGATACCCATTTGCAAGCGCAGAAAGCAATAGAGGTAGCCTCAAGTGTTGATAAAGTAGTAGATGTAATAGATACTGAGCTTAAAGTAAAAGAAAGTAATTCTATTCTTACTGATTCAATAATTACTGCTAAAGTTAAAGGTAAGATCAGACATCTCTATATATATAATAAGCTAGCGCCGGATTATGACTTACACGTAGAAACCACCAATCAGATAGTACATATATTCGGTAGTGTTAATAGAGCAGCTGATGTGGATACTATTGTGGCCGCTGCTAAGGAAGTTAAAGGAGTAAAATCTGTTAGAACCAGTATTAAACATCCTTAACGTTAATAAATGTAGGTAAAAAATGCCGTATTTAACTAATGATGATTTACCCAAAAAAGTAAAAGATCATTTACCTGCTCATGCGCAGGATATTTATAGAGCTGCTTTTAATCATGCATGGGAACAATACAAATCTACAAAAAACAGGCGGGACCCATCTGAATCCCAAGAACAAGTAGCCCATAAAGTTGCATGGGCTGCTGTAGAAAAAAAATATAAAAAGGGTTCAGGTGGAAATTGGGAAGCAATATGATTAATATTTAAGCTCAAATAAATTGGTGTAATAAATTGATACGGCATATAGAAACTAACTTAATATTATTAACGTCTTTATCTGAAACTTTGTAAAGAATCGAATTTAACAATAAATTGTAGTGTAAACTACCTCTATAACTCTTTCGAACATAATTTCCTGTAAACCATGATAACTGATGCGGACTTACAATACCACCTATTATATCATGTCTCTTAGCTCTCTATTTTCAACATTACTAATAACTTGACGGTATCATACAGGATGTTACTATACATTAATAACGTTCACAGCGAGTAAGCCCAATGAATGAATTTGACATAATAGAAGCTTATACAGAAAAGTATTGTGATTCCTTAGAGTTAGCTTATGGAACAGACATGATGTCTGAGGGAGGCCAACAAGAAATGGAAAGTATGTTTTCTGGGATGAATATTCAAAATAAGTTGGTACTAGATTTTGGTTGTGGTTTAGGAGGTTTAGCAATATTTTTAGCAAAAAATTATGGTGCTAATGTTATTCAGATATTAATCCAAAAATTATTGAAAATGCGACAACTAGAATACCTTCTGAGCTTAATAATAAGATAACATTTTTAGTAAATAGCGAAACAAAAAAACTTCCGTTTTTTGATAATAAATTTGATTTAATTGTTAGCAAAGGAGTTATAGTTCATTTAACTAATGATCAACACTATGAGTTATTTAGCGAGTTTAATAGGATTTTAAAACCCTTAGGTGATTTAATTATTCAAGACTGGTTAAGTAAAGAAGATGGGAAATGGGAAGGAAATTTAAATATTCTAGTAGAAAATGAGGGATTATATCTAAACCCGGTTTCAATACCAACTTATGAAAGAATGCTTACAAATGCCGGCTTTAAAATAAGCAAATTTAATAATAGATCGCAATTTTACAGTAATTATAATAGAGAAATTGTAACTAAGCTTAAATCTAAAACTATAAAAGATAAATTTACTCAACTCTATGATTTAAATACCTGGAATACACATATAAAAGACTACCAAACAATTTCTGAGGAATTTGCAACTGGTAACCTGATTTGTGGTGAATTTAAAGCTAAAAAAAATATAGTTTAAGGACATAGATATAAATTAAACCGGCTGAAGAATTACTTTCAAACCCATATCCACCTGTACCAATGTCCTAAGGATTACCTAATATGAGCTTTTACTTATGTTCAGGCAAAAATCCGCCTACTTGTGCATTCCACATAGTTCTATATAATCTCTTAAAGCTTAGCAGCTGCTCATTCGAGCCATCTTCTACAATTTTGCCTTGATTAAAAACTAATATCCTATCCATATATATTACTACGCTGTTTAAAGCTTTTCAGGAACAACAGAAAGAAACAGAAAAGCAAAAGCAGAATGAAATTAAAATAGATAGAGACCGAGGGATGAGTCTGTGAAATAAATAGATTTTTCTTGAAAGAACTAAGGTCATATTATATTATATCAGATAATGATAACAAATATAATAGGTATTAGTATGAGAACTATTGTTGATATACCTGATTCACAAGTAAAAATTCTAGATCAGATGTCAAAAAAGAAAAATGTATCCAGACCGAGCGTTATAAGAGAAGCTTTGGCAAAATATATAAACAGTTATAGTTACAGTAAAAAAGGTTATGAATTAGCTTTTGGGATTTGGAAAAGTAAAAAATTAGACAGTTTAAAATATCAGCAAAAATTAAGGGATGAGTGGGGTTCATGAAAGCTGTATTTGATACTAATATATTGATAGATTATTTAATTGGTAATCTGCTGGCCAAAAAAGAAATCGAGCAATATCAGTCACCTCAAATCAGTATAATTACCAAAATGGAAATACTAGTTGGGGTAACCGATAATGAAGAAATAATAAAGGAGTTTTTGAATGGTTTTAATATAATTCCTCTTAATGACGAAATTGCTGAAATTGCAGTTAATATTAGAAAGGAAAATAAAATAAAAATCCCGGACGCTATAATCTGGGCTACTGCAAAATATACGGATAGCTTATTGATAACCCGAAATACCAAAGACTTTCAAGGATTAGGAGCTGATATTAAAATCCCATATAATATCTAAAAAGGTTCTAGGATCAAACTTTGACTAGAACTTTTTTAGCATATCTCTGTTCCCCCCTTCTAAAACTTTCTGGGGTTCTTCTTGTCATTTTTTCTTAATCCCTGTAATACCTTAACGCTATTAGTACCCTATAGCAATACATCGCTATCATATAATATGATGTTTTCCGGTGTATTAATAACAACCCTTGTTGGAAAGGTCTGCATCACGTAAGAGGCTGCATAAATAGCACCTCTGACTCCAA
>CADEGZ010000178.1 GCA_902827015.1 uncultured Pseudomonadota bacterium
TTCGAAAAGTTTGTCATAAATTGGATTCACATAATTTGACATATTTTCCCCACTGGAATAAACACTACTATTAGGTCCATACAATAAAAAAAGAAAATTTTCAGGATCTGGATAATCCGCCTTCCATCCTGCAAAAAATATTTGCACATTCCCCAACTGTACCTTTTCTTGGAAACGATTAAAGTCCGTTCCTCGAATAATAATCTGAATTCCAATATTAGCGAATTGTTTTTGTAACCAAGCGGTAGTTTCAATTTCGTCTGGATCTCCTGTAACAACAGTATCAAAATAAAGTGTTAACCCTTCAGAATATCCCGCTTCTCTTAATAGGGTACGCGCTTTTTTTATATCGGGTTTTGCAGGATTTGGCTGTACACTAAAACCAAAAATATCGACAGGGATAGGGCCTTTTGCTACCACGCCGCGACCATTCATGAAAATTGAAATAAATTCCTCAATATCAAAAGCCATTGCAATTGCTTGACGAAGTTTACGTGCTTTTTCCCCATATCCACCAACCGTGTTATCTAAAAAGTTAAAACCCCAATACCAAATTTCCGGAGATACTGAAGTCTGCAAACGAATATTGCGCTTTTTAAGTAATTCCGTTATTTCTAAATTTCCAGAGGCTGCAAATTGGATTGAGTTCCCAAAATTATCGGAACTAATTCCAGAACTGTCATAATAACCTTGCAAAAATTTATCCCAATAGGGTGTACTTTCTTTTTCCAATGTAAATATCATTTGATTAACCATAGGAATTCGTTTATTTGGCTGGCCCTCCAAAATAGGGTAAAATTCTCCACGAAATGTTGGATTTTTTCTTAAAACCAGCCTACGTTCCGGATTATTTTCTGTCAGTAAAAAAGGCCCTGTTCCCACCGGATACCAATCAAGAGAAATATTATGCTCTTCAAACCCAAGTTGAGCATAAAACTGTATTACTTCCCAGGGAATGGGCACGAAAAATGGTGTTGCCAGCCAATAATTAAATTGCGGATATTTCCCCTGGACCCGGACGCGATAGGTATATCGATCAATAACCGTTGCTCCCTCCAAAGAATAAGCTCTAAGATCGATCTCCAAATTTCTCTTATCCTTATTAAAATCAGCAACCAACTTTTCTCGCAATGTTTTTAAACCCTGAATATAACGGCTCATAAACCCAAAAATAGGCGAACTTAAATGCGGCTCTGCCAAGCGTTTGATCTGATATACATAGTCTTCTGCTACCACTTCTCGCGTACTTATTTCTTTAAAATCTTCTAATACGCGATAATGCGAAATTTCTTCAGGAGATAAAGCGTGATAACGGTAATGATCATTTTGATCTTTGGCAAAAGCAGGATGCATTTGGTAAAAAATGCCAGGCTTAATTCGAATAATATAATCTGTATAGGCAACCTCAATGAGCACATCCTCTCCTGAAACACGTTTTCCTTGCTTATCAAAATATTGCACTTCAGGTAAATCTGTTGCCGTTAATGATTCTAATACATAAGGCCTTTTTAAGTAATGATATTGCAAAGGAGGCTCATAAACCTGACAAATGATTCGCCATTCGGGCTCGCTATAAGAGCGCGCCGGATCTAGATGCTTAGGGCGTTCTGTAAATGCAGAGTACAAGGTGTTAGATTGAGGATCTTCGTAAGGATAGGGATCGTTCCAAGGATGATCATCGCAGCCCTGAAACAACAGACTTATACATATTATTGTAAGTAACTGAATATGCTTTGTTAAAGTGTTTAACAAACAAACTCCACTTTACCTTATATACCCTAATAATGAGGATAATATGCTTTTGTCAGAGACGACAGGAAGTTAATTTTCTAACAATTTCCAAGATCTGTTGACATTTCACTAGGCTGAGCCAGAAACTATTGATTTGCGAGCTATATAATACTGAATCTGTTATAAAGGGATTTTATATTTTAAAACATCAAATTAGGAGGCTTTTCATGTCTCGCGCTATTACGCAAACGATTTTTACTATCTTTCTTTTATTGATCAATACAAGTGGTTTTACCAATGAATCACCAAATAACCAAAAGGTAGATGTGCTAAAAGCTCAACGCACCCATAACAGCCTAATTCCTCGTACTTTGCTTTTTGGTGATCCCAAGTATACACGTGTACAAATCAGCCCTAACGGTAAGCATTTAGCCTATCTGGCACCGCATTTAGGTGTTTTAAATGTTTGGGTAGGAGAACCGCATCGACTCAAAAGCATGCACCCGATTACTTACAATCAAAAACGTGGGATAGCAAATTATTGGTGGGCTTATAATAATGAGCACATTTTATATACAGATGATAATCAAGGAAATGAAGATTGGAGAATTTATCGAGTGGATATTAAAACAGGCCAACACAAAACGTTAGCCTCTTTTAAAAAAGTACAAGCAAGAATTATTGCAACCAGCCCGAATTTTCCCGATGAAGTTTTAATTGCCCTTAACCAACGCCGTCCCGATTTTCACGACGTCTATCGTCTCAATATTCGAAGTGGAAAACTTTCCCTTATTTATGAAAATAATTCTTTTGCCGATTTTATTTGTGATGAAGATCTTAAAGTGCGGTTAGGATCAGAACCTACCCCAGAAGGCGGTGCTATTCTCTATACATTAGGAGAAGATCTCTCTAAAACAAAATTACTTGAAATCGGGTATGAAGATATTTTAACAACCAGCCCTTTTTCTTTGAATAAAAACGCAGATACTTTATATTTACTCGATAGTCGAAACCGCAATACTGCTGCTCTAACAAGCTTAAATCTAAAAAACCAAAAAATAACTTTAATTGCAGAAGACAAAAAAGCAGATATCGACGACATTTTATTACATCCTTCTGAATTAACAATTCAAGGATATACCGCTACTTATGAAAAACAACAATGGTCAATTTTAGATCAAAAAATCCAAGCAGATCTGAACTACCTTAATACGATCATGGCTGGGGAGCTTAAAATTGTTAGTAGAACGCTAGATGATTCAAAATGGATCGTCGCCTATGTTAGAGACAATGGCGCGCCTCACTATTACTATTACGACCGTCCTTTACAAAAAGCTTACTTTTTATTTTCAGCCAAACCTCGATTGGACAAAGAACCATTGGTTCATATGGATCCAGTCATTATTCAATCGCGCGATCATTTCCCATTGGTAAGTTATTTGTCATTACCTAACTTTATAGAAAAAAACGATAATTCCATAAGAACCCCAGTCCCTATGGTGCTTTTAGTGCATGGCGGACCCAACGCGCGTGATAATTGGGGATATAATAGCCTCCACCAATGGTTGGCTAACCGTGGCTATGCGGTACTCAGTGTAAACTTTAGAGGTTCATCTGGCTT
Source organism: uncultured Pseudomonadota bacterium (assembly GCA_902827015.1). GTDB lineage: Bacteria > Pseudomonadota > Gammaproteobacteria > UBA6186 > Azoamicaceae > CADEGZ01. Next base: position 3,353 of record CADEGZ010000178.1, read on the forward strand.
TGGGAAAAAGTTTGCAAACGCCGGTAATGGAGAATGGGGTGCAAAAATGCACAATGATCTCATTGATGCTGTTGAGTGGGCAATCACACAAGGCATTACCACACGAGATAAGGTAGCCATTATGGGAGGCAGCTATGGAGGATATGCCACTTTAATTGGTCTAACAAAAACCCCAGATATTTTTGCTTGTGGTGTAGATATCGTTGGGCCTAGCAATCTAGAAACTCTTATGAATTCTATCCCCGATTATTGGAGACCTTTTTATGCAACCCTAAAAAAAATGATTGGCGCAGATCCTAGCACAGCGGAAGGCCAAGCCTTTTTGGCAACTCG
>CADEGZ010000179.1 GCA_902827015.1 uncultured Pseudomonadota bacterium
CTGCACATGGAATAACCCGTTGGCTATTTACGACAAACCACAAAGACATCGGTACTCTTTATTTAGGGTTTAGCTTTCTCATGTTTTTGCTCGGTGGAAGTATGGCGATGTGTATTCGTGCCGAATTGTTTAAGCCAGGCCTACAATTCTTTGAACCCAATTTTTTCAATCAACTTACTACCATGCACGGGTTGATTATGATCTTTGGTGCTGTTATGCCGGGTTTTGTAGGCCTAGCCAATTGGATGATCCCACTTATGATTGGCGCGCCAGACATGGCACTACCCCGTATGAATAATTGGTCATTCTGGATCTTGCCTTTCGCTTTTACCCTATTGATAAGCACTGTATTTATGAAAGGAGGTGCCCCCGACTTTGGTTGGACAGCTTATGCGCCACTTTCCACGACTTATGGACCTAAAAGCACAGACTTTTTTATCTTTTCCATACACCTGATGGGGATCTCTTCCATTATGGGCGCCATTAATATTATTGCTACTGTTTTAAATCTACGGGCTCCTGGCATGACTTTCATGAAAATGCCTATCTTTGTTTGGACCTGGCTTATCACAGCTTTTCTACTCATTGCAGTCATGCCGGTATTGGCGGGTGTTGTAACGATGATGCTAATGGATAGAAACTTTGGAACCAGTTTCTTTCATGCAGCCGGTGGTGGTGATCCTGTAATGTACCAACATATCTTTTGGTTCTTCGGGCACCCTGAAGTATACATTATGATTTTACCCAGTTTTGGAATTATGTCCGAAATTATTCCAACTTTCAGCCGAAAAATTCTATTTGGCTATACTTCCATGGTATACGCCACTTCTTCAATTGCACTGTTATCTTTTTTAGTGTGGGCACATCACATGTTTACTACCGGCCTACCGGTGGTAGGTGAAATTTATTTTATGTTAGCAACAATGTTAATTGCTGTCCCAACTGGAGTAAAAATTTTTAATTGGGTTGCAACAATGTTCCGAGGTGCTTTAAGTTTTGAAACACCCATGCTATTTGCAATTGCTTTTTTAATTATGTTTACAATGGGCGGATTTTCAGGCCTTATGTTGGCCATGGTACCAGCGGATTTTCAATATCACGATACGTATTTTGTGGTTGCGCACTTTCATTACGTGTTAGTTCCAGGCGCAATTTTTGGAATTATTGCCGCAGTGTATTATTGGTTGCCAAAATGGACAGGCCACCCCTACAGTGAAACACTGGGGAAAATACATTTTTGGGTTTCTGCAATTTCTTTAAACGTTCTATTTTTTCCCATGCATTTTCTAGGGCTAGCCGGTATGCCAAGGCGGATCCCAGATTATGCTTTAGAATTTGCAGATTTTAACCGAATTGCCAGTATTGGCGGCTTTGTTTTTGGATCAACTCAACTTTTATTTTTGTATATCATTATTAAAACCATTCGTAGTCAAGAAAAAGTACCTAATCAAGTTTGGGAAGGGGCACGTGGGTTAGAATGGACCTTACCTTCCCCACCTCCTTATCATAGTTTCACCACACCACCCCAGGTTCTCTAATGGCTAATGTAAATAAACCTTTGGTTATTCGTTTATTTGCCGCTGCCATACTGATGTTTGGTTTTACATTTGCTTTGGTTCCAATTTACAATATTTTCTGTGACGTAACAGGCCTAAATGGTAAAGTAGACGTAAAACATCCTGGAACTTTTACACGATACAAAATAGACGATCCTAATGTTCAAAAACGGCGGATCACGGTTGAATTCGATACAAATCGCAATCAACAAGCTTCATGTGAATTCTCACCAGAACATACTGCACTTCAAGTAATACCAGGTGAGCTGACGCACACTTCCTACTACGTTAAAAATTTAACAAATAAAAAAATAGTCATCCAAGCAATTCCCAGTATCAGCCCAGGAGTGGTTGCCAAGTATTTAAAAAAATTAGAATGTTTTTGTTTTAATCAACAAGTTCTAAAAGCCGGAGAAGCCATGAATCTGCCACTACGTTTTTGGTTAGAACCGGAAATTCCAGATAATATTCACCGACTTACCCTATCTTATACATTATTTGATGTCACCTCACTCGTTAAGGAGAACTACCATTGAGAGAAACACCTCGATATTATGTTCCTCAGCAAAGTTATTGGCCATTAATAGGTTCTATTGGACTTTTTGTTACCGTCATTGGCGGTGTCAACGTACTCCACCAACACCCTTATGCTTGGTTCATCTTTTTAGCAGGTGCACTGATAATAGCTTTTATGATGTTTGGCTGGTTTAACGCTGTCATCGCTGAAGACACCCAAGGACTTTATAGCGATCAATTGGACCGATCCTTCCGATGGGGGATGGTATGGTTTATTTTTTCAGAAGTGATGTTTTTTGCCGCTTTTTTTGGTGCACTTTTCTATGCAAGACATTTATCGGTTCCCTGGTTAGGTGGATTAGGCGCTAAAGTTTCTACGCATACTTTACTTTGGGATCACTTCCAGGCGGTTTGGCCTCTCTTAAAAAATCCTGATCCCGCTCAATTTGTAGGGCCGAAAGAGGCAATGCCGGCATTTGGGATCCCAGCCATTAACACCTTAATATTGTTAACTTCCGGCGCAACTGTAACGTTCGCTCATCTTGCCCTTAAAAACAATCAACGCCATAAACTGCTACTAGGGCTCTTAGCAACCATATTATTGGGGATCTTCTTTTTAACATTGCAAGCCTATGAATACCATCACGCTTATAGCGAAATGGGCCTCAAACTAACTTCTGGCATTTACGGTACCACGTTCTTTATGTTAACCGGGTTTCATGGTGCCCATGTCACCATTGGAACCATTATGCTAACGGTTATTTTATTACGATGCCTACGTGGCCATTTTACTCCCGAAAAACATTTTGGGTTTGAGGCAACTGCCTGGTATTGGCATTTCGTGGATGTGGTGTGGTTAATGTTATTTGTCCTTGTTTATTGGCTTTAGCCAACGTTGACCCAACTCTATCTATTATACTGATTAAATGACCAGGGAAGTCCTCTCTACCTTTCCCCATTCAAAACACCTTGATTTTATTACTAAATTAAAATTTACAAACAAACTAAGGAACTTTAAGAAAGTCTATTTGCCAAATCTGAGTAAACAACGTTCTTATAAACGAATGATGAAGGAGAATAGCAATGTCCTCACAAGATGAAGTACGAAAGAAAGTAACAGAAGAAATTTTAAGTACTGAAGAAACTTATGTACTAGGCCTTGAAACAGCAAATGCTTTCTTTAACCTTCCAGAAGTCAGAAAAATTTTAGACTCTGAAATCCCTGGATATAACAAATTTTTTGCTCCTATTCTTGCATTAAACAGAAGCTTATTAGGAACCATGCGAACACTTAAAAGAAAAAACCCAGACGCTCCGGATTCAGTGATAGTAGAAGAAGCAATTCTACAGCATGCTCCGCAATTAAAAATGTATAATAACTATCTTGCAACTTATGAAAAAACATTAAGTGATTTTACAAGGCTGTTAGAAACTAATAAAAAATTCCAAAAACTTCATAATAATTTCTTCAAGGATAAAAATCCGGCTAACATTGCATCTTATCTCATTATGCCCGTTCAAAGAGCCCCAAGATATAAACTGCTTCTAGAAGAACTAAAAAAACGTGTCCCTGTAGAACATGCTAGGTATAAAAATACGCAAGCA
>CADEGZ010000180.1 GCA_902827015.1 uncultured Pseudomonadota bacterium
TATTCTGGTTCCGCAGATCCATATAGTCATAGGGTACGTATTGTATTGGCCGAGAAAGGGGTAGTGGCTGATATCTTAGATGTCGATCAAATACATAAGGCAAGAGAAGAACTAGTAGAATTAAATCCTTATGGAACAGCGCCCATGTTGATTGATAGAGAACTTGTATTATATCAGTCTGAAGTTATTATGGAATATTTAGATGAGCGCTTTCCACATCCACCTTTGATGCCTGTTTACCCTATTGCACGGGCACGCAGTCGCCTGATGATTTATCGACTAAATCGCGATTGGTATACCCTGATGAATAAAATTTTGTTAGAAACGGATGAAGCAGATCGCCACATTGCTGTACAATCACGTAAAGAACTTCAAGAAAGTATTACAAGTGTTGCACCTGCTTTTGCAGAAATGCCCTTCTTTTTAAGTGAGGAGTTTTCGCTGGTTGATTGTTGCATTGCACCTTTGTTATGGCGTTTGCCATTATTGGGTGTTATATTACCCACTCAAGCGAGATCTGTGTTAACTTACGCAGAAAAGTTATTTAAACGCGAATCCTTTTTAGCAAGTTTAACAGAAGCGGAACTTGCTATGAAAGGGCATGATTTGCACCAAAAATAGAGGGAATTCATGACATCCACACGGCCTTACTTAATTCGAGCTTTTTATGATTGGATCATTGATAACGATTGCACCCCCCATATTGTTGTTAATGCTGGTTTTTTAGGAGTCGAGGTTCCTGAAGAATATGTAGAAGGAGGACAGATTGTACTGAATATTGCGCTAACAGCAGTTCAGGGGCTGCGATTGGGTGGAGAGGCCATTGAATTTCAAGCGCGATTTGGGGGACAAGTTCGACGAGTGTATGCTCCTATTTTTTCGATTTTAGCAATTTATGCCAAGGAGAATGGCCGGGGCATGGTATTTGCTGAGGAAGATTCAGATCCTCCTCTCCCGCCAGCGGAATCTTTTTCTGATGCTAAAGAAAAAGAAGCGGGTGGCAGTAAAGGAGAAGGAAAACGTTTCCCGGGACGACCTCATTTAACAGTTGTGAAGTAAAGGCTATATCGTTTCAAAGATTTGAACGACTTTGTCTACTCCTGGAATAGCGCGTGCGATATCGGTTGCAATCATTTCTTCTTCAGGGGTTGTAAGACCCATGAGATATACAATACCATCTTCGGTAATTACCTTAATTCGGTTGGCGCTAATTTGCTTATTGCCAATTAATTTGGTCTTAATTTGGGTTGTGATCCAGCTGTCTTTAGAACGGACTGAGAATGATATAGGTTGTTCAATTGTTAATTCATTGTGAACTCGCCGAATCTTAGGAATTTCACTGACTGCATCAAAAGCTTCTCTTTTGAATTCTTCTGTGGGTGTTTGTCCAACCAGAAGTAGTACGTTATTATAACACATAACATTAATATGACTTTGTTTCCAAAGTGCTGGGTTGCGACTGATTGCATGTATCGCTTTAACTTGGGTGGCTTGATCATCAACGATGGTTCCTGCGGTTCTTCTATCAGTTGCTAGGGCTGTTGTGCCAACGGCACCTGTACCTGCGGTTGCAACGACACAGCCTTGTAACCATGGAAACAAGAAACAGAAAATTAAACTTAGTATTACTCGATATTGATACATATACCCTCTCGTGTTATGTCTAGCCTAAAATCCGATTACTGAAGTATATAATTTTACAAAAATATTAATAAAATGCGTTTTTAATCCACTCAATTGATAATTGATCCGCTTTTAGTGTAACGGCAATTACATCAAAACGACAAGTAGCATTCGTGAATTTAGGATGGCTTTTCAAGAAAAACTGGGCAGTTTTAATAAGTTTTTGTTGTTTGTAGAAATCAGCACTTGCGGCTGCTCCACCATGATATAAATTCCGTCTAAAGCGGACCTCAATGAATAACAATTCTTTTTGATGAATGCCAATAAGATCAATTTCTCCTAAACGGCAGCGAAAGTTACGGTGTAACAATAGAAGCCCTTGTTTTTGTAAATAATCGGCTGCAAAGCTTTCAATTTCCTGACCAATGACTTTATTATTAGTAGGGTAATTCATTGTTTAATTTGGCATTGGGATGCCTTTCTCAAATTTAGCACAAGTCAGCTTTCGCTGAATACGTTGATAGTTATTTAACTGGAGTGTTCCAGTAAATCCGGAAATTCCATATGAAGGAAGACTTTGAATTTTACCAATTTGAGTAGCAAGCTGATAAGCATCCATTCCTAACGCAAAGAAGCGCGGGGAACGATTAACATTTGGCCATAATTTTTCTATAGTATTGTGAATTTCTTGTAATTGAGGGGATTGTTGTAGGATCCAGGGCATGTCACAAAATTGAATGCCATTCAGATCTTGATCTTCACTGGGAGCAGGGATACCAGTATAAACAGAGGCTGTTGCATACACGGGTAAATCTTCGGCGTAATAAAAATCCAATAGCGGTTTAACTTGCCTTGCAATTTCGGGAGATGCTGCCAGGAAGATCATATCAGCATCTTGACGTCTGGTTTCACCTTTTACTTTTAAGAGAGTACGGATTTTAGTTTCTAAATCTTGAGTGGACTTAAAAAGTTGCATATCAACGACAATACCTTTGTGAGATCCCCAATGGTGTTTAAAGGCTAAAGCAAGTCGTTCTCCCCATTCATTTTGTGGAACAAGTATCAAAGCCTTATGCCGTCCTTGCTGTAAAGCAAGATCGGAAACTGCGATAACTTCATCTTCTGGCATAAGACCAAATTGATAAAGTTTATGCGGTAAAAGAGAGATATTTTCACTGATGGTATTCAAAGCAAGTACAGGAATATGCAGTTGCATCTTAGCAATTGCTTGGACTTCAGATTTTGTTAAAGGTCCAACAATAAAATTGGCTTGTTCCTCTAACGCTTTTTCATAAGCTTCGTGGATTTTACTTCCTTCACCTGTATCGTAGATCTTAACGATTGGATCAGAGCTATTTTTTGAAGTTGGTTGAGGTGCAACGGTTTTATCGTTTGGAGAGTCTATGGTACGTTTAGTGGTTTGATAATATGCCGCTAAGAATCCATCTCGAATTGTTTTAGCCGCTTCAGCATGTAGGCCTTTAGAAGGTAATAACAATGCAATACGTGGTGTTTCGGCCGGTGCTTGTACTGGATAGAATTTAGAATTCTTAGCCATTTGTCTTAATAAAAGGTTGATTGCATTTTTTAATATTGTTCGAGCTTTTGAATATTCTTTCTTTAAAAGACTGAGGCGTGCTTCTAAGATTGCTCTGCGAATAGCTGGATCAACCAGTTGAGTATTGAGTCGAGTTTCTCGTAATACGCGTTGTGAGGTTGTAGGCTCGCCAGCTTGGATAAAAAGCTCTGCTGCTTGTAGCCGGTACTCTAGCATTTCATTAGGGGAGGCTCCCTGCGCCAATTTTAAATATTGTGAAGCAGATTTAAAAGCTTGTTCAGGTGAAAGTTCAGGGCGCGAATTATTAGTTCTACATCCGGCTAACACCACAATACCCAGCAGTAAACTTAGGACGAGGGAACATCTTAAAAGCCTAATTTCCATAA
>CADEGZ010000181.1 GCA_902827015.1 uncultured Pseudomonadota bacterium
CCATTTGGGGATCAGCTCTTCGTGGCCTTCACCATCTGTCGGTGTAATTAATAAACGTCGTTTGCCTTTAGTTTCTTTACCAAAACTTACAACCCCGGAAATTTCCGCTAAAATTTCTGGTTCTTTAGGACGACGTGCTTCAAAAAGATCTGCGACCCGTGGTAACCCTCCTGTAATATCACGCGTTTTGGAAGTTTCCTGCGGGATACGGGCAATGACATCTCCAATACCAACTTCTGCACCATCTTCAACACTAATAATGGCATCGGCAGACAAAAAGTAATGTGCAGGCAAATTTGTTCCTGCTAAAGAAAGATCATTACCTTGATTATCAACCAACTTCACCATCGGACGTAAGTCACGACCGCCACTACCACGTTGTTTAGGATCCATAACAACCACACTGGTTAAGCCAGTGACTTCATCAGTTTGGCGGCGCATTGTTACACCATCAATGAGATCGACATAACGAACCTGGCCTGCAACCTCAGTAATTACCGGATGATTATGAGGATCCCAGGTAGCCACTGTTTGAGATGCTTCGATTGATACGCCATCTGCTGCCGTTAAGATAGCCCCATAAGGCAATTTATAACGCTCCCATTCGCGGCCTTGTTCATCTGCAATTGTTAACTCACCGGAACGAGAAACAACCACCAAGTAACCCTTCGCATGTTGCAACAATTTAACGTTATTCAAACGAACTCTACCGTTTGATTTAACTTGAATGCTATTTTCAGCAGTTGCTCTGCTTGCCGCCCCCCCGATATGGAAGGTACGCATTGTTAACTGTGTACCGGGTTCACCAATAGATTGAGCCGCGATAACACCAACTGCTTCACCAATATTCGCAAGTTTGCCACTCGCCAAATCACGCCCATAACATTTTGCACAAATACCATAACGCGTCTGACAAGTAATGGCAGATCGAACACGAACTTGATCAATGCCCATTCGTTCTAACTTATCAACCAAATGCTCATCTAACAGAGTGCCAGCCAAAATTGCGGAATTGTTTGTATCGGGATGTAAAACATCTTCCAATAAAACCCGACCCAATACTCTCTCTCTTAATGGCTCAACAACATCACCACCCTCAATTAAAGGTGTCATTGTTAAACCGTTTGTAGTACCGCAATCCAATTCTGTTACAACCACATCTTGAGCAACATCAACCAAGCGACGAGTCAAATAACCCGAATTTGCCGTTTTCAACGCAGTATCTGATAACCCTTTACGTGCACCATGAGTAGAAATAAAGTATTCCAATACATTTAAACCTTCACGGAAATTTGCACGAATAGGAGTTTCGATGATCGAACCGTCTGGCTTAGCCATTAATCCTCTCATACCTGCTAATTGGCGCATTTGTGCGGCAGAACCTCGAGCACCAGAATCTGCCATCATATAGATTGAATTATAAGATTCCTGTTTTACAGCTTCATTTTTAGCATCCATCACCATCTCAGTTGCCAATTCAGACATCATTGCCTTAGCAACTTGATCATTGGTACGAGACCAAATATCAATAACTTTATTATAGCGTTCACCATGAGTAACAAGACCTGAAGCATACTGTAAACCTATTTCTTTTACTTCTTCTTCTGCTTGAGCAATAATGCTGCCTTTGCTAGCAGGTATAACTAAATCATTCACACCAATAGAAATACCAGATCTTGTTGCGTAACTAAAGCCGGTATACATTAATTGATCAGCAAAAATAACGGTTTCTTTTAAACCAACTTGTCTATAACAAGTGTTAATAAGCGAAGAAATCACTTTCTTCGTCATAACCTGATTGACTAAACTAAAAGGCATACCATCAGGTAAAATTTCTGACAATAATGCACGTCCCGTTCTTGTTTCAACCAAAGGATATTTTTCTTCATTAACTGCCTTATCTTCACCCCATTCGTTTTGCTTAATTCGAACACGAATTTTAGCATGCAGATGAACAGCGCCATTTCCATAAGCACGATGCACTTCAGAGACATCACTAAAAACCGAACCTTCACCTAAAACATTAATCCGTTCACGTGTCATGTAATAAAGCCCCAACACCACATCTTGTGAAGGAACAATAATAGGCTCACCATTAGCAGGCGATAAAATATTATTAGTAGACATCATTAAAGCACGGGCTTCTAACTGCGCTTCAATCGTTAGAGGAACATGCACTGCCATTTGGTCACCGTCGAAGTCTGCATTATAAGCAGCGCAAACTAAGGGATGTAATTGAATGGCTTTACCTTCAACTAATAACGGTTCAAACGCTTGGATCCCTAAACGATGCAAAGTCGGTGCACGATTTAAAAGTACGGGATGTTCACGAATAACTTCTTCCAAAATATCCCAAACTTCTGGCCCTTCACGGTCAACCAATTTTTTAGCCGCTTTAATCGTTGTAGCAAGTCCACGAAATTCCAATTTACTAAAAATAAAAGGCTTAAAAAGCTCTAATGCCATTTTCTTTGGTAAACCACATTGATGAAGCCTTAAAGTAGGTCCTACTACAATGACTGAACGTCCCGAGTAATCCACTCTTTTTCCTAACAAATTTTGTCGGAACCGCCCTTGTTTACCTTTAATCATATCTGCAAGTGATTTCAATGGCCGTTTATTTGAACCCGTAATAGCCCGGCCGCGTCTTCCGTTATCTAATAATGCATCCACTGCTTCTTGCAACATGCGTTTTTCATTACGAACAATAATATCAGGGGCACTTAGATCCAAAAGACGTTTCAATCGATTGTTACGATTGATAACACGACGATATAAATCATTTAAATCGGAAGTTGCAAAACGTCCACCATCTAAAGGAACCAATGGCCGCAGATCTGGCGGCAATACGGGCAATATTGTCATGATCATCCATTCCGGTTTATTACCAGAATCTAAAAATGCCTCAATTAATTTCAAACGTTTTGCCAATTTTTTGGAACGCGTTTCAGAGCTAGTAGCAGGCAATTCTTCGCGAATACGTTCGGCTTCTGCTTTTAAATTCATTCTACGTAACAATTCTTGAACTGCTTCAGCACCCATTCGTGCGTCAAATTCATCTCCATATTGTTCTTGCGCTTCTAAATAAGCTTCTTCAGTTAATAACTGGCCTTTCTCAAGTGGCGTCATGCCTGGTTCAATGACAACATAAGCTTCAAAATATAATACTCGTTCAATATCCCGCAAAGTCATATCTAACAAAAGACCAATACGAGAAGGTAAAGATTTCAAAAACCAAATATGCGCAACAGGGCTTGCCAGTTCAATATGCCCCATGCGCTCACGCCGTACCTTAGTTAAGGCAACTTCAACACCGCATTTCTCACAAATAACACCACGGTGTTTCAAACGTTTATATTTTCCGCAAAGACATTCATAATCCTTAACAGGACCAAATATTTTCGCACAAAATAATCCATCTCTTTCGGGTTTAAAAGTACGATAATTAATCGTTTCTGGCTTTTTAACCTCTCCAAACGAGCGGGCTAAAATGAGATCAGGCGGGGCCAGACTCAATGCGACGCTAC
>CADEGZ010000182.1 GCA_902827015.1 uncultured Pseudomonadota bacterium
TTTGTTATACGCCCATGATAATCAGTCATTTATTTCTTGAAAATTCAGAATATCGAAATGAACTGTTTACAAGTTGTAAAGCCGATAGACCGCTTGTTGTACAATTTGCAGCTAATACCCCAACAACATTATTAAAAGCGGCTAAGCAAGTAGAAGATTATTGCGATGCAATTGATATTAATTTTGGTTGCCCTCAACCTACAGGACGAAGAAACCATTATGGCGCTTGGTTAATGGAAGAGTGGTCGCTTGTTTACAAATTAATCAGAATTTTAAAAGAAAATTTAAAAATTCCAGTATGGTGCAAAATTCGTATTTTTGAAAATATAAACGATACTATTGAATATGCAAAAATGATAGAACTGGCTGGCTGCTCCTTATTAACAGTACACGGCAGACTACGTAAATGTCACATGAACGATCTGCCTGCAAATTGGGAACCAATTAAGGCGGTTAAAGAAGCTTTAAATATACCTGTGATTGCTAATGGAAGTATTGTTTCTCTAGAAGAAGCAAATCGGTGCATAAATTTTACAACTTGCGACGGTGTAATGGCGGCTTCTCAAATTTTAAAAGATCCTTTCTTATTCTCACCTACTTCAAAAACCGCTAGAGAAGTTGCATTACTTTATCTAGACTATGCAAAAAAATATGAAGCACTATTACGTTATGCAAAACCACACATTATGCAAATATTAGGAGATGTTTTGGATGAAAAAACAAAAAATACAGTAAAATCATGCGGTTCAATAACAGAACTCAAGAAAACCGTTCAAAGTGCTGCTCTTCACTACCAAAATAAACCTTCTCATACTTCTACTTTTAATACCTTATTTGAATATACTTCGCACTCTGCTCGATTATGAACTTCCTATTTTTGTCTCATGATTAATTTTTCTCTTTTTAAAAGTGCGTCAAAAACCTGTGTTTTGATTAACACAAATCAACTGCTTTTAAACGCTACCCAACTAAAATTCGAATAAACGAGATCGCATATTCTTTTATACTTCTAGCTATAATTCTGTAAAATTTTTTGCAGCTGCTCTGAGCTAACCGGTTTAACAAGTATTTCATCAACACCAGATCTTAAAAATATTTCTTTATCTTTCTGACTACAATAACCCGTCAATGCAATAACGGGGGTGCGTTTATTAAGGTATTTTTCTCGTTCCCTATACAATTTTATTAACTCCGGACCGCTCATACCAGGAAGTCCCATATCCGCAAAGATCAGATCATATGATGGCGTTTGCTCCAACATTTTTAACGCCCGTTCCGCATTATTGGCAGTTTCCACTTCACAATTTAATTCTACTAAAAATTCCCGATGGATTAATCGAACCATTTCTTCGTCATCAATCAACAATACTCGCTTTTTGCTTCCAATGCCCTCTGTATTTTTTAAATCACGTTCCACTACTTTGTGCTCATCAATTAAAGATACCTGTGTATTTGCTTTTTTATTTTTGAGAATTAACTGATTTTCTTCTATCCATTTTTCCCAAGCTGCAGTAAGACTCGTTTGCAATTCCAAGGGCTGTATAGGTTTTACAACACAGTCAAAAAATCCAGCTTGCTTTGCTTTTGTTTGTAGCAATAATGAAGGCGAAGACATGAGTAGCATTAACATTGGTTTTTTTAAGTTAGGGCATTCATTAATTTCCTTTGCTAATTCATATGGACTTTGCGAGTTAATTTGATCATCAATAATGACTATGTCATAAAAATTGGAAGATTGCTGATTGACTATAAAAAAATTCAAAGCCTCATTGCTGGTTATCATCTGACAATGATGAATGCCTAGTTGTTTTTGGAGAATATTACCTAGATGAGTATCGCATACTATTAGAATTGATACATTTACTTGATGTAAAACCCAGGGATGCTTAACAATTGATTTGTCCTGTGGAAAAATAATTTTACATTCAAACGTAGAGCCTTGATTAAGTTGACTCGTAACTTCAATGGTTCCATCCATCATTTCCACCAATTTTTTTGTAATGCTTAATCCTAATCCGGTGCCCCCATAACGTCGACTATAAGAAGAATCCACTTGTTGAAAGCGATCAAAGATAATTGCCAATTTATCTTTAGAGATCCCAATTCCCGTATCAGTCACTGAAAGAGATAGTTTAACCATCTCAACCGACTGTTCAATACAAGTTACTTTAACCCTAATAAAACCCTTTTCAGTAAATTTTATAGCGTTATTAATAAGGTTAATCATAATTTGTCTAAGAGCACGAGGATCTCCTAAAACCATGTGAGGAATATCCTGATTATAGTCGATTATAAATTCTAAACCTTTGGCAATCGCTTGAGGCATTAATATAGTTGTAATTTCTTCCATTAAAGCCTTTAAATCCAATGGAACCACAGTCATTTCAAATTTTCCTGCTTCCAGCTTACAAAAATCCAGAAAATCGTTTACAAGACTCAATAAATGCTTCCCAGCAACATCAATATTTTCAATATATGTTTCTCTTTGTTTTGTTGATAGTTTCCTTCGAGCTTTTAAAAAATGCACCATTCCTAAAATACTGGTTATTGGACTTCGTAGTTCATGGCTCACAGTAGCTAAAAATTGAGATTTTGCTTGATTGGCAGCTTCTGCTTGATCTTTAGCCACCCGTAGTTCCTTTTCTATTTCCTTCAAATAAGTAATGTCATGCGAATTACAAATGACTCCTATAATGTGGTTATACCTATCTTTCAAAGGATTTTTAATTGAGAAAAAGACTCGCCCTTCTACGGTTTCTTCTGTATTAATAGGCTTACCAGTTTCTATTACTTTTAAATCATTTTCTCTAATTTTTTCCGCCTCCTTCGGCCATAACTCCTGATCTGTTTTTCCTACAATATCGGATCGCGCTTTTAATCCAGCCTTTTGCACCATAAAATCATTACACCCTAAATAAACACCTTCCGTATTCTTCCAATAAAGACTACCAGGAGCAGAAATCACCAGATCTTCTGTACTCACAGCAATACGACTGTCTTTATCACTATTTTTCTGAATACTTTCTAAGTCACCTTCTTTTTTTCTAAAAGGCGTAATATCTGTTAAATGCGCCACTATTCCAATCACATTACTATTTTGATCTTTCCAAGGAGTTTTAATAACCATAAATATTTTTCTCTGACCATTTTTTAATACCAGTTCTTCTTCTACAGTTATAGACTCCTGTTGTATTATCACTTCTTCATCATGCTTCTTGAGTATGTCTGCCGTATTTGGCCATAGCTCTTTATCCGTTTTTCCAACAAGTGCTTTTAACCCCACCAAATTTAAAAAAGCTTGGTTACAATCCTGGTAATAGCCTTTACAATCTTTATAATAAAAATAACCCGGCATAAAGTCGCTAAGATCATTCAAATTACGGTACAAAGTCCGTTTCTTTTTAAATACCTCTTTTAACCTTTTCCAAATCTCCAGCTTGGTGACTAAGTCCCCTTGTTTTACCTCAAAACAAGCAGAAAATTCAGGTAAATAATGAAAAGTACCCCCTGAATTT
>CADEGZ010000183.1 GCA_902827015.1 uncultured Pseudomonadota bacterium
GCAACGTGGCCGAGGCGATGTGCTACGCGGTCTTCCCCCTGATCGTGTTGCTCCTGTTCCTCTCGTCGGGGCGCAACACCCTGCTGATGCTGGCCGGGTATGCAACAGCGCTGATCTCGATCCAGCTCTGGCCACCTTTGTTCGCCATCCTCAACTACATGGCGTCCATCTATGGCCAGCTCGACCAGGCCGCGGCTGCTGAAGTCGGCGGCGGGGTCAAGGCGCTTGCCCTTCAGACATCCTCGCCGATCTACTCGAACGCCGTGTCATCGCAGGCAGTGGTGTCGTACCTCATCATCGGCATTCCGATGCTTGCGTACTCCCTGGCAAGCAGGCTCGTCAACTTCGGCAGCGCGATCATGGGTGGCCTGCAGGGTCTGCAATCTGCATCCCTCAGCGGGAATGCGTCCGCCGCCGCCGCCGCAGGTAACGCGAGCATGGGCAATGTGTCCATGGATCAGCGGGTCGTGAGTCCTTCGACTTCGAACCCCTGGGTTTCCCGGCAACAGGACATGGACGGGAACTGGTTGACCACAACCGGCTCTGGTCAGCAGGCAGTCTCGTACCTGCGCAATGAGGGCGCCGTGTCTCGAGTCGTGTCATCCCGTGTCAGTCAGAGTGCTGTCTCGGAGGCTTCCCGTGCCGCCGAGTCGGCACGCTCTGATGTGGTGTCGGCCAGCAGTGAACTGTCATCAGCCTTGGTTGAAGCCATGTCGCGCACGACATCGCGCTATCAGTCCTCGAATCGAACAAGTGGACAATCAATTTCCAGTGTCGAAGAGCTTGGAAAGTCGGCCGACAGCCTGCGCACCATCTCCGAACAAGTTGCCAAGAGCACCGGTCTCAGCTCCTCGCAGGTCTCGCAGATCGCATTCCAGCTTTCAGGAGGGATCGGCACTCCTGGCATCAGCCCGATCAGGGCCAATGCCTCAGGCAACGCCGGAAAGTCCTACAGCTCCAATTTGACCGAGCAACAACAGAAGGTTGCATCTGAACTCACAAACGATCAGCTGAGGCAGTTTCGATCCTTCGCGGACCGTGCGACTCGAGATCAAACGTTCGCAAGTGCTCTCGGTGCTGAGAGTCGCGAAGGACAGGAACTCGCGTCTCGCCTCTCCACAGCCACCACCCGGGTTGACTCAGCACAGTCGGTGTTTGCCGAGAGACAGGCCGTGGCGAAACGGTTGTCTACTGCATATGAGTCAGGGGAGGCTCTGTCCATCGACTTGGCTCAGCTGCCAGCGAACTCCGATTTCATGCGCCGCTACCAACGCTTGGCAGCAGAGTACGGATCCGACAGTCTTGCGCTGCAGGCGGCCATGGCCAGCGAACTTGCCACGCGCGCCTTGCCGCCAACGAGAAACCAAATGGGTTCCACTGCGCTCCCAGCCACCTTTGAAGATGTTCAGAGGGCCAGAGAAGCCGATCTGCAGGATCCCGCCTTCGCTGCATCAAGGGTTGACTCTGCTGATCGATCGAACGACCGCGCTGTGTCCCCGAGGATGAGTGGCGAGACTCTCGGCCCACCCGAATTGCCAACAGCTCTGAGCGGCATTCGGCGCGATGTAACGGCACACGCTGCAGAAGCTTGGCAAAGGCAATCTGCTGCCGAAACTTTCGACCAGCGCAATGAGATAACTCGAAATCCAGATGGCACTATCGGATCACGGCGCTCGCAGGCAATGAGCAATGCTCGCCAACTTCGCGACGATGTAGCAAACATCGCTGAACAGGCGCGCGAAGTCATGAGGGACGGTCCTGGCCAGGCCAGCGCTGCCGCCCAAGCGGCCAAGGAGCGCATCGCCAAATCTCAGCGCGCTCAAGACATCGCCGCGACGGCTGAAGTTCCGACGATGCTTCCCAAAGGTGGCAAACGGCGTCCCAACTAGGACTGGAAGCGCCGCACCCTCAGATGCGGCCCTGTGCACCCGGCGTCGGATGATTCTCCACGTCAAACACGTCGCCCTGGAACCGATGAACTCCATTCTCGTCAAAGAACGGGCGATTCTCAGCACTGGTAGCGCTCCGAAGGTCAGGGTCGACTTCCTGCGCCGCAGTCCAGTTGCGACTCGCAACCCACATGACCGCCGCTGATGCGCCGCCCCAGAATACAAAGAAGAAGCCCATGACAAACGCACCTCTGTCGGTCACCGTGGCAGCCGCGAGACCGCCGACCACTACAAAGGCCAAAAGGACAGTTCGGACGCGGTTCACTGCGGGCTCCATCAAGGTTGTCGGCTCGTCAGGCGAGCAGTTGATTGCCTTCCCTTGAGGCCAATCTTTATACTCGTCCGGCGATGCTGTCAAGGAGACCAGAATGCTTGATCGCAGCCTGCTCACGGCGTGTTTGGCCGCCTTCCTGACTGCCTACCAGTCCCCTGCGTACGCCGTTGCCCTTCGACCCGGCAAGGTCACAGATGCAACGGTTTGCGATCTGGCGCCGAACACGATTGGGTTCCTTGGAGGTTCTCTGCTCATCCCAGCAGCAGCCGCAAAGCGCGACCAGGTCGATGCGTACTTTCGCCTGTCCGCCTCGTTCGTTGCCCAGAAGTGTGCCGACGGCCAGATCCTGATTCTGCAAGGCATGTCCGACCTCGCAGTCGCGGCTGAATCTCTGGTTCAACTCGCGAACTCAGCTTGTGCTGTTGCCACAGTCGTTCGATCGGAGGTTTCTATCCCGTTCCTTGGTGGTTCGGAGCCGGGGTTTGAATTGCGCTGCCCGATCACGAAGAGGAACGCGCTCGGTGCGCACCTTGGCGAACTCGAACGCGCTGATCCGTTGGAATCGCTCAAAGCCCGACTCCAGGGAGCTGCTCGCGTCGAGAGCGTGCCAGCGCCTGCCGGCATCCCTGACAAGAAGACCGACTGTGACAAGGTCACCCTGGCTTCACTGCTTCAGGGTGGCGCCTGCCAGAAGTAACCGCTCCGGCCTGTGTCCGGCGATCCTGCCGGTGCGCCGCTGAATCCCTCACTTCAGCCCGCAGCAGCCCCGGCATTTTCGCTTTTCAAAGGCATGCATCCTGCCTATCTTGGCCTCGCTCACTGCGCTCAGCAGCCGGAGATCCAAGATGACCAATGACCAAGACCGCCCTGCGTCGCAATCCGAAACCGGTCCAGTGCGGCCGCCCATGGCGGGCCAGGCGGACGGCAACGATGCGACTCCAGACTCCCAGGCGAATGTCATGGCTCAGCACGGGCAGACAGGTCTCCTGCTGGAGTTGATGCGCGAGATGCGGGGGCAACGTGAATCGTTCCAGGAGGCTCAGCGGCTCGCGGCCGGAGAGCGGAAGTCTGAGCACCGCTGGCGCATGCTGTTCCAGGCCATGGTCTTCGGCCTGCCCGTCCTGCTTGGCATCGTCTACTTCCTCTTCTTCCTGAGTTCGACCGGGTTCCGATGGGGCCCGTTTGGCGACGTGGTGGGCGTCGTGCGCATCGAGGGCCAGATCTCGTCGACCGATCACGCTTCGGCGGACTCGATCGTGCCCCTGCTGG
>CADEGZ010000184.1 GCA_902827015.1 uncultured Pseudomonadota bacterium
ATTAAAGGTGCCTTGGCGCTTTATCATAAAGCGGTTCCTATTAAAGGAACGTTGGCAGAAAAGTATCTAAAAGAGCATCGTGGGATCACAGAAGAATTGCCAAACGATTTTAGATTTTTGAAGGCCGATAAACATTTGAATACCAAAAAGTATGTGCCTGCATTGATAGCGCCTTATCGAGACAAAAAAGGTAAAATAGTTGGGATAGTGAGGATTTATTTAAACAAAGATGGCAGCAAATATACAGATCTCTATACTGACCAAAAAGGCAAGGAAGTTAAAGCAACACCCAAGGCTAATAGAGGGGTTTCTTCTCATGGTTCTGTGGTCATCCGAGAAGGGGTTACTCCTAAAACGCTTTGGATAGCAGAAGGAATAGAAACTGCCTTAAGTGTTGCAGAAGCCGTTCCAAATCAAACCGTAGTCGCCAGTGTCACTGTTGGACAAATTGCGAATGTGCCCCTAGGCCCTGAAACCCAGAAAGTGATCATTTGCGCGGATAATGATCCGGCCAGTTCGGAAACTAAGCAAAGTATCATTAAAGCAGTGGAGTCGTTTTTAGCGCAAGGCGTAAAGGTAGCGATTGCTTTACCGCCTGAAATTCCTGCTGGCATGAAAAAGTATGATTTTAATGATTTATTAAAAGATCGTGGCGTTGAAGTGGTACAAAAATGCTTGGCGCAAATGGTTGAGATTAAGGATGCCAGCTTATTAGAGACAGGCGAGCTCAGAGTGCAAAAGGACTTAAATAGAATACGCTTAGAAAATGAAGCTACTCAAGTGTTCAGGCGAGAAATAAACCCCTCAGCACCGAAAAAATTAGACTTAACATTACCAGAAACAGTTCACCATCATCAGATCGAGGGTTCTAAAGAAGTCAAATTTGTCAAAAATCAAAAATTTTTAGAAGAAAAAGGATTTGAGAGGTAGAGATTTGTATATTGGTTTTACCATTGAATCTTGATCGGGTTTAATGGAGATGATCGGGGGGAAACCGAGTCTAGATTTGGTTGGTTGTAAGAACCGTGAAGCAGTCAAGGTTACCCTTTCATTGTGTGATTCCTCAATACTAAGGGGTTCTTCTTAGTGGTCGTTCAGGTGCCCTTCCTCTCCTTGGTAGTGGTCCACCGTGGTGCCCACCATCTCCACGTCCAGCAGCGCCAAGACCCCTAAAAAGAACCGGTCTACGAGGCCTCGTTGTGGCTGGTGCATGCGGATTCGCTGCAACCGCCGCTAATGTACTGGCATTTGCATTCGGATGCGTCCTAATCGCTGCTAGTTCTGTGGGGATCACCGTACGACGCGCTATCGCTGTTAAAGTAGGTGTTAAAGCCGCATCGTTGATACCATTGGCATTATTTAAAATCGCTGTGATCGTACCCGCGTCCGCATTCTGGTGTCTCGCGATCGCCTGTAACTCTGTCACATTCTGTGTACGGCTTGCTATCGCTGTTAAAGCCGGTGTTAAAGCCGCATTCTTCCGACCAACTGCAGCCCGTACAACCTGCGTATCAGAAGAAGCATTGTGAGCTGTATTATTTGCAACTGCCGTTAAGGTTGCGGCATCTGCATGTGAATGTGCAGCGACAGCTTTCAAAATCGCTGGATTATTTGTACGAGCTGCAATTATTCTTAATTCTGCAGTCGCTGTCTTGGGCATGATAGCAATTGCCTCATCATTATCCGGGCCTAATGCAACTATTGTAGCTAGTCTAGTTGTAGATGCTTGTCTTAAAATGGTTGGTGGTATCCAATTTACTATGTTGTTACCTGCACCTATTTTAGCCATTATTTCTTGATATATGACGAGTTGATTTGTTCTTGTTTGAAGTATGCCGTGTCCCGGCACACCATTTACATCTTCTAGTAGTAAGCCTGGTTGAACTGTAAATGCTGTTGGTCCATTTGGAACAGTATGGTTTAACGTATATCCTGCTGTCAATGCAATGCTAATTTCCAACGCAAATGCTGATGGTTGAGGTCCGAGATCTTCGAGGTCACGGTGAGCACGATTTTGATTTGCAGGATCAATCCTCGATATTGAATTAATATTAACTCCATGATGTATAAGACCTAAAACCCAAGCAACGTTCACTCCCCAATTATGTAAATCCCCAGGAGCATAAATCTCGCCTCTCCTTAGAGCAGCATCCACATCATTTACACTATAGAATCTTTGTTTAGCTATAGAATTAACCTCTCTTACTTGTTCGACACTCTCAAACCAATTATTTACTGTTTTATTTGAGAGCAAGGCACGCCGTAAACTCTCTATCTTTCCCGGTTGGCCAATATAATGATCATATAGCTCCAACTGAATGCTCTCTGCTGCGCTCCTTGCTGGTATTACTGTCAATCTGTTTTGTTCCGTACTAAAAATATCTATTAATTCATCTACATCAGGTACTATTCCTCCTGTTAAAAGCGAGAGAGTTGGGGCTACTTGAATAGCTACTTGATGACTAATATGGTCCCTGATATTCATATGTTCCCTGTTATAATCTGCAACAAGGTTGTCTCGCTCTCGCATACTATAAAAAACTGCGCGTGGAAGAGGAGGATTGACAGTTCCCATGCTGGTATATATTTCTTTGGCTTTATTAAATCGAGCTATGGCAGCTGTGTTATCACCTGGTAAATCAACCCGTTTTCTGAACATATTCATTAGCTTAGGAGATAGATTGAAATCAATACCTAGGGTGCCAGGATGTTGTAATGCTTGACCTAGTTGATTGTAAATGATTGGTGTAACAACCATAATTTTGATCTCTTCTAAAGCAAATATAATAAATATCTATTAAAGTAACTATAGTATATTTGTATGACTATCGAAATTTAACCAGTACATTAAACTGTTCATTTACACAATTTTAATTGAATATACAGAAGTTGTAGAGGGGAAATAAATATGTTTAGTGCGAAAGCATATCAACAAGCTATCACAAAAGCAATGGGAAAAAATCCCCAAGCAGTTGCAAAAATAAAGCAATTACGTGATAAGTGGAGCAGTGCAAGATATCAAGATATAGGGGAAGAAAATTCTATCATGTATCCTATACTTTTTATGAAAGCCAGCCCCATACATACCGCGATTATAACTGATAATCTAGTTTATTTTAAGAAGCATTTCGAGCCGCAAATAGCAAAATTAGCATTAACAGAAGCCTGTCTTTGTGGTTCACGGAATATTGCTGCATATTTGTTAACAGTTCTTAACTCCAATTATATAGAGCATCCAGATTTATTGGCTTACATTGCAGCTTCTATGAATACTGAATGGGCTAGAGATGTAGCTCATACTATGGCGGAAGCGAAAATACCCTTACCAAAACAGATTTATCGCTTAGCAGAAGGCCCAGTCATTGATATGATTGTTGAAATTTTTAAACCTACT
>CADEGZ010000185.1 GCA_902827015.1 uncultured Pseudomonadota bacterium
AATCACCTTTTTTTATTGATTTTGATGTCGTAATACTTCCGTTATATATCCCTAAATTCAAATGTGTTTGCTCTCCCTTTGTATGTGAGTTTGGTGTCCGATTTTGCATTATTGGGTTATATGTTGGCTGATTATCGTAAAAGACCAAGATATTTTCATGGTTTCTCATGGGTTGTGTTTTTGCATTAAAAATTCCAGTTGTTTTGTTTTTATACCAAATCCACTCGTATCTAAATATTTTTCTATTGCTATTTATTAAATCTGTTGTAAAAGGTTGTGAAGCAGTCAAAACTATTGCTCCGTTTGGTTTTATAATCCTTTCGTATTGTTCCCAAAGTTTATCAAATGGTATAACCGCATCCCACTTACAAGCAGTTGTTCCATAAGGTAAATCACAAAGTATCATATCAATACTTCCGTTTGGAATATCCTTCATAAGTTCCAAACAATCTCCTAATAATATTTTCTTTTTTCCCTCGCTCATTTTAATAAAAATTTTGTTTCGTATTTCAATTTAAGTTTCTGCTGAATCAACCGTGCCAGCGTATAACAGCGGTTTTGTGCTATTTGCCCTATGAACTTTTGTGCTAAATTTGAACATTGTGCAAGGGGCAAACAGACACAAAGCCACAAAACGTTAGGTGCAATGCCGTTGGACAAGAATGTTTACAGGCTTTTGACCTTTTTCAAGT
Organism: uncultured Pseudomonadota bacterium; assembly: GCA_902827015.1. Lineage (GTDB taxonomy): Bacteria > Pseudomonadota > Gammaproteobacteria > UBA6186 > Azoamicaceae > CADEGZ01. The sequence goes on from CADEGZ010000185.1 coordinate 693, forward strand.
AATTTTTTATCTACTGCAAGTGCAGCTTCACGACAACTTGAAAAACATTTCATCCATTTGTATTTGCAAAGTTCTGCTCTAAATGTTGGTATTCCGTTATAACTAACAACACTAACATATTTATATTCTGTTTTGCAAATACGTTTCATTTTACCGTAAACAGAAGGCACTGCACCTAACACGGTATTGGCAAAATTGCCGTTCTGTTTTTCAATTAAACTTTCGTCCATAATTTCAACTTTTGTTTTTCAATTAAACTTTTCGGTTCGGCAACTTCGCCAATACCCATACGTTATGGTCAATGCTACGTTTAGTTTTCAAAAAGACCTTTATCTATCTTGACGCGTTCTTGTATTATGTCGCAATATTCTGAACTTATTTCAGAAACAATCCAATTACGATTATTTAAAATACTCATTTTTGCAGTTGTTCCGCTACCAGCAAAGCAATCATAAACTATGTCTCCTTCGTTACTCCAGCTTATTATGTGGTCATTTGCTAATTGTTCAGGAAATATTGCTGGGTGCTGGAATGCGATTTTATCCTTTGTGCTATTTTGGTTTCCTCTTGGTAATTCCCACACATTTGATTTTACTCTTGTTTCGTCTTGCCTTGCCTTCTCTTTTCTTAAAAAGGCATTTGTTCCATCAATTCGTTTTAAACTTCCATCTGTTTGTCTTTCGCCTCCAACACCTGTTTTATTTTTTTGTCTTTTTAAACTTCCTTCGGTTTTCATTTGCCTAAGTAAATTAACGGTTTTAGGCTTGCCTTTGCTAAAAACAAACATATACTCAAAATCTTGGTAATATCTTACAACATCAGGAAAAGCACAGGTTCGTTTATAAATCATTGTATCGTGTAAATTAAATCCTGCTTTTTCTACAAATAAAATTGCAGTTTTAAAACTCGTTAATGTTTCGCAATAGTTTACAGTTTTATCATTTACAACCCAAACAACCACACCGCCTTGTTTTGTTACTCGGTATAATTCTCTCGCAATTTCCTCTATTGGCAATGTAAATCCTTTATACATTCTCACATCATCATAAGGCGGTGATGTTACGGTTAAGTCAATAAAGTTGTCAGGCATTTTAGCCATTGTTTCAAGGCAGTTTTCATTATGAATTTTGTTAATCAAATCCGCACTAACCATAACACTCGTTTGGCAAGATTGCTGATTTTGTGGTTCATTCACGTTTACGTTTCGCATCATATTTATTTTTAAGTTGAAAATTTATCTTTCCGAAGTCAGCAACCTCGCCAAGCGAGATAACGTTATAAGTAACTTTAACCGAACTAACCGACACGAATGTCGGAGAGTTGATTATTTAATTCATTAATTAAACTTTTAAACCAAACTTCGTATTCGTCATTTTCAGCGTAGCTTATCATTTCTTCAAGACACATTATTGATAATTTTATTGCGTCTTTTTTTGTTCTTCTAATATCTTCTTCTTTGAAGTTATTAAAATTAACAACAACTTGAGCATCGTAATTTAAAAAAATAGTAAATCTATCTACTAATCTTTTTGTTTCTTCTTTCGGTGTCATAATGCTTTTTATTTTTTTGTTTTGTGAGGGACATCAGTGTCCCTCTGTGAATAATCCTCAATATTTGCTTTTTCTTTAAAATCCTGTAATATTCTTATCATAAAATCTATATCGTCAAAGGCAAATCTTTCTGTTTTCATTATGTAATAAAACCCAGCACCTTGATGCATTATTGATAATTCTAACTCATTATCACTATCGTCTATATCACTTTCGGTACAATAATTCACAGTTATTTTATTTATAACTAAATCATCGTTAATAGCATATTCTTTTGTTTTAATTTTTTCCATATTCAATAATTATTAGTTTTTTATTTTTATCATCATCATACATAAACTTATGATAATAACCTTCGTATATTCTTTTTTGAGCTTTTTCTTTTGAATAAAATCCACTTGCCCAAACTTCATTATTATTACATTCTGAAACTACTTTGTACATAAAAAAGCTACTTATAACAGTGGCTTTGCTCAATGGCTGTTTTGGGCAAAATTTTAGCACTGTTTTGTGTTTGTAAAATTTGTTTTTAATTCAATAATTTAGGCTTGCTTTTCAGCCACTAAGCAAAGCCACAAAACGTTATGTGCCATTTATGACGAACGGCTTACTAACCCCGGCAGAAAAGAAAGAAGCCGTTTCTAAAGACTTTAAAACCTTTTCTTTCGGTGTTAAATTTTGTTTAGTTAAGATGTGTAACGAACCAAGTGCATAATCAGCACCACAACCAACCGCATCAATACCATTTAAACTTTCTGCTACTTGAAAATCATTCTCAATTCTAAAAAGTCTATTTTTATAAGCAACTAAAAAAGTTCCGCCCTTTTCATCACCATCGCTATATTTTTGTAAGTAGCCACCATTTTTAAAGCACTCACGAACCGCATTTATAAAATCTGTACACATATACTCATAAATGTTTTTAGATTTAATTTCAGGCGGTTTAAAAGAAAATCTTAATAGTTGTATCATTCTAAAAGAAGAAGTACATCCAATAATAAAATCGCCAACTTTAAAGACTTTTTCATCTTTACGAATAGTTATATCTAACCCTGCTACACCAGCAGAATCACCACCTATTGTTACTTTTTTTGTTTTTTTATCTAAATATCCAACTATACAAGTC
>CADEGZ010000186.1 GCA_902827015.1 uncultured Pseudomonadota bacterium
AGCTTATTGCTATCATAAACAATCTACAGTCTAATAAAAATAAAATCAATAAAAGCTTTATTTGGCTTTACAATTGTAAAATAAAGAAAATTAAACTATATTGGAGGGGTTCTAGGGGTTCTAGGGGTTCTAGGGATATATAGAAATATCAAAAGAAGGAGGGTTTTAAATGTTTGGTAGTCAAAAAGAAAAGAATGTATTTAAAGAATTTTTATCTAGTGCTGGATCTGGTGTAGTAGTATCATATTTAACCTTTCCTTTGGAAGGATATAAAAAATACTTAGCTGGTGGGTTAAGTGCTCAGAAATTTTATCCATTTAAAGGGTCTACTGTTTTTGCAGTGAATATAGTTCCGACAACAACAATACAACTTATGACAAATGGGTTTTTAGATAATTATTTTAATTCTGCTTCTTCATCAATTTATACTAAATTAATAACGAGCGCTTATTGCGGAATCCAAGGAGCAATTGTTGCCACGCTAGTTGAGAATTGCATTATAAGACAACAAATAATGAAGTGTGGTCCTAAAGATGCATTGAAAGATATGTTATCTCAAAGTTATTTAAGGCCCTGGAAAAGCTATCCTCTTATTGCGACTCGTGATGGAATTTTTACGCTTTGTATGTTACAAGTTAATCCTGTTGTAAAGACTTATGTTAAAGAAAACTTTACTCAAAATACTAAAGTGTATGAGCTTTTGGCAAGTTTAGGAGTTAGTCTCTTAGGAGCATTTTTGTCACATCCATTTGATACAATGGCAACTAGGATGCAAAGGACACATGAAAAAATGTCATTACATGCAACTGTAAATGATGTTATGAAAAATCTAGGTGGCTACAAAGGATTTTATGTTGGGTTTCGTTATCGCGTAGGTTTATTCTTTGTTTTTTCGAATGTTATTCCGAGTGTAAAAAAATATATAGATAATTTACTATCTGATTTGAATATTGATAACAAAACTCAAAACAATCAAACAATAAACATAATAGAAAAAACAGAGGCCCTTCCTAAAAAAATTAATCCTTTATATGAACTTCATAAAAGTAAAAAATCAAATCATAGTTTGTTAGATCAAGAAGATTATAAATCTTATCATCAATCTAATGACAATAAATTTAAGCCTTAATTTTTGTATATTTAAACAACCTATTACATTTTAAAGATATGAGATTATTAATATGGATATAATAAATAGTTTTGGTTTTTCTTTCGGAGGGTTCGGAGAATTATTACAGGGAGTGTTACCAAATGATAAACATTTTTTAATTACATTACCTATAAATTTAAAATCTAAAGCGACTTTCAAATTTAATGGCAACAATAAATTTACTATTTATCCAACATGTAAAGAAAAAGTAAGAATTTTTTGTGAAATGTTATCTAGCTATTATCGGCTTCCTATTAAGGGTGATATAATAATTGAAAGTGATATTCCTATAGGCAAGGGATTATCAAGTTCTACAGCAGATATTGTTGCAACTTATCGTGCGCTTTCCCAAGGATTTGATTTAAAGTATTCTCCAGTGTGTGCAGAAAAATTGATGTCTCAAATTGAACCTTCAGATGGCTTACTCTACGATGGGGTCGTAGCTTATTATCATAAAGAAGTATCTTTGTTAAACCAATTTAATTATTATCCAGATTTAGTTATTGCAGCTATAGATGAAGGTGGAATTGTTGATACTCTGAAATATAATCAAATTAGACGTGATTTTTCTATGTTAGAGAAGTATGAGTTTGAAAAACTATTAGAGAAATTTGTTCAAGCAGTTGAAATGGAAAATATAAAATTAATTGGAGACATATCTACACGTAGTATGGAGTTAAATCAAAAATATAATTATAAACCGTCTTTTTTTGATTTATTAAAGATTAATTTAGAAATTGATGGTTTAGGCATAATATGTGCACATAGTGGAACTTATATAGGCATTTTGCTAAATAAGTTAGACCCAATGCTAAGCTACAAGATAAATTATTGTTCTAACTCATTTAATAGATTAAACAAAAGATTAGAGTTATTTTATACAAACTCCGAATTAAATATTCCGTGGCAAGCTCAAGCTACAGGAATATGAGTTAATTTTTTACTTATTTTTTACAAACAACTTATTTTCTAGATTAGCAAGTAACTCATCACGTTGTTGCAATCGTGTGTTAAAAAGTGTAGAAAGCGCAAAATGATCACGTGAAATAAGTGAGACTGTTTCTACAACAGTTTCTTTTCCATATCCACTCCATATGTGCTTTGTGTCCCATACACTACCACACCAAGGCATTTTACCCCTAGCCGCACTGAAACCTATTCCAAGAGGACCGTCATTAAATTTCGCAGTAAACCATTCGCCATCATCAACATTACATTTACGCCATGCACTATTTTTTTCCAGTTTTGTAAAATCAGGACAAGGATCAAATGCACGTGTAGGATGACAATATTCATTAATTACATGCATAGGCAATAATAACTGTGCCCCCCCTATTTGTTCTATTAAGCATTTATTTCTTTTTGTATTCTCCCAATTATTAAAATTATCAATGTATAGTTTTTGAGCATTTAAAAGATTTTGCCAATTAGAGTGTAAACCATATTCATCAATCCAAGAGCATAACTTATATTCTTTCACTTGGTCGAAAGCAGCTTCAGGTGTTAAATAATTCAGCAACATTGTCCACATATGCACATCTAGTGCCCATATTGCATATTGAAAGCCAGTTATATTATTAAAAATCCTTTTAGCATTATCAGTTACGGTACCAGAGGCTAAAATTAGATCCTTATTTTTTTTCAACATTTCTTCTACTTTAATTTGTTGACCAGAGACTATAAGATCCAAAAATACTTGTATATCTTTTTTGCTAACTTTTAAATCTGGAACAATCTGTAGTTTTTGTTTATGCATAAACAAAATAGATTTATTTTCTATTTGAAGTTTATCAATTGGAATATAAGAAGTACTTGGATTATTATTTTCTAGTTTTTCTAGTAATATTTGACAATATAAGATTTGCTCATTTAGTAATTCTTTTACTTCAAGAGAAAAAGCATCTAAAAATTTAGATTTTCTTTTTTTAAGGTGTTTAAGGACTTCCTCAAATCGATTATCAATGGACACTGCTTCTTGGAAGACAGTAGACAATTGGTTGTCAGAACATTCTAAAATTTCTCTAGCAGTTAGAGCAAATTCCTTTTGGTCTTCTTTATTAAGTTGTAAATAAGAAATTTTAGTTCCGCCTGTTCCTATTAGCATATCTCTAGTTCTTGGATCATGAAATATACCTTGTGCTTTTGATAAATCATCAACAAAAGGTAATGCCTCACCAGAGTCGATCTTTACTATCTGAGCATGTGATCCCTTA
>CADEGZ010000187.1 GCA_902827015.1 uncultured Pseudomonadota bacterium
GACGGTTTTTGGCATTACTTCAGCAAATATCAGTAAAAAGAGTGTGAGAATCATCGGGGTAATGAGAATGCCAATTTCTCCCCAAACATGGCCAGCAATTTCGGTTGCAATGCTGGCACTAATAGCAGTAGCAAAAGTATTGCCAATTAATATAACACCCAGCAAACGATCAGGATGCGCAAGTAATTTACTAATACGACGAGCATAATTTTCTGTTTTAGCCAGATGCTTAAGTCTGTAGCGATTTAATGCCATGATGCCAGTTTCACTGGCTGCACAAAAAGCGCATAAAAAGAAAGCAAGTATTAAGATAATCAGTAGCAATTCGTCAGAAAGTTGTAGTTTATGCAAGGGTATTTAAGTCCTTTTATTTAATCCATAGGAATAATTTTGCCCGCCAGATAGGCGCCTATCAAAAGACCCACGCCGGTAAGAGTCCATGCTGCAGCTTTTTGACCACGTAATCCTGATTGGTGATGGCCATAAAGTAAAGCTGCAAATAAGCTCCAAGCAAGGAAAGAAAGGAAAATTTTTTGTAACCGATTATTGGTAATAAGTTCATCTGTTAATAGAAAAGCGCTGGCAAGAGAAGCGCTTAATAAAAGAAAGCCGGACCAAATAATTTGAAATAAAAAGGTTTCCATTGTTTGTAAGGAAGGGAGAATTTTGATGATGCTGTGGTGAGCAGATTTCTTCCGTAAAAGTCGATTTTGCAAGTAGAGTAAAATTGCCTGCATTGCTGCTGTACCTAAAACTCCAAATGCAAATACAGAAATTAAAATATGAATGAGTGTATTAGGATGTTGGCGGGTTTGAAAAGTATTTTCACCTGGGAAAAGAATGCTTAAAAGAATTGAAAGCGCGCTCAAGGGTAGTATGAATAAGAAGAGACTTTGGAGAACACCTGCTTCTGTTGTAATGTTCTTCTTGGAAAAAAAGGTACTGTTTTTAGTCATTGGCCCATTTCTTTCTACAGAGGAAGCAAAATCCAAGTTTTTTCGTTCAATAGCCTTTATCAGTGAGGTTGATAAGGTTATGAGTGTTATAAGCCAGCAAATTAAGGAGAACAGGTGGCTTAAACTTAAATTCTGACCAAAGGGTGTATCTATCCATCGATAGAGTACATAGCTGTGTAAGAGGATTGCCGCACTACTTAAAGTTGTCAGTGTCATTTTTTTGAATGTCATTTTACTAAATAAATTCTGGTATTGAAGGAAAGCTGTCACAATATAAATGAAAGAAGTTAGTAAACTGATTATCGTGGTACTCATAAAGCTTAAGACTATTTGAAAGTATCATTCTCATCGTGCATACTCTCATCTTCTCATGAGTATTAGTATAAGACAACAGACGGTAGATTGCATATACCCTTCGCACTTGCATTTTAAGGTAAATGGGAATGTTTGAAAACTTAACCGATCGTTTAAATCGTGCCTTTAAGCATTTAACTGGTAACAGTCGTCTTAAAGAAGAACATATTAAAAGTACCTTGAAGGAAGTCCGCGAAGCTTTATTAGAAGCAGATGTTGCTTTAAGTGTTGTTAAAGAATTTGTCCATACGGTACAAGAAAAAGCAATAGGTCAAGCAATCGCTACTCATCTTTCTCCAAAGCAAGCGTTTTTGAAAATTGTTAATGATGAATTAGTACAGCTCATGGGAGAGGCAAATGTAGGCCTTAATTTAAAAGCGCTCCCTCCGGTTGTTATTATGGTGGCTGGGTTACAAGGCTCAGGTAAAACGACAACAGTTGCTAAAATGGCTAAATGGCTACACGAACACGAGCATAAATCTGTTGCGGTGGTGAGTGTGGATATTTACCGTCCAGCGGCTATTGAACAATTAAAGACTTTAGCAGCTGAAGTGGGTGCTAATTTTGTAGAAAGTATGATTACAGAAGAGCCCGTACAGATTATAGAAAAAGCGATTTTGCAAGCTAAAAAACAACAACAAGATGTTTTAATTGTTGATACCGCTGGTCGTTTACATGTTGATCAAGTGATGATGGAGGAAATTAAAGCGATTTATCGAGCAGCAGCACCAATTGAAGTATTGTTTGTGGTAGATAGTATGACGGGTCAAGATGCTGTTAATACCGCACGGATTTTTAATGATACGCTACCGTTAACCGGGGTTGTTTTAACCAAAACCGATGGTGATGCAAGAGGAGGGGCGACTTTATCTATTCGTAAGGTAACGGGTAAACCCATTAAGTTTATAGGAGTGGGAGAAAAAATAGAGGCCTTAGAGCTTTTCCATCCTGAGAGAATGGCTTCTCGTATTTTAGGAATGGGGGATATTTTGTCGCTCATTGAAGAAGTCGAGCGTAAAGTTGATAAAGAAAAAGCCCAAAAATTAGCTCAGAAATTGCAAAAGGGCCAAGGATTTGATTTACAAGATTTACGTGATCAAATGAAGCAAATGTTAAATATGGGTGGCATGACAAATTTGTTGGATAAATTGCCAGGAATGGGGTTACCCCCAACCATGAAAGCTAAAGTTAATGATAAGGAACTGATTCGTTCGGTTGCAATTTTAGATTCCATGACATTACGGGAACGTTATTATCCTAACATTGTTGTAAATTCAGGTTCACGTAAGCGGCGTATTGCTTGTGGATCAGGAGCAAGTATTCAGGATGTAAATCGTGTTTTAAAGCAACATGCAGAGATGCAGAAAATGATGAAAAAAATGACTGCCAAAGGAGGTGTTGCCCGGGTAATGCGTGGTTTACAAGGACGACTTCCCCCTGGTATTCTGCAAAAATAATGAGCAAGCCTTATGTTGTTATTAATGATCCTCGCTGTACCCAAAAAGCAGTTTTAAGGGAGCCTGCAAAATTTGTAGATTTTCCCTTGAGTCCTGCTATTCAAGCAATTATTAAGGAACTCGAAGCACGTTTTGATGCAGAAGAAAATTGTGCAGGATTGGCGGCTCCCCAAATTGGTTATAACCAACGGATCATTGTGTTTGCTGTTTTGGATGATCCTATTTTAAAAAAGTTTCGACCTGATTTAACCGATACCATGCCTAAATCTATTTGGCTTAATCCTAGTTATACGCCTTCCTCCGATCAAAAACATATCGACTGGGAAGGTTGTTTTTCAGTTAATGATTTAGCTGCACAAGTGGCGCGTTTTCGTGAGGTGTTTTATGAGGCATTTACGGTAGAGGGTAAGAAGATCCAAGGAAAAGCTAAAGGGTGTTTAGCACGCCTTATTCAACATGAAATTGATCACTTAAATGGTAAGTTATTTATTGATTATGTATCAGAAGAAGAACTGATTTCTCGTGAAGCTTTAAGCAAACTGCGTGAACGTCAAGCTAAGGAATGAACTAGTAAAATAAC
>CADEGZ010000188.1 GCA_902827015.1 uncultured Pseudomonadota bacterium
AGATCACTATAAAGCAACACACCTTTTACCTCCATTGGGAGACTTTAGGCGCTATAGAGTTTTAGAATGGCTTAATTTTATCAGTACTGATGTACATAAAGGTTTTGGGCCATTATTTTCTGCTGATTTGTCAGAGGAAATTAAAGAAAGTGTTTTTAGACCTATTTTAAGGCGTAAATTTGACTTCGTTAATGCTAAGCTAAATCAAAATTCGTATTTAGTAGGAGAGGCATTCACACTTGCAGACAGCTATATGTTTGCCATGATTCGTTGGACCTCTCACTGTAAGATAGAGACTTCCAAGTTATTAAGTTTAACTCGTTATTTTAAAGAATTGCAACAAAGAAATTCTATTCAAAAAGCACTAAGAGAGGAGGAGTTGATAGGTTAATGCGTGGAATAAGTAGACAACTAAAAAATTCGATTATCTTGGGAAGTATACTTTTTCTTTTGAGCAGTTCAAATGTAGCTCTATCTGCTGAAGACCCAGTGAAAATGTTAAAAGATATTACACAACATGTCTTAACAGAATTGAAAGTGAATTATCAGGAAATTAAGCATGAGCCGGAAAAAGTCTATAGTTTTGTGAATAGTTTGGTTTTACCGCACGTAGATTTTGTAGAGATGGCACGTTGGGTTGTTGGGCGTAACGTTTGGCATAAAGCAAGCAATGAAGCACGAAAGGCATTTATAGAAGAATTTAAAATGTTTATCACCAAAAATTATACAAAATTACTATTAAAGTGTATTCATGAAGAAATTGAGTTTTTCCCATTACGTGAAGATTGGAAGAACCAAAGACACATTCAAGTGTCAAGTTTTATTAAAAAGGGAAATTATTCTTCTACTCGTATGGATTATCAATTGATCTTACAGGACAATAAATGGAAAGTATACGATATTCTTATTGAAGGTGCAAGTTTATTAGAAGGGTACCAAGCACAATTTTCTGAAGATGTTCAAAGGGGAGGAATAGATACTTTAATTGAAAAGATACGAAAACAAAATGCAAGGTAATCTAAGATGTTCTAAATTAAGCATTAAAAATTTGTAATGATAGTGAAGAGTGCAAGGGTTATGCGAAAAAAAGAATTGATTTTAATGATTATTTTATTATCTGGATTTTTATCCAATATTGTTTTTTCAAAAGAAGTAAAAAAAAGTGACACAGTAAATGCCGGTACGGGAGTTACCCAAACTCATGAACTTGAACCTTTCGATACCATAAATCTTTCAGGCATGGGCAACCTATATATTAAACAATCTGAAGTGCAAAGTTTTTCTGTAGATGCAAGTGAAGTTATGTTACCACTTATTAAAGTTTCTGTTTTAAATAAAGTCCTATATATTGATGTAAAAAATGCCTCTAGTCACACTCAAGAAAAAATTAATTACAATTTAAGTGTTAAGGAAATTAAAGCCATTAATTCATATGGAAGCTCAACTATTTTTATTCAGGATGGTTTTAACTCACATGTGTTAAGCCTCCTAATTAGCAATCTGGGTGAATCTTATATTAAAAAACTAAATGTGGATAAGTTAAGCATTAAAATTAATGGCGGAGGAACAATTGAAGCCAGTGGTGTTGCAGATCAGCAGTCTATTGTAATCAATGGTGCTGGGGAATTTAATGGCAGTAAACTTTCTGGTCAAGTGGCTACTGTTGATATTATTGAGACCGGTATAGTTAAAGTAAATGCAACGAATAGTTTATCGACAACCATTTTAGGTGAGGGAACAATTAAATACTGTGGAAAACCTAATATTACTAGGCAAGTATCCTCAGGGAACGATACCATTATAACACCTCTGCTTGAAAAAGAGTGCAAATTATGATTACCAGAATTCAATTAAAGGTTTTTAAAGAAAAATTAACTCTTTTATTCTATATATTTTTATTACTAAACGTTACAAAAACTTACGCAACAGATTTTTCACTCCCTCAACAATGGATAACGTTAAAGCCAGTATTAGTTTCTAGGTCCCTCCAAAAAGATCTAAAAATGAAACTTAGTCAACAACAAGTAGATTCATTTGTTAATTTTTTAAATAACCTGAAAATGCCCATTCCTAATTTGATAAATTTGCAAAATACCTTACCAAAAACAACCATAGAACTTTTAATGGCGATTCATGAAAGAGGGCTTATATTAGAAGAGGCAGAAAAAATGGCAGATTATCTGCATCGATTAGCAAATAAATTTCAATTTCAAAACATTAAAGCATTTGACGAAAATACTTCGCATATTATCGGAAGAGAGTGGCAAGAAATCGATTATAGAGGAGAGAACATGACTTGGCAGAAGCAACAACAAAAATATCTTCCTTATGGAATTTTAAATTTTAAATCCTTAGATTGCTTAATGAAGTTTTTTCTTGTTGAATCCCGTCTTCCTTATTTTAAGAAAATTTATCGCCCTAAAAATCCCAATGCTGCTATAGAGTTTCATTAATATGAATACGAAAATTACCGGAAAAACGAAAATGCTTATTTTTGATTTCGATGGAGTTATTTGTGATTCTTTTGAAGAAGTAATACTTATCTTAAATTCAATCGCAAATGGTGGTAAGATTAAAAATTTATCTAAATTGGAACTTAACAAGCTTCGTCAGATTGAAACAAAAGAGGTGTTTTCCTTATTAGGCATTAGAAATGAACAATTACCTGTAATTATTGCACAAGCCTTAAAAATATTGAGTTCTAAAATAGCTTCTTTAAAACTTATTCAGGGAATTGAAAAAGTTTTGTGTGCTTTGCATGAATCTGGAGTTCCATTGGGCATAGTAACTTCAAATTCTAAAGAAAACGTTTCTTCGTTTCTAGAAACATACCATATAAATTTCTTTGATTTTATTTATACAGGTAATCTTTTTGATAAAGGAACAGTGTTAAAAAAATTGATCCAAAATATGACATATGATCCTAAAAATGTTTTTTATATAGGAGATGAAACAAGAGACATCATTGCCAGCCGAGAAGCAAGCGTGCATTCTGTTGCAGTTGGTTGGGGTTTCAATCACAAAAATGTGTTAATCAAACATAAACCAGATTATTTATTGAGTTCCCCTAATGAATTAATGACATTAGTTGCTCAAAACTAGAACAGTAACATTAAAATTTAGTTGATTCCTTCTTTTTTTAAGGCTTCTTCGCAAATACCATAAGCTTTCCATTCACAACCTGCACAGACAACATGAAATTTCTGGACAGTCATGCGAGTTTTAATTGTTTCCTTGGCGTCTTTCCAACTAATAATTTGGTTTTCTTGAAAACCTAATATTTTCTGGTGTGCTTTATCAAGGTTCTCAACAAAGGATTGTTTTGTACAAAGTG
>CADEGZ010000189.1 GCA_902827015.1 uncultured Pseudomonadota bacterium
AAGTATTATGGATTTAGTGGCGTTTGCATGGGCGGGATTGGGGGCAACTTTTAGTGCAGCGGTTGTATTGTCTTTATATTGGAAGCGTACCACGCGTAATGGTATTGTAGTGGGTATGCTTTTAGGTGGAATAACTGTTATTGTATGGCGATTTTTAGGCTTGAGTAGTGTTATGTATGAAATTTTGCCCGCTGTAATTGTATCTTATTTAGGTGTAATCATAACAAGCTTGTTAGACAAGGCGCCGAATTTTGAGATCCTTCAGGAATTTTCACAAGTAATAGATGGAATTAAGTCTGGACAAGGGCGTAAGTTTGTTTGATCTTTGCGATTTAATTAAAAACAGTGCCTATACCGAAATTAACAATGCCTATCTTATGGATGAGGCATTGTGTCTTGAAAATTTGTTCAAGGAAGTTTCGCTTCAGGAAGAGGCTATCAGTCGTATTCAAAAAAGAGCGCGCGATTTAGTTTCTAAAATTCGCCAATATCGTTTGGAAAAAGAAGGATTAGACGCTTTTTTACACGCCTACGATTTATCCTCTGAAGAAGGTGTTGCATTGATGTGTTTGGCAGAGGCTTTATTGCGGATCCCTGATAACACAGTGAAAGATCGATTAATAAGAGATAAAATCAGTGCCAAAAATTGGAGAAAGCATTTAGAAAAAGGGCATTCTTTTTTAATCAATATCGCAACTTATGCCTTAATTTTAGCAAGTAAAATACTAGAAAAGCCCGCACCTCAATCTTCTTCGCTTTTAATTTTAAGAAGTTGCATAAAGTATTGTAGCACACCCATTATTCGCTTTGCATTAATGCAATCCATGAAAATGTTAGGCCAACAGTTTGTAATGGGGGAAACCATTGAAGATGCCTTACAAAGAGCTACCTTACACGAAGGATATCGATATTCTTATGATATGTTAGGAGAAGCTGCAAAAACCGCTTTAGATGCTGAAGTTTACTTTTTTGCTTATAAAAAGGCTATTCAAGCAATTGCTAAAGAAAATGCCAAAATGAACGATTCTGGACCCATCGAAGGGCCAGGCATTTCTGTGAAATTGTCGGCACTGCATCCTCGTTATGGATGGATCAAACGAAAACGTATGGTGGTAGAGCTTTTTCCCAAACTAAAAGAACTTGCTTTGCAAGCAAAGGCAGCTAATATTGGGTTCACGATTGATGCAGAGGAATCATCAAATCTTGATTTATCGTTAATGTTAGTGCAGATGTTAGTCCTAGATCAGGATTTAAAAGGGTGGCAGGGTTTAGGTTTGGCCGTACAGGCATATCAAAAGCGAGCCAGTTTTGTTATTGATTGGTTAATTGAGTTGGCGAGTACCCATAAACGTCGTTTAATAGTGCGATTGGTGAAAGGCGCTTATTGGGATTCTGAAATTAAGTGGGCTCAGGAACTTGGTTTGAAAGGATACCCTGTATTTACGCGTAAAATTTCTACCGATATTTCTTATCTTGCTTGTGCAAAAAAATTATTATCTGCTACTCAGGTGATTTACCCACAATTTGCAACACATAATGCTCACACCGTTTCTTTTATTTTGGAAATGGCAAAGGGATCGCGGGATTTTGAATTTCAATGTTTACATGGTATGGGCGCTTCACTATACGACAATATTATTAAAGATGATAGTTTAAATATTCCTTGTCGCGTATATGCCCCTGTAGGGGAACATAAACATTTACTGGCATATTTGGTGCGCAGGTTACTTGAAAATGGTGCAAATAGTTCTTTCGTTAATCGTGTTTTAGACAGCTCTATTTCAATTGAAGATCTCGTTGCTGACCCAATCGCGAAATTTAAGACTTTGAAAGAAAAACCACACCTTAAAATTCCTTTGCCGCTTAATTTGTATGGTCAGGAAAGACCTAATTCTAAGGGGCTTTTACTTAACTCTTATACGGAGAGTGTTTTTGTGTTAGATGAAATTAATCGTTTTTTACCAGGTCTTTTTGATTATCCTGTTATTGGAACTTCTCCCATTGCCGTAGAGAAAACATTAGAGAAAGCTTATCGGGCGGCACCATGGTGGGATAAAACACCGGTAGAAACTCGTGCGGAATGTTTAGAAAAAATGGCAAATCTGTTAGAAGAAAATAAAGCTGAATTAATGGCATTGTTGATTCGGGAAGGTGGTAAAACAGTACAAGATGCACTTTCTGAGGTGCGAGAGGCAGTAGACTTTTGTTGGTATTATAGTTATAGAGCTCGTGAAGACTTTAAAGTTAAAGTATTACCTGGGCCTACAGGGGAGCATAATCAACTGGAGTTGCATGGGCGAGGAGTTATCAGTTGTATTAGTCCTTGGAATTTCCCACTTGCAATTTTCTTAGGCCAAATAACAGCGGCTCTCGTTGCTGGAAATGCGGTGATTGCTAAACCGGCAAGTCAAACTACTTTGGTTGCAATGAAGGCCATTGGATTGCTACACGAAGCCGGTGTGCCAAAAGATGTTGTACAATTGTTAATTGGTAGTGGGGACGTGGTTGGCGATCGTTTAACAAAAGATCCTAGAGTTCAAGGAGTAATGTTCACGGGCTCTACGCGCACCGCTTGGCATATTAATCAATTATTAGCAGCCCGTTTAGGGCCTATTGTTCCACTGATTGCAGAAACAGGTGGGCAGAATGCAATGATTGTGGATTCTTCTGCTTTATTAGAACAAGTTGTAGGTGATATTGTTATCTCGGCATTTAATAGTGCAGGACAACGTTGCTCAGCTTTAAGGGTGGTATTTATTCAAGAAGAGATTATTCCAGAGGTGCTGTCTATGTTAAAGGGAGTGATGATGGAACTTGAAATTGGGGATCCGTTGGATTTGGCCACAGATGTAGGGCCAATTATTGACGAAAATGCTTTGCATACTTTACAGAAACATGTAGAGCGCATGCAAAAAGAAGCTAAACTCATTTATGAATGTGCTCTACCCAGCAATTTACCACAATTGCCAAGAGGGGTATTTTTTTGCACCTAGGGTTTATCAAATTCGAGAACTCACGGTTTTAACCGAAGAAGTATTTGGCCCAATTTTGCATATTGTATCGTACAAAGCGCAAGAATTAGATAAAGTTATTGATGCAATTAATGATGCCGGATATGGGTTAACGTTACGGATCCACAGCCGTGTCGATAAAACCATTCAGGATATTCGAAATCGGGTACGTGTTGGCAATACTTATGTGAATCGCAATATGATAGGTGCTGTGGTAGGAGTACAACCTTTTGGAGGAGAAGGTTTATCGGGGACAGGGCCTAAAGCAGGTGGTCCTTATATCTTGTCAAGATTAGCAGTTGAAAGGACTC
>CADEGZ010000190.1 GCA_902827015.1 uncultured Pseudomonadota bacterium
CTAAATCTACGGGTCCAACTTCTTCTTTTAAAAGTTCTAAAGTTTTTGACTTAATTGGATCAGAAAAAGCATCCCCATTAATACTTTTTGCATAGAGATTATGCGCTTTTGCCGCCTTTTCAAAAGCAACCGAATTATACCAGCCAGCAGTGGCTGTATGTTCTGAAGAAGGCTCTTTTTCAAAAAAAACACCAACGGTTGAAGCATGGCTTGCAAAAGCAGCTGTGATTCGCGATGCTAGCCCATAACCGGTTGACGCGCCGATAATTAAAGCTTTCTTGGGGCCATTCAGTATAGGAGCATTCTGCTTAACATATTTTATTTGATCAAGCACATGCGCTTCACATCCTAATGGATGCGCAGTTGTACAAACAAAACCTCTCACTTTTGGCTTAATGAACATGAAGACCCCTCTCTACTAACGCCATAATAGATTTTGTTCATCCTAACTGAATGGGAAAGCTTGTGCAATCCGCCTCGTTTCAAGCAAAAGATCTATATCTAAAAGAAGTTTATCAATTTAAAAAGTTTGCATACTTTCTTAAAAATGGCGCAAACCACCACAAAGTGGTTAAGGGATATACACTTATCTTAACCGTTTACAACGACATTTATTGTAATTAATATACTTGTGCCATTTAAGGAAAGAGTATGAATAAAAAAATATGTAAATATTATGTCTTGGCGGTTCTATCAATTATCCTATTCGTTTTAAATGGCTGTGAAAAATCTAAGCCTCCTTTAGATATCCATGCAATTACCTTTTCGGAATTACCAAATTGGGAGACCGATACTTTAACTGAAGTTTGGCCAGCCTTTGTTCGTTCTTGCCAAAAACTAAGTACTTTACCCAAAGAAAGTATTCTCCTAAATGGCAAACCCATTACTGGCTGGCACGAAGTTTGCTCATTAAGTTTGTCACTGATAAACCCTTCGGAAAGTGATATTAGAAATTTTTTTAAAACTTATTTTATCCCTTATAAAGTGAGTTCTGGTTGGACTTCTGAAGGGCTCTTTACAGGATACTATGAACCAGAATTACAAGGTTCGCGCATTAAGAATGAAAAATATAAAGCTCCCTTATATAAAAAACCGAAAGATTTGATTACTATCGAAGATTTGGGTGTTTTTAATCCGGAACTCAAAGGTAAACGGATCTCAGGTCGAGTTATGGAGGGCAATCTTATACCTTATTTCACACACGCTGAAATTGATAAAGGGGCTGTTATTGGTAATGAAGTGATGTGGATTGAGGATCCGATCGAGGCATTTTTTGCACAAATACAAGGTTCAACTGCCATAAAATTGGAGAACGGAGAAACAATACGCTTAGGTTATTCTGCCACCAATGGGCATCCTTATACTGCCATCGGGAAGGCGCTCATTAAACAAAAGGCGCTAACACCTGAAAATATTTCTATGCAATCCATCCGCGCCTGGCTTAAAGAGCACCCTAATCAAGTTAAAGAAATACTTTATCAAAATGCCTCTTTTGTATTTTTTAAGGAAATAAAAGGAGATGGCCCTATCGGTGCTCAAGGTGTCGTGACTGCTGGTAGAAGTTTAGCAATTGATCCTTCTTATATTTCTTATGGTACGCCTGTATGGCTTGATGTTGCTCATCCCAAAGCAGAACTTAGGATCCAACGTTTAGTGATTGCCCAAGACAAAGGCGGCGCTATTAAAGGGCCTATACGCGGTGATCTTTTTTGGGGAACGGGCTATGAAGCTGGAGAACTTGCTGGCATTATGAAATCTAAAGGCACATATTATTTACTACTCCCAAATGTGGGAAATATAAGATCTTAATTTGCCAGGTGAATAAGATTGTTCTCCTTATTCACCTGGTAAAAAACGCCTTATTCAATAATATGCACAGTCGCATGCTCTAGCTTTTTAGGGACTGAAAATCCCAATTTTTCAGCAAGAGAAGCGTTAATTGCTGCTTTAAGCTCTTTAGGATTATGGATAACTATTTGTTGTGCCGCTTCGCCTTTTAATATTTTAGCAACCACCTCCCCTGTTTCTTTCCCAACATCCCAATAGTCATAACCTACAGCTGCCAAAACTCCTCTTTTAATTAATAAAGGATCACTGGTAAAAATAGGTAATATAACCGGAAGAGGTTGTGAAGGCTGAGTAGTCACGTTAATAACCGTTTGAATAGCAGACACGACTGTATTATCTTGTGGGAAATAAAGTGCGTCGACTTTGCCAATCAAACTTTTAGTTGCCTGAGCAATATCCTGTGTTTTATTAACGGTTACTTCAACAAACTTAATGTCTCGTGCTTTTAACAGCTCTTTTAAACGAGAAATCGTTGAAGTAGAATTTGCTTCAGCGGGATTATACATGAGTCCTAAAGTTTTTAAATGAGGCATCATGTTTTGTATAAGCTCTAAGAGGCCTTCCAAATGTGCAGTATCCGTTACCCCAGTAATCGGATATGTTGGATCAGTTCCTAATTTTGCCGCTTTTGGATCACTTACCGCACTAAAAACAATTGGGATCTGCTTTTCGTATTTTCGAGCCTCATAAAACAATGTTTGAGCAGAAGGTGTAGAAATTCCAACAACGAGATCAGGATGAGATTGCAATAATTTACTGGCAATTTGTGTTGCAGTAATCAGATTACCCTGGGCATTTTCATATAAAACAGTTAAATTCTTACCTTCTTCAAACCCTTGCTCTTTTAAAGACTTAAGCATTCCCTCTCGTACTGCATCTAAAGCGGGATGCTCTACAATTTGGCTAATACCAATTGTTTTAGAGGGTAGTGACTCGGCAAAGAGAGGAAGGGTATAAAAGGAGGAACAGATAAGAAGGGAAAAAAGCAGAGAAACAATTTTATTGTTAAGATTTTCTATTGCGTTAGATGTTTTGAGGTTTGCAGGCTTGTGCATAACATAGTCTCCAATAATTTAGCTTGTAAACTTTTAATACCCATTAGAAAAATTGCATATGCCCTAAATCGATAGCCATAAAAATATGTGTTAAACATAAGAAGTTCTCCTAATTAAAAAAAACTTAAATTTTGGTACCAATCTTTTAGTATATTCAATCTACAATAATTTTGTCTAATAATTATTTATACCCTTTGCATTTGAATTTTATGCGTTGTTGCAACACTCACTGACTCGTACCGTTCCTGTGTGGCACTCGCCCTTCGGACATACCTTATGGTACGCCGAAAACGGCTTTCCTACCGTTTTGTCACATCATCATGTTCAATATATACACTCCACCGGGTGCTCTTTTTCGTGTTGCGCCTAGCCTAAAATCCGATTGCGAAGGGTATGCTGGAAAGTTAACAAACATTTAT
>CADEGZ010000191.1 GCA_902827015.1 uncultured Pseudomonadota bacterium
TAGAAAAATGCTTTCTCCCCATACCTTAAGGCATGCTTTTGCGACACACTTGGTTAATCATGGTGCTGATCTGCGTATTGTTCAAATGTTATTAGGGCATGCCAGTATTTCAACGACTCAAATTTATACACATGTGGCTAATGTTCGACTTAAGGCATTGCATGCTAAGCATCATCCTCGAGGTTAATATTAAATTGGTATACACTACTAATGGATGATAATTGCAAATCGAGGATGAATTTTATGAAGAAAGCTGGCATTATTGTTTTGTTATTTTGGTGGTTTACTCAATGCGCTGCTGCAGAACAAGCAACAGTTACGGAACCAGATAAGATAAAGAATCAAGTTCAGACAGCTTTTCCCGAACTTGTAGTGGATAAGGTAGAGAAAAGCCCGGTTTCTGGTTTATATCAGTTAACAGCAGGTCCAGTTGTTTTGTACGCAAGCAACGATGGTCGTTATTTATTGGCGGGTGATGTTTTAGACTTAGAACAACGCCTTGAAGATCGTAATGTTACAGAAGCAGTGCGTCGTCAACTTCGTATGTCTCTTTTAAAACACATTCAGCCTAAAGAAATGATTGTTTATCATCCTAAAGAATCAAAGGGAACCGTTACTGTTTTTACAGATACGGAATGCGGTTATTGTAGGAAATTACATGCAGAGATCTCTAAATTGGTTGAACTGGGAATAGAAGTGCGGTATTTAGCATTTCCAAGAGAAGGGGCTGGTTCTCCCACCTACAATAAGATGGTATCTGTTTGGTGTGCTAAAGATCCTGCAAAAGCAATGACGAGTGTTATGCAAGGAGAAGCAATAGAAACTTTAACTTGTAATAACACGATTGAAAATCAGTTTGCACTAGGGCGTAAATTTGGTGTTTCAGGAACGCCAACACTTGTTTTTGCAGATGGCACGCTATGGGGTGGTTACCTCTCTGCAGAAAAATTGGCAAACGAAGCAGTGAAGCATAGTGGCAAGAAATAGTATACACTTCGCAATCGGATTTTAAGCTAGGCGCAACACGAGGGAGCGCCTTGGACACACCTTAAGGTGTGCAGGCAGTGCGAGTGTCATGGATGACACGAATCAGTGAGTGTTGCAACAACGCTTAAAATTCAAGTACGAAGGGTAGGACCCATAAAATTCAAGTGCGAAGGGTATAAGCCATGCAGATCATAATTGCTGATCAAAATGTACAACATCGTCATAAAATGTTAGGGACTATAGAAGCACGGGCCCACACTGTTCAAGAAGCATTGACTGGCCGAGAAGTGGTGGAATGTTGTCGTAAAAAATGCCCTGATCTCCTTTTTATCGATACTATTTTAGCAGGCGAAAATGGTATTGAGATTGTGCGACAAGTTCGTCAGACGGGTGGTCATGCCGTTTGGGTGCCTATTGTTTTAATGGGGGAAAAAATATCTGATCCGGAAATTATGCAAGGTATAGAAGCAGGAGTAGACGATGTAATATTAAAACCATTAAGTGAGGCACAAGTAATGCTTAAGGTTTGTTCGGCACTTCGTCATTTAAATCTAAAAGAAGAGGTGTTTAAAGTTGCTCATGAATTAGTGGTTGTTAATCGTGCTTTACAAAATGTGATTACACAGGATGTTTTGACTGGGATTGACAACTCTAATAGTTTTGAAGAAGCGTTAGAACAAGAATGGTTTACTACTAAAAAATTGAATACTTGTTTATCCTTAGTTTTATTAAATTTGGATTTTTTTCAGGCTTATAATCAAACTTATGGTGCAGAAGCGGGTGATCAAGTCATTAAGCAAGTCGCAATGGCTTTAAAGATGGCTTTGCCAACAGGTAACGCTACATTAGCGCGAACTACCGGTGAAACTTTTGCTGTGTTGTTGCCTAACGTAGGTCGTGCGTCAGCATTTGAAGTAGCGGAGAAATTGCATAAGGCAATTGATGATTTAAAAATTCCCCATCAGAATTCAGGGTGTAGTGATCATATTACCGCCAGTTTTGGTGTTGCCACTGTTGAACAAGGTGGATTTACCAAACCTTGGGATTTAAAAGATTCCGCTGATTTTGCACTATATCAAGCAAAACATTATGGACGGAATCGAGTTGTGGCAGTACCGGTAGTTAGCGAAGAAGTTAAAAATTAAGATAAAAAAATATATAGGCTTTGCATGTCAAGGGCATAGGGCTGGTTGTCATCAGGATAATGATGTTGTTACACTAAAAACGATTAAAGTTTATTAGGATTAGGGAAGGTGGCGTATGATAGCTAGAAAATTTACTCTGTTTGTTTCATCAGTTTTAATGGTAATCAGTAGCTTACAAGTTGTGGCGGAGTCGAAGGCCGCGGCAATCATAGATGATTCTATGATAACTACTAAAATTAAAGCAAAAATGTTAGCTGACAAGGTTGTTCATTCTTTAGCAGTTAGTGTAGCGACCAAAGAAGGTGTGGTCACATTGGCTGGGAGTGTTAAGACAGAATTGGAAGCAACGCAAGTGGTGGAACTCGCTGCTTCAACACCTGGTGTTAAGAATGTTGATGCTGTAGGTCTAAAAATGGAAGCGAGTGCACAGCCGCTCACCGATGCAATTATTACAGGAAAAGTAAAAGGTGCATTTGTTAGGGAAAAGCTTTTTGGTGATAAGCTAAGTTCTGTTACAAGTGTTAAAGTTGAAACAAAAGGTGGCGTTGTTTATTTAAGCGGAACGCTTAAAAGTGCTGAAGAATCAAAAAATGCTGCAAAATTGGCAGAATCTGTTGAAGGCGTTACAAAGGTGGAATCTACAATTACAGTCAAGGGTTCTAAGTAATAAGAAGGATCGGATCTCCCGTCGAAAGGCGGGAGATTTTCAAAAAACTTGATAATTTAATTTATCCAAACCAAGGTTCCTATGGGTACTTCGTTAAACAAATTAATAACATCCTTAGCACTCATGTGTACGCACCCTTTGGTACTGGGTGCCCCTAATTTCCATTCCATCGTGGTTCCATGAATGTAGATAGCTCGTGTCTCACTATCTACAATCTTCCCCCATCGATCTCGGCCTTTATTAAAACCTGGTTGTAAGCCTTCGAGTCTTAAGATCCGTGTTGTAATGTAGTCTTTGAAGTGTTGATTTCTGGGTTGGCGTTGCCAAGCTGCTCCCACATATTGTCGGCGGTGAAAGATCCCATAAGGAGGGACTCCCTGCCCAATTTTTTCATTGATTCGATGTAACCCTTGAGGGGTTTGAAAAGTATTTGCTCTTTGGCCAATCCCTCGTTTGCTTGTCGAAATGGTATAGATCTTTTTAATTTGATCCCCGTGTAAAACCACCAACATTTG
>CADEGZ010000192.1 GCA_902827015.1 uncultured Pseudomonadota bacterium
GGTCGATTCGAGCGATCACGTTCTGATCGTGATGCCTGTTCAAAAATGACCCACCTTCCGTACAACATGTCCACGGTCCGGACCGCTGCCGAGCACAGCGGCGGCGCTCTGTACGACCTCGGCGTCAACGATCGTGACTCGGCGCTACGGCGGCTGTACCGGGCCAAGGCGGCGCTAGAAGATGCGATCGGGCGCGTCCAGGTCGAGAAGTACGGTGACGTTGGGAATCGGCCGCATGGAGGTTTGCAGTGAAAGTCTACGTCACGCAGGTCCACGCATCGCACAAGCCGAGCGACGAAGATCCGCTCGTCACGAGGACCGACGTCTGCGTTGCTCATGCGATGTGGTCGAATGGCGCAGTGACGTATGGAGAGGGCGAGACGATGATCGCAGCGGTCACCGACGCGCTCCATCACTCGCCGCCGCCAAGCCCGGTTCGGAAGGCGTCGTGATGCGTGACGCTCCCCGCTGCCGGCTTCGGGATGCGAGGGTTTCGTTGGGGTTGCTTGCGATCCGCCACAGTTCGTGATACCGTCTGAATGTCACGCACCTCCAGCCCCGCCGTCGTTGCGCAAATCGACGGCGGGGCGCTTCTAACGAGGGCGTGCGGAAGGTGCTACAATATGGACGTTCGGAGTTTCGCGCCCAGCGCGATCGTTCTAGACCCAGCGTGTCAACCGCGCGCAACCATCCATCACGAAACGATCGAGGAGTACGTATCCGCGATCTTGGATGGTGCCGAGTTTCCTCCGCTGGACGTGGTTCTGGTCGCAGGCGTTCCATACGTTGTGGACGGGTTCCACCGAGGTACCGCTTTCCGATCGGCCAATACCGAGGCGGTTCGTTGCCGGATCGTTGGAGAGGGGACAATCCGGGATGCGATCCTGGCAAGCTGTGGCGCCAACGGAACTCACGGGGTTCGTCGAACGAACGCCGACAAGCGTCACGATGTGACCAGGCTTCTCAGCGACCCGGAGTGGTCCTCGTGGAGCGATCGAGAGATCGCTAGGAAGTGCAACGTCTCGCACGACTTCGTGAGTCGAACGCGACGAGACGACGTGTCATTCAATGACACGTCTACCGGAAAACGTAAAGATTCCGTGGGTAGGTTGCAGCCGTCAACGAAGCCGAAGCGCTCGCCGGATGTTCCCGTTCAGGTCGCCACGGAAGATGACGACGATTTTGGCCCAGCCGAGATCGTGCCAGTTCAGATCCCTGCGGTTCCTCAGGTGCGCCCGATCGAACCAGATCCGCTACCGGATGTCCCAAAACGCGCAGAGGTGGACGAGTACGCGGACCACATCCGGCTTGTCGCATCGCGGATGCGTACGGCTTTCCGTGGAAGCCACCTCGCGCACAATGGCGCTTTTGATGCGCTGTCACGCGCTGAATCGCTTCTTCGCTCTGGCGCTCCAGTCGACTGTCCGACGTGTTCTGGCGCTGGCGGATCGTGCAAGTCATGCGCTGGCCATGGGTGGGTCACCCGCGGCGATGCCAAGGCGATCGAGCGAGGCATGTCGTGAAGCCGCTTCGCGATTACCAGCTCGCAGCATGCGATGCGATCGTCGACGAGTGGACGCGTGTTCGATCAACCCTTTTGGTTGCCGCGACCGGAACTGGGAAGTCCAGGATGGGTGCCGAAATCATCCATCGTCGGGCGCCATTCGGTCGCACACTGTGGCTTGCGCATCGGTCCGAACTGCTTGATCAGGCCGTGACGACGATTTCCGAAAACACCGGGCTGCGCGTTGGTCGTGAGCAAGCGCAGCAACGTGCGCAGGTCCGATCGCTTTGGGGCGCCGACGATCAAGTGGTCGTCGGATCGATCCAAACGATGCACTCCGATCGGCTCTCCAAGTTTTTCAAGCCGAGCGACTTCGACACGATCATTGTCGACGAAGCGCATCACGCATTAGCACGATCGTATCGTGATGTGCTTGCCTACTTTGATCATGCGAAAATTCTCGGCGTTACTGCGACGCCAGACCGAGGCGACAAGCTCGGCCTGTTTCAGGTGTTCGATACCGTCGCCTTCCAGTATGAGATCTTGCAAGGCATCGCGGACGGATACCTGTGCGATCTACAGTCGCGCGAGATCGTGATCGGTGGCCTAGACCTATCGCACGTCCGGACTACCGCGGGAGATTTGAACGCAGGTGAACTAGCCGAGTTGATGGAGTCCGAGGAGCACCTTCATTCGATCGCTATCCCGTTGGTTCGTGAAGCCGGCGATCGGCAAACGGTCGTGTTCATGCCGAACGTCGCAAGCTCGCATCATCTTGCGTCGGTGCTTCGTGGCTATACGTCATCGCCAATCCGGGCGATTGACGGGAACACCGCCAAGTCAGAGCGGGACGATGCGCTTTCTGAGTACGCCGCGGGGCGTGTCCAGTTTCTGGTCAACTGCGCGATTCTGACTGAGGGCTGGGACGCTCCGAGCACGTCGTGCGTGGCTATTGCTCGCCCCACGAAGTCGCGCGCTCTGTATGCACAAATGATCGGACGCGGAACACGCCTAGCGCCGGGCAAAGAAAACTGCCTCGTTCTTGACTTCGTTCCGGAACAAGCGGGCCGTCACAAGCTCGTCAACCCGATCGACGTTCTCGGCGGCAAAGATCTCGACGATGACGTGGTCAGGGAAGCGAAGCGGCTCACCGGTGAGGGAATGCCCGCCTCCGAGGCGCTCAGCGCTGCCGAGGAAGCTAAGGCAACGCGTCAACGCGAGGAGAGGCTACGCGACGAGATGCGGGCTAAGAAGGTCCGCGCCGAAGCCGAGTATCGCGTACGTCGCATCGACCCGTTTGGCTGCCTTGATCCAGACGATATGGTCGGCCCGCGTGCCAAGGCGAAGACGCTGGCTGAGATGGAGTCGCTTCGGCTGACGCCGCCCCCTGACGTCCCGGAGCAAGCCGCGCGCAAGATGATCAACGAAGCGATCCGTCGGCAGAAGCTCGGCTATCCGACTCCCAAGGTCACTGCGATTCTGCACCGTCGTGGTCTTCGATCGGACATCCATCATCGCGAGGCATCCGCTATCATCGACGCGATTTTGAAGAACGGTCCGGATCAGTGGCGCAACCCGACGCCCGCTGACATCCTAGCGAAGGACGGCAAGAAGCAGAAGCGATGCGAACGACCCTCGATCGTCGAACCAGCGGGAGCGTGCGGGACTACATCCTACGTCTCCTTGACGATCCGATGAGCGAGGGGTTTGTTGACGAGGTTGCTCTACTGGCGAAAGTGTCGACGGACCGCGTCAGAGAGATCCGGGGCGACGATCAGATCTGGCAGTCCGCCGATCTCGTCG
>CADEGZ010000193.1 GCA_902827015.1 uncultured Pseudomonadota bacterium
GCTGATGAACCCAACGTGGATCATTCAATGCAATATTACGCCCATCTGTAGCGGGCCATTTTTGAAGCTTAAGAAAATTGCAAAACCCTTTTTTATGGTTTTCTTTTGAAGCTGCTTTCCATCGTATTTGAAAAGATTGCCATCGTTCTGGCCGTAATGAAATTACAAAAGAAGGGATTTCTTGCCTAATTTTTTCTTCAAATTTCTGATTATTCAATAGCAGGTAAAGCCCAGAAATAGAAAAGATTAATATTATTAATAAAGATAAGGCCGATTTTAACATCGCTTTTCCTAAAAAGTCTTGATTTCAAAAATAATATCTATCCTAATTCTACATGTTCATATTATCTATATACTTCGTGCGCCTGGCTGTCAAAAGAGAACCTTTTTGAGACTCTGTAGTTTGCTGCTACTAAATTTGAAAGATAGCTAACCATTGGCTATCCTTATCCTTGTATTATGTTATTTTCATTTAGTATTTGGAATAACATTGACAAAAGAGGAAGGGGCGAGGGTAGGCCCTGCTGCAACAAGGTGCTGAGCAGGGATAGGCTCAAGATTTTCTTTATTGATTTTTTGATCATAATGTGGAATCAATGTTGCCGAGAAATCATCTTTACCTGATAGCATCGGAGCCATCGGAAGTCTTTCTAGTTGAATAATGGTGTCTAATCTTAAGACTGTACCATAAAAATTTCGAATTGAAGAATCTCGAAGCGTTTCTTCGAGACCGTTAAATTTATTTTCACACAATACCATTATTTCACCATTGGCAACTATAACAGGAAGACTGAAATAACTATTTTTTATTCCATAAAATTTTCCTGCTTCTGAATCTTCAGGAATAAACATAGTAAAAGGTGCTCTTAGTGGTAATTGCCTTTCAAAACAATAACTACAAATAAATTCAGCCAATAAATTTCCAGCAGCAATAGCAGCGCCTGCTCCTCCTTTGTTTAGCCGAGAAACAGTTGCTCCATAGGAGCGTGTCTCTTCAATTGCAGTTTGAATGTGTGCCTCCAACTTTTGTTTAGAAAGAAGACCTTCTTGAGATGCTGTAAATTCATCAACAGACAAACCATTAATTGTTACACTATCTGATAATAAAAACATACTTTGGTTATGGTAACTTACCATGTAACCAGTAAAACTTTGCATGTTTATTTCTTCTTCTAAAGCTAATTTAAGTTTTAAACAACGTGCAAATCGAATACTATCTAATGCACCTCCAAAGCCCATTATTCTTTGGGGATCGTGGTTTGCTAATTGTTGGAATTTTTTTGTGAAATAATCTACAGGATTAGTCACAATAAGTACAAAAGCGTTCGAACTATACTGCTTAACGGCTTCTGCAAAGGTCGCCATATCTGAATAATTAGTAATTGCCTGGATTTCTCGATCAATTCCTTTTTTTCTTGCTGCTTCTAATTCCTCTTGGCTAGGAAATTTTCCAGCAACAATAATAATAAGATGTGCACCACACATTTTTGCTAAATCATTTGTGGCTGAAAAAGTTAATGTCTCATGTGGATATTTTGTTGGGTTAGAGAGACGATGTGCGCTACTGCTTTCTACATCCAGAATTATTCCTTCTGCATGTGCTTGATTAGGGTTATATAGTGTTACATTTAAAGAATTGCCAACCCCTAAACTTGCCGTTACTAAGCTTGAAAGACAGAATTTAGCAACATTGCCTGATCCTATAATAAATACATTTTTAGGGGAACGTGCAGCTTGAAGAATGTTTCCTATAATTGCGCTTGGGGCCGCCATTCTAACCTCCAATTAGAAAAAATAACCCTTAATGGTATCTATAATTATTGAGGTAAGTCAATTTGCCAATTGAATAACTTCTATTGTTTGTAATATTTTGCATATGTTGGAACACCCATTGACAAAAAATTCGCAATAGTATCCTATATGGGGGTTACTTATGTAGGAGTTTTTAATATGCCATTAACAGAATTATTAAATAATGTTTATACAACTGCTAAAACTATATATGAGCAAACGGAAATTTCTGAAGAAAATAAAAAGCGATGTAAAGAACTTTTTGGCAGACTAGAACGGATCCGATTATCCGTTGAAGATTTGTTGAAAAGAGGCAGTGACCCAAATCGCTATAAACTACTGGAAGAATGCTTACAAAAATGTCTAATTTTTTTAAATGAATTACCCCCCACTACGATTCAAAACAGTGGTCTTAGTAAATTATCACCCAATAACTTGAATTTTGGCGAAACAAAAAGCCATCAAGAGAGGTTTGAAGAATTAAGCAAAGAATTAGAGAAAGTAGAAGGGGATGTAACACTCGCTACAAATAGCAGTAGCTTGACGACTCATGTAGCACCGGTAACTTTTTTATATGATCCTAGCTTTAATAAACCAAGTGCAGAATCAAATGTGTCTGCTATTCCTACACCACGTATCCCTGCTCGCGTAACACTAAGTGAATTAAAAGCTTCAAGCCATACCCCTATACAGTTTAAAAGGGCAGGTTATGAAGCAGCACCTATCGCAACCTCTGCCTTATTAACTTCGTTTATTGCTAGATCTCAGATACCTAGAACATTAGGTGGGTTAGCAACTACAAACTCACAACCACCTCATAATCAACATTCATCTATTCCTACACCGCCACATATCCCTGTTCGTGTAACGTTACCCGGGTTAGAATTATCTCATAGCCATAATGAAAAAGAAAAGAAAACGCCTACGCCTAGTTAAAGGGCGATAACGAAAGATAACTTATAAGATTTCAATAAGCACTAGGTATTAGTTTACTGATTGACTATCGCATACTTCTTGTTTCGTATAATGTATATTATGTTAAATTATTACCAAGAATCATTAACACCTATGTAAATCCGCTTCGTGATTGCTATTAACCGGGCAATTAAATATATAAACATCACGCCACGTATTTAAATAGTATGGAAATATTTAACTTGTAAAAATCTTGTAGCACTCATTTATAAGCTTATTAAGACGTGTTTTAAATGTTTCTCCCGCGGCACGATGTAAAGCTAAAATTCGGTAAGAACAAGGTTTTGGCTGCCAAGAAACAGGATGCAACCCAACTTTTTTTGCTAAAAAATCTGGTAAAAACCCTACTTCTTGCGAATCAGCACAAATGTCTGCAATTAAAGACCAACTGGGAATACGCGCTTTAACTTCAAGATGCTTTTTGTGAATTTTTTCCCACTTTTGCATTAAATTTAAAACTTCCATTTGATTTTCAGGGAGAATAACTGGCCTGATGGGAGTTTTGGAGAATGCCGCATAAAGTTGAAATAAACCCGTGCT
>CADEGZ010000194.1 GCA_902827015.1 uncultured Pseudomonadota bacterium
CGAAAACGTGCCACTAAAGACAAATCCTGAGCCGCCACACCAAACCATGCTGCCCCTTCTTCTTTAGTCATTGCACTTTGAATAGTATCGGATATTTTATCACCATTAAACATTAGGTTATCTTTAACAGCTTGTTCCAAGACATGTCCTGATGAATCTACAATACCAATTTCTTTTGCCAACGTACTGTATCGCACATACTTAAGGCTATGACAACCAGAACAATGGTTCATAAACAACTGTGCACCTCGTTGTAAAGAAGGGAGATCTGTTAAGTCTATACGCGCCTTATCAAGTTTTATCTCGTTTTCGTCTGCTGTTATTGATCCAAACTGAAGAGTCAATATTAATGTCCATAAAAACAACCATAACCCCTTTCTTTTTTTCATTAATCTCTCACTCTTTCTGGCACGACTTTTACTTTATCTAATGTTGTATAAATAGGCATTAATAAGAAAAATAAGAAATAAATAACCGTAAAAACTCTTGCCATTAAAACAAACAAAGGTGTGGGTGGGTTTGCCCCTAAGTACCCTAAACTAATAAAACTTATCACAAATAAAGCAAGAGCCCCCTTATAGAAAAATCCTCGATATCGAATTGATTTAACCGAGCTCCTATCTAACCATGGCAAAAAGAACCAAACAACAATAGAGGCTCCCATCGTACAGACTCCCAATAATTTATCAGGAATCGCACGAAGCATTGCATAATAAGGTGTCATGTACCAAACAGGAGCAATATGAGGTGGTGTTTTTAATGGATCCGCGGGTTCAAAATTAGGATGTTCTAAAAAATATCCTCCCATCTCAGGTGCAAAAAAAATAACTGCACAAAAAATAATCAAAAAAACGGCTAATCCCATTAAATCCTTAACTGTATAATATGGATGAAAAGGAATACCATCCAAAGGAATTCCGCGTTTATCTTTATGCTTCTTAATTTCAATGCCATCCGGATTATTAGATCCGACTTCATGTAACGCCAAAATATGAAATACAACCAGTCCCACAAAAACCAACGGCATTGCAATAACATGTAAAGCAAAAAAACGATTTAAAGTGACACCCGTAACATTATAATCCCCTCTTATCCATTCTATTAACCATTCACCGAAATATGGGATCGCACCAAATAACGAGGTAATAACTTGAGCGCCCCAAAACGACATATTGCCCCATGGCAACAAATAACCAAAAAATGCTTCCGCCATTAAGCAAAGGAAAATAAGCATACCCAAAAGCCATACTAATTCCCGAGGACTTTTATAAGAGCCATAGAGCATGCCTCTAAACATATGCAAATAAACAACAATAAAGAAAAAAGAAGCGCCTGTAGAATGCAAGTAACGTAAAAGCCATCCCCAAGGAACCTCTCTCATAATATATTCTACAGAATCAAAAGCCCCTTCTGCAGTCGGGGTATAATTCATCGTTAACCAAATACCCGTTATAATCTGATTGGCTAAAACAAAGAGAGCTAGAGATCCAAAGTAATACCAAAAATTAAAGTTTTTTGGAGCATAATAATGTGCTAAATGTTCATTCCATAATTTTGTTAGAGGAAATCGATGATCCACCCATTCTCTTAAAAAGCGCATTACCCATTGCATTATGCTGCTCCTGTTCCTTGTTGGCCATCATCCCCTACACGAATCAGGGTATCATTGATATATTGATAAGGCGGCACTGGCAAATTAAGAGGGGCTGGAACACCCTTATAAACACGGCCTGCCATATCATATTTAGAGCCATGACAAGGACAAAAGAACCCCCCTTCCCATCCAGTTTCTACAGATCCTACCTCTGGTTTATAAAGCGGAACACAACCTAAATGGGTACAAATACCGATAAGGACTAAAATATCTGGTTTAATGGAACGATAAATATTATCTGCATAGGTAGGTTGAACAGACTCTTGAGATAAAGGATCTCTTAAATGTTCTGCCACTATTGTTAAACCATCTAATTCTTCTCGTGTACGATGCACAATAAAAATCGGTTGGCCTCGCCACGCAACAGTAATTTTCTGGCCTGGTTCAATCTTACTGATGTCAACATCAATAGGCGCACCTAAAGCACGTGCTCTTATGCTAGGTGTCCAAGAAGCAAGGAAAGGAAAAGCCGCGCATACGGCACCAATACCCCCAATAACAGAAGCTGTAGCCGTTAAAAACCGTCGACGTCCTGTGTCCATTTCGTCGGCACTCATGCAAACACTCTCCTTTTTGTCCTGCTATACTTTTGTAATGGGTCTTTTTTCGAAATGGATTTTACAAAGTAATGAAATACTACCAGAAGTATTTACAATCTGCATAGAGTAAAAAATAGTTGCACAGTTGAAAGGACGCTATACACTCATAATAGATTATGGTTAAATACCTCAAATGGCTTTGTTTAACTGCGGTTATTCAGATAACAAAGCCACATATACTCATTTGTAATATACGAAGTGCAAAGGGTATATAAACAGGAATAGAGATTATAGGAGAAAGTTAAGTGAACAAAAAATTAGCTTTATTGGCTACGTCAGTTGTGATGTTAGCTGCCTCAGCGGTTACAGCCGAAAATCAATGGGGCTTTACGCCTTATGTAGGCGCAGACGCACAATGGCGCCATATGAATTTTAACGGAGGGCTCGGAGATAACCTATTCAAGCATGATTACCCTCAAGGCAATGTATTCGCGGGTATTAAGTTGAATGATTATATTGGAGTAGAAGTCGGTTATGAATCAACTGTCAGAAAAACTCGAACTACTTTCTTAAACGCAGGTGAAATACCAGCGGGAGCTGTTATACCAGCGGGTTATTCATTCCAATATACTTCTACAGCACAAGTTAAAGGCCCACACGCCAATTTAATAGGTTCCTTTCCAATTTCTGAAGAATATCGTTTAAAAATGATTGGATTGGTGGGCGTTGCTCAATTAAAAGTCAATCTTGTTAGTAATATGATCCACGCCTACGATTCTCAAATTGTCAACAACATTGGCACTAATGAAATTCCTGTTGCTTCTTTTCCTACGAGTAGTACTATGCCGGTCTTTGCAAAAAGAAAATCGCTCCTTCGCTTAGGGGGTGGCCTTGAGCATATGTTCTGCGAAAATTGGGGTGTGCGTGCAACAGTAATTTGGGAAAATACTACTAAATTAACTGCTTTTAGAAACCCACCTCCTCCAGGACTACAAACCCTTAGGAAAGTAAAAGAAAATAACAGTGTTGCGTATAGATTAGGTGTTTTT
>CADEGZ010000195.1 GCA_902827015.1 uncultured Pseudomonadota bacterium
AGAAAAGGCTTTATTCGATTAATGCTAGTGATGGAATCATATCACTTTATAAAAATGTCGAGCGCCAGCTATACTGATCCACTAGGAGAGGTTTTCCGCCAGTTATACTGACCCACCCTTCCGCCAAGTAAATGGTCCACTTTAAAAATAACCAAGAACCAGTTAGTTTAATAAAGTTTTATTAAACTAATGTGAGATTAATATTTAATGAGGATACATAAAATGACTACAGTAAGAGAGGTGTTATACCAGCATACAAAAAAGGTTAGTAGTAGAAACATTGCTAAGGCTTTTAAGATATCAAGGACTACAATTAGAAAATATATACAATTAGCCAGAGCGCATGGTTATAGTACTGGAGTTAATGATAAAGAATTACAAGAAATAGCAATTAAAACTGAGAAATCTTTGTACCAGACAACTAATAGCAGCAAAGCCACCGCCATGACTTCACTTCTAGAGAATAAGGATCTGATTAAGAACTGGCTCAGTGAGTCTAATATGACTCATACTCAAGTTCAGCGGTTACTGACAGCAGAAGGTATTGTTGTCAGTGAACGTAGTATTAATCGTTTTATTCAAAAGCATTTTCCAGAATTACCAAAATATACTGTACACTTGCTAACAGAGCCAGGCAAAGAGGGGCAAGTAGATTTTGGTTATGTCGGCATGATGAAAGATAAATCAGGTAAATCTCGTAAGACTTATGCCTTTGTAATGACTTTATCACATAGTCGCTATCGATATGTTGAGTTTGTTTTTACCCAAGATCAGATAACATGGGCTCAAATTCATATTAATGCATTCCAGTTTTTTGGTGGGGTTCCAGCTAGAATTATTTTAGACAATTTAAAAGCTGGGGTTATTAAACCTGATATCTATGATCCCACATTAAACGAAACATACTCAGAATTATCTAGATTTTATGGTTTTGCAATTGATCCTGCAAAAACCTATAAACCTGAACACAAAGGAAAGGTTGAACGTTCGGTAAGAATCGTTAAAGAACAATTGATCGCCGGAAAAAGCTACTCTGATGTTAGTTGTGCAAATATTGCAGCAGCAAAATGGTGCCGGTCTGAGATCTCTCATCGTATTTGTAGTAGCATAGGAAAGAAACCAATTGATGTTTTTAATCAAGAGGAAAAAGATCGATTACTTTATCTACCATCAACTTCTTTTGATATGCCAGAGTGGAGTGTTGCAAAGGTTCATCGAGATCATCATTTTGTTGTAAAAGGTAATTTTTATTCAGTGCCAACACGTCATATTGGTAAGGAAATTAATGTACGTATTGGTCTTAAAACAATATCAGCTTATTATAAACATAAAATTATTAAAACTCATCCAAGAGATTATGGCAAAGGGCAATGGATAACTGACTCAAAAGATTATCCTGAGTCAGCATTATATTATCTTGAAAATACTCCAGCTATTTGTTTAGAATCAGCAGAAGCAATAGGAGTTGCAACACATAAAATTATTCAGTACTGTGTTAAAGCTGGTACAAGGGTTGGTTTACGGAAGGCACAAGCAATTTTAAGATTAGCTGAAAAATATAGTAAGAAGAGATTAGAGGCAGCTTGTCTACGTGCGAGTAGTTATGATAATTATAATTACAACTCATTATCCAATATTTTATCTAATGGGTTAGATAAAATAAAAACCAATCACCTCTCTATAGATAAACCTAAAAATCCTGATGAGAGTGCATATGTTAGATCTTCTGAGGAATATGTTTCTGATATGAGGGTTAACTATGCATAATGAAATGCAACTAATGGATTTAGTTAAATCTCTTAAATTGTCTGGAATCATAGAGACATTGGAAAGTCGTTTGAAGCAAGCAAGAGATGCTACTATGTCTTACGAAGAACTTCTAACAATCTTGTTTCAAGATGAATTGGAGAGTTTAGAAAAGCAAGCATTAAAAAGACGTATTGATCATGCCAAGTTTGAAGAATTAAAAACCTTTGAAAGTTTTAATATTCAACGTTATTCGCTTAATGTTAAACATGCGATTAATGATCTTATGACGGGCAAATTTATCAAAGAAAAGAACCATATTATTATTATGGGTCCGGTTGGTACAGGTAAGACTCATTTATCTCAAGCACTTGGTATGCTTGCCTGCCAGAAAAATCAGAAAGTTAAGTTTGTTGCCACCAATGAATTAATTAATGAATTTTATCGAGCAAGAGCTGATGAGACTCATGATAAGCTATTTAAATATTATTCAAAATTTGACTTACTTATTTTAGACGATTTTGGTTTAAAGCCATTATCGGCAGAACAATCTTCAGATTTATATGATTTAATAGCATTAACTCATATCAAATCGAGTTTGATAATTACGACAAACAGGAAGATTGAAAAATGGATTGAATTGTTTTATGACCCAGTTATGGCAAATGCTGCTTTAGATAGAATTGTGAATAAAGCATATAGGGTTGTATTAGAAGGAGAATCTTATCGTAAAAATTTTACACCAAAATTTAAAGTGGAGGATAACAAAAAAATGGAAGATGATTAATGTAAGTGGACCATTTTGATTGACGCTAGGGTGGACCAGTATAACTGGCGCTTGACAATATATAATATAAATACAAGGTAAATAAAGGAGACAAAAAAATGAACACACAAATACAGCAGGAAATAATGAACCCGATTAATCAAATCAGCATCGTTACTACCGATAAGACTAACAGGAAGTATCAAATTACGTTGTTGAGGCAACATTTAACGAGGGGTGTCAAAGAAATTAAAAAGCTTATTGATAATAATTCAGTAGAATAAAGGGGTAAAAGATTATGAGTACAAGAGCAACTTATCAAATAAGATATGCAGATAATTATAGGAATATATCCATTTATATTTACTGCCATCATGATAACTACCCTACCGGGGCAGCTACCAGATTCAAGGATACGTT
Source organism: uncultured Pseudomonadota bacterium (assembly GCA_902827015.1). Lineage (GTDB taxonomy): Bacteria > Pseudomonadota > Gammaproteobacteria > UBA6186 > Azoamicaceae > CADEGZ01. Next base: position 2,933 of record CADEGZ010000195.1, read on the forward strand.
AGAGTTAAGGAAACGGCTTAAAAAGAAATATTTAAACAATGATCTCCCGGAATGTTTTATTGCCGCTAATGTTAAGAATACTTTTTTAGAGATAACGACTAATCATGACGACCATTTCGACACGGATTATTCGTACGATATAGTAATTACGGATGGCATATATTTAAAGGCTTATAACCATTACTTTGTTAACGGTCAAGATTTCTACACTAAAAAATTGTTCTACGAGGGATTACTTATATGTAGCGGCTTGCTTTCGAAATGAGAGTGGCTTGCTTTCGTCGGTCAGAACGGGCTCAAAT
>CADEGZ010000196.1 GCA_902827015.1 uncultured Pseudomonadota bacterium
AAGGTTTATAAACAATTATGTTTGATGAAACACTCAGCGCCTAAAATGCAGGATGTAATTGTAAAAGGGAAGATATTTGAGTTTTTAATTGGACCTTACACCGATGAACGCTCTATTAATCATGCTTGGTTAAGTATGTTTCATGCTGGAAGATTAACTGAACTCGTGATTGATTCTTTTCTAAAACTTACTAAAAAATTTGATGCTTTTTCAAAAGAATTACAAGCTGTAAGTTTGACTAGAAATGACCTCAATAAAAAAGCTATAGAGAAGTTCGGATCGAACGATCCATTCTTAGAATCTTAAGTTATTAGCAAGTAATGGGGGTATAGGTGGGGGTACATGGTAATTTAAAGAAAAATAAAATCCACAAATCACTGGGCTTTCCTGCCAAAGTGCGAAGGTCACCCTCTCCGCCATTTTATGATCCAAGCTTGTCCCAACAAATCTGAGGCTGTATAAATTTCCTTAAAAATCAACGAAATAATTTTAATGCAGTTTTTTAAACATGTTAAAAATATCCTTAATTCTGGGGAACTTGGGCAAAAACCAACTGTTTCCAAAATGGAAACAATTCAAAAAGAAGGTAATGCAGTGTAAAAAGAATAATTTATTTTATAATTTAGATCTTGTCTTATCCCCAGGACAATCGCATCTAAACTTCATATAACTTGCCTTATAATACGTTCTCTTATACCATCGGCAGCCGAAATTTTGCACACGCTTGTTAATTGGACTGCCAAAAAGGTCCGCCGCCCATTAGTGTCGAAAGCTGTGTTGAGCAAGAAGCAGGTATATAACTGGGATTATAATAAGTGGAATCCCACGCCCCACACGTCCAGCTAAACACTCCATTATTAACGGTAACGCCTAAAGAAAACCATCCATATACTCCGGTTTGCATCTCAGTAATATTTACGGATATCCACGCATGATTAGCATTTGTAGAATACCCCATGGCCCCCATCCCCCCCACAGTTATTGGAAAAGAACTATTTTTTGGGCATCCATTGCTAAGTTGGTTAGGGAAGGCGCCATTCATCATATAATAAGATTGGATTTGAGATTGGAAGGATTCTAAAAAAGGCAGGGCTTGAGCAGTTTTTGATTTTTTTAGATAGGTTAAGTAGCTCGGCACTGCTAAAGAAGCTAATATACCTATTATTGCTATTACAACCATCACTTCTATCAGACTAAAACCTTTACTATCTTGCTTTAAGGTACTATTGCAATAAAACATGAATTAAAAACCTTTAATTTACCAATTAATTCTATTATTTTTTGATCATTACGCAGCTCTTTTAGTTCGCTCTACTCCACTTGCTCTTTACATTGTAGTCTATACCCACCGTACTTCAAAACGTGTCTTTACTATATATTTAAATGGCCTGTATAAAATATCAGATTAACGGTAGAATATTTTATGGCTTTTTTAAACTTCAACCTAATCGCAGGAACAGGGTAAGAACGTCGCGCTTTTGAAGAACATTTATTGGCAGGATGCCTTTAAATGCTTATGAAATTAGCGACGCATAGGAGCAGGCGACTGAAGACACTCGTTTTTACATTACTTCCCTTGAAAAAGACGCTAAAAAATCACTGGCTACTGTTGCGAAGGCACTGGGTAGAGAATTCGTTGCATTGGGTTTTGGATGTCGCCTTTAGGGGAGGGGGGGTGAGCCTCGAATCAGGAAAGATTCAGGCCCAGAAAATTTAGCGATTGTAAGGCATATTGGCTTTTAAAGAGGTGGAGATTATTTGCCCTTAAGGAACGCAATTTGCATTCCATGTGGTATAAAATTTAAGCTTTCTAGCGATCAAAGGTGTTCACCTTCTTACATTCATTAGCTGACTTTTAAATCAGTATTTTAAGTTTGCCGATAGCCTTCTTCGTGGAAAGCCATCTTGCGAGTGGTATTAAACTTCATTGTTTGCTATTATGTTCAATAGTATGAACAATATTCATTTTATTGATTAAAGTATTGAACATTATGGGTAGAGAAAGAAATGTTATTTTTCCGTCGATTCAACAAAGCTTGTTGGAAGTAGGTGAAAATATACGCTTAGCACGTTTACGTCGGAAATGGTCTGAGGCATTAGTAGCAGAACGTGCAGGAATTGCTCGGAATACATTGCGAGCTATAGAAAAAGGGGATCCAAATGTAACCTTTGGCTCATATGTTAACGTTCTCTTTTGTTTAGGTCTTGATAAAGATTTAAGGTTAATTGGCCGCGATGATGTATTGGGTCGTAAACTTCAGGACGCAGGCTTGCCTACTAAGGCAAGAGCTTCACGAGCACGTCGTTTAGTTAAAAAGAGAAACAATGAATAAAATCCAAAGACATCAGATAGAGATTCACGCACACTGGCTAGGTTTACCACAACCTATTTTAATGGGAATTTTACAAACGACAATTGTAAGGGGTAAAGAAATATTTTCATTTGGATATGATCATGATTGGCTCAAAAGCAACCAAAGCAGAACTTTGGATCCATCTCTACTCTTATTCCAAGGACCACAATACCCACCACTTGAACAGGAAAATTTTGGGATCTTTTTAGATTCTTCTCCTGATCGTTGGGGTAGATTTTTAATGGATCGACGAGAAGCATTACTTGCACGCCAAGAAAATCGTCCCGAACGAAAGCTTTTAAAGTCAGATTATCTTTTAGGCGTTTATGATGAACATCGCATCGGGGCTCTTCGTTTTCGCACTGATCCAGAAGGACCTTTTCTTAATGATAGTAAGGCACTTGCTGCACCACCTTGGGTTTCATTACGGGACTTAGAATATGCTAGTTTAGAAATTGAGAAACAAGATGCGGAAGAAAAACCCCTCTATACCAAATGGTTGCAGATATTAATTGCACCAGGAGGTTCTCTAGGAGGGGCTCGTCCGAAAGCAAGTATTGTTGATGAGTATAATCATTTGTGGATTGCAAAATTTCCGAGTGGCAATGATGAATATGATATTGGAGCCTGGGAAATGGTAATTTATAAGCTTGCGAAACGAGCTGGAATTACAGTATCTGATGCAAAATCTGAGAAATTTAATAGTCAACATCATACTTTTCTTAGTAAAAGATTTGATCGAACAGAAATTGGTGAAAGGCTTCATTTTTCTTCTGCAATGACATTACTTCAGCATTCTGATGGTGATGATGCATTTAAAGGGGTTAGCTATTTAGAAATTGCTGAATTTATTGTTAGAC
>CADEGZ010000197.1 GCA_902827015.1 uncultured Pseudomonadota bacterium
GGAAAAACCGCCCATAAGCTTGCCAGAGTAAGCCCTAACCATTTCAATTTTGTTGAACGCTTCTTCATGAACACTTTCTCCTAACTAAACACGCGTTAAGGTTCTAAGAACCCAATTTTTATTGATCCACATATTCGTGATAAGTCTGCTATCGTGTTGATGCTAGCAGATCTTTTAGATAAATGCCACAATTCGACATTAAATTTAACCTTACTGCCTTTATGGCAACATGTCAATATCTTTTAGAGTGGCCTTGTACCATGCCTTACTCGCGTTCAATGTCATAATTTTTCTTACGCCACATTATTCTACCATATTGGTTTTCACGAGAATCGAGCCTAAAAATAGTAAGTTGACAACTTAAGTTTAAGGTTAGCAAAACCTCGCAACGTTCTTTAGGATCCCATAACAACTTACTTAAAAACACTTCTTCCAATAAAGAAGGCAAAGAATAAATTGCTTGTTGCACAACGGGCACAATATCATGCGAAGGCAATGCCAATAGCAACGGTGCTTGCCGCACTGCCTTAGGCACAACCAAAAGCCGACCAAATCGCATAAACAACGCAGCATAATCTCCTTTATGAATGAGAATGGGCGTACCAACGGAAGAAATTGGTTTTGAAGGATCTTCAATCATAAAAAGGCCTTGTGCTTCCAAAGTACTCCCTAAAAAATACAATCGAAGCCCTTCAGTTTCTATATTGGGTACAACAATCAAAGCATTTAACGCCTTGACGTTTGTTAATAACTTCAGATGAAATTGGTTAAAGAAAGCGATATTAATCACCCACAAATGTTCACCATCAGACAAATAAATTTTATCCGCAACAGCTTGCTGGTAAATATCAACTGCTGTTAAGAAAGATAAAGCCTTATCATTTAATTCAAAGCTTAAAGGAAATTTAGGATTTTCTAATAAAATAATATGCAAGAGCCCCCGTTTTTTTAAATGCCCGCCCATTGCAATACCAAACTGACCATTGCTCAAACGTAATATAACTGGTCTCACTGTAACGAGAGATAGCTCACTTTCAGTGAAACTTAAAAAAGGTTGTAACGACTTTTGTGGATCGGTAATATCAAAGAGCAACACGACACTTCTCTGACCACTGTAACCTGTTGCAGTTAATACAAGTACACTACGCCAATCATTTTCATAAAAAACATCTGCTTGAACTAATGTGCCACTCTGTACAGGCATTGGCAAAACAAAAGTATTCATTTCTTGACCGGTCTTAACGTTGAGTTGATACAATATCCCCACGTTAGAAGGCCCTTTATTTGATAACATAAATAATACTGCAGGCCGGTTTTTATTTTTCAAACTAAACGTTTTATAATCACTCAAGCCATCCAAAGTTTTTGATTTTGGAACATCCACATGGATCAAATCTAAAACCTCAGAATATTTCTCTTGTAACCGCAAGCAACGATTCGCAATATTTTCTTTGGCTTGCATAAAATCACGAACGCAATTCCCAACTAAGATCTTAGTATTTTCATCCCAAACTGGCGAGGCCATGGTTAAAACTGGTTTAGAAAACACAAGATCCATAATAAGAATTAAGTAACACAACAATACAACCTTTTTCAATTTATGTAAATACATCACCAACGCACAGCAACAAAACTTTGCAAAAACGACTCTTCAACTTTGAAAATCTGAACACCCTCTTCACACCCAAATTCCAAATGATCCGGCACAAAAGCCACTACTCTATCCTGATGAAATTGAGGATCTTTTTGTATTGCAGATTCCATCATCAACAATTGATTTTTCGCCTCAATCCAAGTCAATAATTGCTTTTCAAATCCCGCGACGGTTTTAACAACCAATAGGCTTTTTATCATCATATGAAGTGACAAATAAGAAATTGCCGCTAAAAATATGAGTGCCAGAATTAAAACAACCCCATTTTCATATCGAAAATTCATATCCCCACACTCCATCATTTTGTAATTCTTTTGCAGGTTTTGTTTTTAAAGAACTTTTGGTTTCTATTCTTAAACGTACTGTCCGCACCAATTTCCATTGATCATCGTTTATCAATGATGCAGTTTTATATTGAAAAGTATCTGGGGGTATTAAAATACCAAACTCTACTTGAAAACCTACAATATTATCTAATATTTCCTCTGCTTCATGAAATAAATCATCTCTGTACAAGGCATAAACCCCTAAATCTTTTTCGAAGCGAAAGGGAGTCCCAAGATAATAAGCCACTGTTTGCAGTTCGGTTATTTCACTACCTTTTTTATATAATTTATTAAAGCTATCGGTCAAATTAGTTTGAATTGTTTTTCGATGAAAAATTTTTTGATTTTCAACCTCCTCTGCAATAAACAATTCCCCTTGAAAACAATCCGAAATTAATGCGATTGAGCCTTTGCGAATTTGATGATTCCCTTTGGTATAAAGAACCTCATCATTTTTTTTCATATCTTGTTTTAAAAAATAAATGGCCTTAGGAATATTATAAATAACCAACACATCAGAATTTTCTTTAATTCTTTTACAAATCTTTTCCGGCACTCTTCCCTGACAATTTCCAGGTGTTGCATTAAACCCAAATACTTTTCTGTCTATTTTAAAAAAACGTGCCGACCCTGAAAAACTTGCAAAAAGACGACGTATCGGAAAATTATCATCAAATGTCCTACATCCCCGATATCCACTGGTACTTAGATCGCTCATTAAAAACTGTAAAGCGGTGCGCCCTATATTTAAATTCTGTCTTTTTTCTCTTTGAACAATGAATGTCTTTTTCAGTATTTGATACCATTGAACAGCACCTAAAACAATTACAAATCCTAATGTCATACTAAATAAGATGGTTATTAAACTTATACCTGCTGTGCAAGGTATACGCGTAATTCGAATATTTTGGTCAGATCTGCAATGAAAGAAATACGAACAGTGTAAAAACATTTACCTTCTAAATTCTCACGATTGATAGTCAATACATTTCCAGGTAAAGTGGCATTCAATTTTTCCTGCCAATACTGCGTTTTAACCGCCAATGTTTGTTCACTTTGATCCGCTAGTAAAGAATCAGCAATGGACCACCCGATTGTAACCACTTTTTCACGCCATTCTGCCTTTTGATAACAAGCAGTACTCTCTAAAAGCATTCTACTCGCCCCCAAAATACCTATTGATAATATCAATAATGCAACAAGTACTTCTA
>CADEGZ010000198.1 GCA_902827015.1 uncultured Pseudomonadota bacterium
TTAAAGGGTCATTTAAGATTTTTTGGGTTTCCCAAAATATCTTCATTTCTTCCCGGGTATAACCATTTTCCAAAAACTTATCAATGTGGGGCAATATATTAAAAGCAATCTGTTTAGGATAAACCGTCGGTTCAACCGTTCTGCCATTAAGCAGTTCTCCAACTTGGCTTGCCAATTCGTTAATTGCCGCTTTTCCTGTGCCAGAAACAGACTGATAGGTGGAAACATTAATACGATTAATACCAACTGCATCGTAAAGCGGCTTTAATGCAACCAACATTTGAATCGCAGCACAATTGGGATTCGCTATAATACCTTGATAACGATAATCTTCAATGCGTTCTGGATTCACTTCTGGTATAACCAAAGGGACATCATCTTCTAAACGAAATTCTGAAGTATTATCAACCACCACACAACCTGTAGCTGCCGCTTTAGGCGCATAAAGTGCCGAGACCTTAGAACCCGCAGAGAAAAGGCCAATCTGTACTTTTGAAAAATCAAAGTGTTCTACATCTTCTACCAACAAGGGCTTTTTTTTAAAAAGCACTGTTTTACCTTCTGAGCGATGACTCGCTAGGGGATACAACTTCCCTATTGGAAATTCTCTTTCTTCTAAGATTGAAATAATCGTTTCTCCTACCGCACCAGTAGCGCCTAAAACAGCAATATCGAATTTTTGATGACGCATTTTTTTCCTTTTAATGACGTAATAACATCAATACCAAACCTACAATACCGATCAAAAGCAAGGCTAAAACTCCCATTGTCATAAAACTGCGATTTAGATTTTCCTTAGAGAAAGCTTCTTGATTGCCTTTTATTCCGCGATATAGGATCCAAACTAAAAAAACACAGCCTAATAATGCTAAAAAACCGCCCAATGTGCTTTATCCTCCGCTGTTAATAAAAATACCCCTTCTCCACCCCGCTCGAATTCCAACCAGGTAAAAGGAACTTGGGGATATTGTAATTGCAATTCATGTGCTGCACTCCCAACTTCAACGAACAGTAGCCCTTTTTCAGTTAAATAATTAGGCGCTTCTCGCAAAATTGCTTTCACTACTTGCAAACCATCTGTGCCTGCTGCAAGTGCGACTTTTGGCTCCCATCGATATTCAGGAGGCAAAGTTTGCATTTCTTGAACACTTACATAAGGGGGGTTGCTAATAATAATATCATACTGCTTTCTAGAACAAGCATTAAAGAGATCTGAATGAAATAAGCTAACCCGCTCTTCGCACTTATGCAAAGCAACATTTTTCTCTGCTACCATAAGGGCATCTTCGGAAATATCGACAGCATCGACTTTAGCTTGTTTAAAAACATCAGCGCAGGCAATTGCCAAACAACCGCTGCCCGTACAAAGATCAAGGATCCGACACACTGACTGTTTTCCTAACCAGGGTTTAAACCCCTTCAAAATAAGTTCTCCTAACGGTGAGCGAGGAATGATTACTCGCTCATCTACATAAAACTTAAGGTGTGCAAACCAGGCTTCTTGAGTTAGATAAGGAACTGGTATTCGTGTTTGGACCCGGTAGTTTACTAATTTTTCTAGTGCCTCTTTTTCTTTTAAAGTAAGCACCCGTTGCATGACCTTAGCGTTTAAGTTTGGGGACAGCCCTAAAACGTGTAGGGCTAATGCTATGGCTTCGTCCCAGGCGTTATTTGTACCATGACCATAATACAAGTTTGCCTTTTTAAAAATATTCGAAGCCCAATGTAAAAAATCTTTAAGGGTTGTTAATTGCACGAAGACACCTTACCATAGCTTTTTTAAAAACCCTTTATTCTCTCTTGAATGGTTATAAGGGATCAATGGCTTGGAATATGAGTTATTTAACTTGGGGCAGGCAATGATAAACCTTGAAAAACGGAAAAACAAAAAAAGCTTTGCATTTACGTTTCCTGTTCTAGCCGCACAAAAATTTATTCGTTTATTTAAAGAAATTAAAAATACTAATGAAGAACAAAAAGCAATGTTAGCAGCAGCCCATTATACCCTGGCAACGTTGCAAAATATTTCTACAAACCAAAATAAAATGCACATAAATGCCGCCATTGCCTTATTGAAAAAAATCAACATGAATAAACGAAAAGACAATTGGAATTCGCAAATTGCTCACGCTTATTTCAAACGTGCAGAATTATTAGAAGAAAAAAATACTTTTACTTTGGCCATAGAAGACTACAACCAAGTTATTTTTGTATTAGAAGAAAATAAAAGCGCAACTCAACTAGATGATGAAGATCGTTTATTGCTTGCACAATCTGCCATTTCTATTGCCGATCTTATTGTAAACGAACAGATCACAGACAAAACAGAATTGCCCCACTCACTCTTCTATATTAATAAATCATTAGAACATTTAGCAAAAATTTCTAACTACGACGATGATGTTTTAATTACAGAAGCATATGCACATCAAATTGCAGGCCTTGCTTTGTCACACCATTTTGAAGAGGCAAAAGAAGCATTCCGAATTGCACTTCTTACTGCTTTTAGAACAGAAACGCTTCGTATATTTCCTTTATTGGCAGATATTTATACCTGTTTAGGATTGTTATATGAACAACATTATCAACGTTGTCCTATTCAAAAAACTCCTACCATCTTGTTAGATCAAGCTATGATTTATTTTAATCTTTCTCTTTTATTTAACCCCAGTGAATTAGAGGAAAAAGAAGACAGCGCATCGATTTTAGAATCTTTATTCGAAATGGTATATCGCATTTTAGATCCCTATTTACCCTCTCTTCCTTATCAAGTAACTTGTGATGTGATAGATGCACTAATTTATATTTACATATACAATTTAGATAATACACTACCTAATCAAGAGTTAACCCAACAATTAAAAGAACCTGAAACGTTAGATGCTTATGCTCAACATCTTTATTGGTTAGTTGTTGAAGCATATCGCAAAAAACACCCAAGAACTGAGTTGTATGAAATGAACTATCCAAGCAAAATGGATATCGCACTTGAAACAAGTGATATTTTAAATAAAATCCAAAATATTCGAATGAATAATGTTTACTATTTAAAAAATCGATTCTCTGCTTCTAAAGGTATTTAACCAACGTGCCTGTTTATTTTAAAACTGTAGTATTACTTTTGCTTTCAAATACTTTTATGAT
>CADEGZ010000199.1 GCA_902827015.1 uncultured Pseudomonadota bacterium
ACAGAATAATTGACGGTAAGGATGCGGTAACTTTCTTGGTTAAAGTAAAAAACGCTATTGAAAATCTGGAAAGATTACTTTTTGATTTGTAGTTTACTTTGAGTTATGGATGCAGAATTTTAAGTTATAAGCTTTTTGCACTAGTATTTTTAAATTGCCAACTTATAATCAAATTTTAAAAAACGTTAACTTAACTTATCTAAATAAGGGTTGTATAAATAGTAATGTATGAGATTTTTCTTGAGATTGTTTGGTTTGTCGAAAGCCTAGGTTATCTAGGTATATTTATCATGACATTTGTTGAAAGCACTTTTATACCAATACCAGCAGAGATTACCTTAATTCCGGCCGGATACCTTGTACACAAGGGAGAAATGCATGGATTATTAGTCCTGGTGGTAAGCAGTATTGGAACTCTAGGAGGTTCACTGGCGAATTATTATATTGCATATTTTTTTGGAAGGAAATTATTTACGAATAAAGGTAAGTACTTTTTTATCAATCAATCTAAATTGGAAAAAATAGAAAAGTTTTTTGCTAGCCACGGGGCAATATCAGTTTTTACTGGTAGATTTTTACCAGGAGTCAAGCATTTTATCTCATTTCCTGCGGGTCTTGCGAAAATGGATTTAAAACCTTTTTGCCTATACACTTTACTTGGGGGGACTATCTGGTGTGCTGTTTTAATATCATTAGGTTATGTTATCGGGGAAAATGAGCACTTGATAAAGAAGTACTTAAAACAAGCTAATATCATTTTCCTGGTTTTAGTCGGCGTACTCGTTCTGTATTATGTATGGAAGAAAAACACTCAAAAGCAGTAGGAATAACTTTTTCAATAAATAGCAACTGTAGATTCTAGAGTTTATTGATCGTCTTCTTTAAGTTCATTATTTTCAAAAGCCGGTTTCCCCGGGATTTTGGAGTTGATATAATCTATTAGTTGATTGGGCAAGGCGTTAAAACATTTAAGAAGAAGATAAATAGTGGTTGGAAAAGCTATTACTCCCTTATTATTGCTAACCCCTTTAATTATTTTTTGAGCGGCTTTCTCTGCCGAAATTATAAAAGGCATAGGGAAATTATTAACTTCAGTCATTGGAGTTTTGATATAACCTGGGATAACAACGGTTGTATGAACGTTATATTGTTTTAGGTATCCTCTTAACGCTTCTCCAAAAACCCTTATACATGCTTTACTGGCGGAGTACGAAGGAGCACTGGAAAGGCCAATTAACCCTGCCATTGAGCTAATAATAACTATATTTCCTTTTCTTCTTTTAATCATGTGCGGTATTATAGGCATTATTGTGTTCAGGACGCCGTTAATATTAGTATCAAATATTGTTTGAACTTGAGAGGGGCTCTCTGGCCCTTGTAAAGTTCCAGCGGAAACACCTGCACAAGCAACTACAATATCAATTCCGTATTGGTTACAAAAATCTGTTAAATGGTCGGTTAGTGCTTTTTTCTCTCTTATATCTAGGGCAAGTAGATGAGTTTGAGCTCCTCTGAGGTTGCATAAATTAGCTATTTTATTTAGCTGATAAACGTTTCTTCCGACTAGTATTAATCTAACATGTGGCGTGGCATATTGCATAGCGATCTCATAGCCAAGGCCACTGGTAGCTCCAGTAATTAATATTGTTTGTTTATTCATAATGGTTTTATTTTTTATCAATTTGATAAACTCCAGTGTTTCCTATAATAAAGTTTGCCAAGCGATTGGTCTATCTGATTTTATTTCTTAACAAAGGGGTGAATTATTTGATGATTTTATGCTTTACCTATGCTATAAGATTGAGTTTTTTCCGAAAATAAAATTAGAAGTGACAATTTATATTGACAATATTGAGTTATCAAGTCCAGTAATACTTGCTCCAATGTCCGGAGTGACTGACTTGCCGTATAGGAAATTAGTTAAACACTTTGGTGCTGGTCTTGTTGTTTCGGAAATGATAGCAAGTAGGGCTATGATTGTCCAATCTCACCAATCCATGAAGAAATCTGCTATATTGCATGATGATGCAACTGGTGCTTGTGTTCAGTTGGCTGGTTGTGAGCCTAAGGTTATAGCCGATTCTGCTAGAATGAATGAGGACATGGGTGCTAAAATCATTGACTTAAATTTCGGTTGTCCTGCAAAGAAAGTTGTAGGTGGATATTCCGGTTCAGCTTTGATGAAAGATGAAAAATTAGCAGCTGAAATATTGTATTCTACAGTGAAAGCGGTAAAAATTCCGGTTACTCTGAAAATGAGAACCGGATGGGATGATAATACAAAAAATGCTCCCATTATTGCAAAAATAGCCGAGGATGCCGGTATAAAAATGGTCACGGTACACGGTAGGACCAGATGTCAGTTTTACTCAGGAAAAGCAGATTGGGAATTTATATCTTACGTAAAAAAATCAATAAAAATTCCTGTGGTGGCGAATGGTGATATAGTGTGTTTCGATTCTGCTAAAGAAGCTCTAAATAAATCTGGCGCTGACGGTATAATGATCGGGCGAGGTGCTTACGGCAAACCATGGCTTATTTCACAGGTTGCCCATTTTTTAAAAACTGGCAAAAAATTACCTGATCCGCCCCTAAAAGAGCAGCTAGTAATTGTCTTAAATCATTATGATGATATGATAAATTACTATGGTATGGATGCTGGAGTAAAACTGGCTAGAAAGCATTTGGGTTGGTATAGTAGTGGACTCCCCAATTCTAGCGAGTTTAGGGCTTTTATTAATCGGACTGTCAATGCCGATGTGATAAAAGAAAAAATTCAAGAATTTTATAGTTCTATTTAACACTAAGTTATTTTTATGAGAGATAGGGAATATAAGTCGATCATTGATGCGATTGAAGTAAAAATCGATAAATTTTTTGAAATGCACGAAGGCAAATCTCCTGAGACCGGTTTATACGAAAGAGTGGTAAGAGAAGTTGAAAGAGCTCTTATTAGAAAAACTATTAGCCATACAAATGGTGTTCAAATCAAAGCTTCTAAGATATTAGGTATTAATAGAAATACTTTGAGAAAAAAAATGAAGGAGCTGAGACTATAACATAAGATATTTGCTAA
>CADEGZ010000200.1 GCA_902827015.1 uncultured Pseudomonadota bacterium
TGTTAGCGTTTTAGATATGTTTGTATTAAGTTCTTCTGCTTATCATCCTAATCAGCAAAACACAACTAACTTTGGTAATACTGGGCGTTCGGATCGCTTAGGTGGAAACGTACGTTTAACGTTTGTACCTATGCATACAGACGATACTGTATTTCATGTTGGAGCAATAGGTCGATACCAATCTGTGAACAATGCAACTGTAGGTGGTGTTCCTGCTTATCAAGCAGCATTGTTTTCTACACAGCCAGAAGCTATAGCTCGAAATACCAGTGCCTTGGTAAGTACGGGCTCAGGTAATGGTACAGCGCTTAACCCAGGTTTAAGAGCGAGAAGTTATAGTGTAGTAACGGGTGAAGCACTTGCTATTTTAGGGCCAGCATTTATTGAAGGTGAATACTATCATAGCGATGTGCAACGAGTACCAACTATTACTAATGCAGCAACGGCTGGTAACCCACGCTTCCATGGCTGGCACGTAGAAGGTGGTTATATGCTAACGGGTGAATCTCGGGGTTATGACTTTATAAGTGGAACTCTGAGAAATCCTAAGCCTGCAAACAAATGCGGTGCGTGGGAAATTGCAGCTCGCTATAGCTACATTAACCTAAACAATAAAAATATTTACGGTGGTAGCCAGCACAATACAACAGTTGGTGTGAATTGGTTTGTTAATGAAAATGTTCGAGTTGCAGCGAATTATATTCGAGCTAACATTAGACCTACCGGTACAGCAACAGTTAATGGAGTTGCTAATACACCAACGGGGTTAGCACCAACTGCAGTAGTAGGACAGCAGCCTGTTGTTAAGCGTCAGCTAGACATCTTTGGCTTACGTTTCAGCGTGGTATTTTAATCTCCTTTAACAAACGCGCTTTAAGGTTAATGCCCTACTACAAGTAGGGCATTTTTTTACCTACTATTTAAAGTCGGTTTACTGGTAGGATCCTTAGAACTGTCTTAAACTGAATAGTATGTTGAAAAAAAAATGTTACAACACTTAAGAGTTTGTGGTTTTTCTATGGTACTTAGTTGCTTAAGTGGCTGTGGGAGTCCTACCTCTCCTGATCAATTTGAGTGCATCAATAGGGCCGTTTACGGGTTTAATAAAACTGCAGATCGGGTGGTAATTAAACCTACGGCACGTCTCTATGAAGCATTAGTTCCAGCACCTATACGAAATTTGGTCAGTAATTTTTTTCACAACTTACAAGAGATTCCGAATATTGGTAACGATATCCTGCAAGGCAATTTTTCTCTTGCTCGTAAAGATATGGCACGTTTGATATTAAATAGTACGTGGGGAATTGGGGGGTTATTAGACGTTGCCCAAAGTGGAGGATTGGCGAGAAGCCATCAGGATTTTGGCATCACTTTAGCACGTTGGGGGTATAAAGATTCAAGCTATGTTGTATTACCTTTTTTAGGCCCTAGTACTTTTAGAGATGGTATAGGTCGTTTAGGAACCTATTACATGGGGATCCCCGCTTATTTAAAATCGGTTAAATGGCGCAATCGTATATTGCTGGCAAGTTTTATTGATACCAGAACTTCATTGTTAAAGACAGAGTCCATTATGAGTGGAGCAGTGGATGAATATGTTTTTGTTCGAGATGCTTACCTCCAACATCGTAAATATGAAATTAATGGTGAAGATAAAACAGCCACCACCAGTGGTTTAAAGGAATCACTACAAGGACCGCCTGAGTAAACTCTATGATGCAATTTCCTCAAACAGCAAAAATTTTATTCATTGATGATGATGCAACACTGCGCCAAAGTGTGAAAGATTATTTTGAAGATAATGGTTTTACATTGATTGAAGCTGAGAATGGCGAGGTGGGTTTAAAGGTTTTTAGGGAAGAAAAACCAAATATCGTGGTAACAGATCTACAAATGCCCGTACTGGGCGGTTTAGAGGTTTTAAAGACGTTAACAAAAGAGTTTCCTGAGATGCCAGTGGTTGTAATATCAGAGCCTGGGGGATTGGATGATGTTATTCAAGCACTCCGAATTGGTGCTTGGGATTATTTAACCAAGCCCATCGTACAATTGCCGGTATTAGAACATGCTGCTTGCAGAGCATTGGAACGATCCCGGTTAATTGAAGAAAACAGAATTTATCGTCGAGAAATCGAGCTTGCCAATCAGGCTTTAAAAAAGAATTTAGATATTCTGGAACAGGATCAAGAAGCAGGGCGTAGTGTACAAATGCGCTTGTTGCCGGAACAAGGAATTTCATTTGGCGACTATCATTTTAGCCACAATGTCGCGCCTTCTTTATATCTCAGCGGCGATTTTGTGGATTATTTTAGGATCAATGATAATGAATTTGGGTTTTATATTGCCGATGTTTCTGGTCATGGTGCTTCTTCAGCGTTCGTTACTGTTTTATTAAAAAGTATTATGGGCCAAGTGTTGGGACGTTATCAAGCTGGCCAGGATAATTTGATATTAGAGCCCGATAAATTATTAACAAAAATAGGCGGAGAAATTCATGCCGCTAAATTGGGTAAGTATTTAACTGCAATCTACGGCGTTATTAATTTAGTGGAAAACCAATTTACCTATTGTATTGGGGGCCATTATCCCAACCCTGTTTTATTAGAAGATGGTAAAGCTCGATTTTTGGAAGGGAAAGGGTTTCCAGTGGGAATTATGAAACAAGCCACCTATCCGCGTTTTACTGTCAAATTGGGTAATAATGTAAAATTGCTCATGTTTTCGGATGGAATTGCCGAAATTTTACCTGAAAAGGACATGGAAAATAAGGAAAAGTTATTATTATCTATGGCTGAAGAAGGGCAAGGTTCAATTCAGCATTATATAGAGAAATTAGGGTTACAGAATAAAAGAGAATTGCCAGATGACGTTACTATCTTGTCGCTACAACGTCTATCTAGTAATTGATCTGTGATATTTTTATTGATCCTGGATAATATCAACGCAATTCATCTCTTATATTATTATTTTTAAATGTTTAGAAATATTAATTTATTTTTGTTTATGCTTTCTTTTCTTTGTATGATGATGTGAATCAGAATGAGAATGATGGGGATG
>CADEGZ010000201.1 GCA_902827015.1 uncultured Pseudomonadota bacterium
AATTTTGTTAGTGGGTGTGGCATTTACTTATTCTACGCCTTTCCGAAATCGCGTTTTAGCGGCATTTGATAATGTACAACTTTATCAAGTCGGGCAAACCAACACTTCTGTGGGAGCTCGTTTGGAGTTTATAAAGCAAACTTGGAGTTTATCAAAACAACGTATTTGGTTTGGCTTTGGAACTGGGAGTTTTAAAGAAGCCTATGCAAAGCATGCTACCGTGAATGAATTAATAATTACACGCAATCCTCATAATGAATACTTAAACATCTTATTACAGGTGGGTGTGGTTGGATTATTGGTATTTTTAGGTTTATTTTGGGTTATTTTAAAAAATAGCTATTCTCTTCCCAAACCAGAAAGATGGTTGGTGCAAGGAGTATTAAGTGCAATGATACTTGGGTGTTTTGCAAACTCTTGGCTAATGGATTTTACTTCTGGTTATTTTTTTGTTGCACTAACTGCATTTTGTTTTGGTGCACTTAACTTAAAAACGACAAGAGGCAGTCGTTCCTTGTCTTATGCTTATTTGAACTTGGAACGTCAAGAAAATAGGAATGTTATGAGTTATAAAGGAGGTTTCTCATGAGTATTCCTACAAAGATTTCTGTTATTGTAACCACTTATAATTGGCCTTATGCTTTGCAAGCAGTTCTTTGTGCGTTGGCGGAACAAAAAAGTTCGCATTTATTTGAAATTGTTGTGGCTGATGATGGTTCAAGTGAAGAAACAGCCAAATTGATCCGTGGGTTTAAGAAACGAACGACGATCCCAATATTACACATTTGGCAACCTGATGAAGGTTTTAGAGTTGCAGCCATTAGGAATAAGGCGATTTTAGCAGCAGAGGGAGATTATATTCTTTTTTTAGATGGCGATTGTATTCCTCGAGAAAACTTTATAGAGCGTCACTTGCAGTTAGCAGAATTGAAGACTTTTGTAGTGGGTAATCGTGTGTTATTAAATCGTGAGTTTACTGTAACTGTATTGTCTGAAACTTTACCATTACACCAGTGGTCATTATGGCGTTGGTGTGTTGCTCGTTTATATGGTCATTGTAATCGAATTTTTCCAATTTTATCGCTACCAGCAGGTTGGCCACGTTTAAAATCGAACACGCATTGGCAAGGGGCTAAAGGGTGTAATTTAGGAGTTTGGAAGGCTGATTTGCTGCAGGTTAATGGCTGGGAAGAAAATTTTACGGGATGGGGTTATGAAGACTCTGATCTTGTGATTCGCTTGTTGCGTTCGAAAGTGCGGCATAAAAGCGCTCGATTTTATATTCCGGTGTTCCATCTTTGGCATCCTGAAAATGATAGAACAAAAGAGCGGGATAATTGGTTATTGCTAAAAAATAGACAAAAAAGTATGCAATTGTGTGCAGAAAAAGGTTTAAATCAATATGAGTTGTAACGGGTACTTTTATGGAATTTCAAAGTTTTAATTTTGGCAAAGCAAAGGTTCTTATTATAGGCGATGTAATGTTAGATCAATATTGGCATGGAGGCACATCGCGCATTTCTCCAGAAGCGCCAGTCCCGGTTGTTCATGTGAATCGCGTTGATGAACGTCCTGGCGGTGCTGCCAATGTGGCCTTAGGGGTGGCAGCTTTAGGGGCTGATCCCTATTTACTAGGCTTAGTAGGTGATGATCAAGCGGCTTTTACTTTAGAGCAGTTATTGGTTAAACAAGAGCTCAAACATCAGTTTGATAGGGTTTTTGATCACGCCACTATTACTAAGTTACGAGTTTTAAGCCGTAATCAGCAAATGATTCGTCTTGATATGGAAAAACCTTTTTTGAATTCTTTACATACCACTTTATCATTAGAAGAAAATTATAAGAGAGCGTTGGATAACGTTAACATGGTGATTTTGTCGGATTATGGTAAAGGAACATTATCAAATTCAGTAAATTTAATTGCAAAAGCGAGAGAAAGAGGGATCCCTGTTGTGGTTGATCCTAAATCTTTAGACTTTTCAGTCTATCGAGGGGCAAGTGTTTTAACGCCAAATTTAAAAGAATTTGAAGCGGTGGTTGGATCGTGTGAAAAAGTGGATGTTCTGGTAGAAAAAGCTCAGCGCTTGTTGTCTCAATATGATATGGAAGCACTGGTGATTACACGTTCAGAACACGGATTATCTGTTATTTTAGCAAATGGCGAGGCCACACATATTCCTGCATTAGCGCGTGAAGTACATGATGTTACGGGTGCTGGCGATACCGTGATTGCAGTACTTGCCTCAGCAATTGCATCGGGTATGGATTTGGTAAAAGCAGCTACGTTAGGCAATGTTGCAGCGGGAATTGTTGTGGGTAAATTGGGTGCAGCCACTGTTTCGGCACACGAGTTAGAGTTGGCGTTAAATAAAGAACAAACGTTGCCATTGGGTATGATGCAGGAAGAAGCCTTGTTGGGCGCGATCCGCATGAGCAAAGCCAAAGGAGAACGGATCGTATTTACCAATGGATGCTTTGATATTTTGCATTCTGGGCATGTTATGTACCTAGAGCAAGCTAGACACTTAGGCGATAGGATTGTAGTGGCTGTGAATGATGACGCTTCAGTAGTAAGACTTAAAGGTCCTACGCGCCCTATTAACACGTTGGAAAATCGAATGAGTGTTTTAGCAGGATTAAGAGCTGTGGATTGGGTAGTTCCTTTTAGCGATGACACACCAGAGCGCCTTATTAGACGGATCTGTCCACATGTGTTAGTGAAAGGGGGAGACTATAAAGATGTGAATGCACTACCGGGTGCGCAGTTTGTATTAAGCCAAGGTGGAAAAGTACAAATTTTAGGCTTAAAAGAAGGGCATTCCACAACCCGAGTTATTGAAGCAATTATCGCAACGGTTTAAATGTTAAGGAAATTCAATCCTACGAGATGCTATAGTTGTTTAGCATGTGCTAAATTCTTTCCTAAAGAAGCCGATATAAAAAAACTGAACCGATACAAAGAAACTTAACCATTGACCTATCTTTATCTTTAAGTTATGCAACAACAAACAATATTGAAGCTTAGGAGGCATAAAATACTAAGCAATTTGATTTTT
>CADEGZ010000202.1 GCA_902827015.1 uncultured Pseudomonadota bacterium
TTGTATGCGATTTTCTCGTGAAAATTTAAACGCTACTTGCGGCTGGCTTAAAGCAACTCGTTTAAACACTTCGTCTAAATAAGACATTTCTGTCTTTTCGGAGCGCAAAAATTTACGCCGTGCTGGCGTATTATAAAAAAGATCACGCACTTCTATCAAAGTTCCAAGATACTTTGGAACTGGCATTAGTACAGGAGCGGCATCTCGCCCATCCATTTGGATCCCCCATCCTAATTCCTGGTTCTCTGTAGCCGAACTTAACCGTAAACGAGAAACCGCACTAATACTGGCTAAAGCTTCTCCTCTAAAGCCATACGAAATAATTCCTTCTAAATCAGATAAAGACTCTATTTTACTGGTTGCATGAGGGGAAAGCGCTAATTTTAGATCTTCTTTACAGATCCCCACACCATTATCCTGCACCCGAATCGTCCCAATTCCACCGCGTTCTATATTAACCTCTATCTCTGTACTTTTAGCATCTAGGCTATTCTCTAATAACTCTTTTAAAACAGAAGCAGGCCGCTCAATTACCTCTCCTGCAGCAATTTGATTTGCCAAATAAACAGGTAACTGATGAATACGTTTAATCACTATCATGATTGCTTCCTCATTTAAAATTCGTGCTGGCTTAAGCCTAAAATCTGATTGCAAAGGGTATACGATCTTTCTGTTAAAAATTCTAGTGTAAGTGCCCTTTCTTCCCCCACAACTTTTAAACCCAGTTTTAAATCAGCATCTGGTAAAAACCCCGTTCCTTGTTGCGGCCATTCCACCAACGCAATGGTTTTTTCTTCAAAATACTCTCTGATCCCAATAAATTCTAACTCTTCTGGATGAGCAATACGATACAAATCAAAATGATAAACGACCCATTCTGCAAACGGGTATATTTCCACTAAAGTATAGGTTGGACTTTTAACATTTCCTTGGTATCCAAGTCCCCTTAAGAAACCTCGTACCAACGTGGTTTTGCCGACACCTAAGTCTCCCTCTAAAAAAACAACCAACGGTGATTTAACCAATGCCGATAATCGCTCACCAATTGCTTCTGTTGCCACTTCATCCTTTAAAATTATGGTTTTTGCTATGGGTTCAAACATTCTTGAATACTTTTAAAGAGATCACGAGCAATCATACCTCGTGTTATCCGAGCAGTATGCGCTACTTTGTCTGCTGCTGTTGCATGCACGCATACACCTAATAAAGCTGCCTCTACTAAGGAAAGTCCTTGCGCATTTAAAGCCGCAATAATCCCTGTTAAAACATCCCCCATTCCGGCAGTTGCCATGGCAGGATTTCCAGCTTCACAACGATGTACATCCCCTGCTGCACCTAACACTAAAGTTCCAGAACCTTTTAATACGGCGATCCCTTGATAACGAGCTTGGAGTCGTTGTATTGCGAGTGTTCTATTTCTTTGGATCTCAGACACAGCGCATTGTAATAATCGTGCGGCTTCTCCCACATGCGGAGTTAAAATCCAATTTTTTCGCGCTCTGGGATTTAAAGAAAGTTGATTCAACGCATCAGCATCTATCACAAGTGGTAAAGCTGTTTGCAGTACCCGTTTAAATAAACTTTTTCCCCATTGATCTTGTCCCAATCCTGGCCCGATTGCAACAATCGTTGCTCGCTTTAATAAAGGATCAAGATCCTGTGCCCTTTCGATTCCCCAACACATTAACTCAGGGCAAGCGCCCATTATTGCAAAAGCATGCGGAGGACGAGTTGCAATTGAAACCAAACCAGCACCCGTTCTTAAGGCGGCTTCGCCCACTAAGCGACAAGCGCCTCCCATGCCATAATCGCCCCCAACTACTAATACGTGGCCAAAATCTCCCTTATGAGCCCCGATTGCCCGAGGTAACAAGTACTGTTGACATTTCTTTAGAGATATTTTTCTCACTCGCGTAACCTTCATTCCTCTGCCCCAGAAACATAAAGTTATTAATCCAACAATTAATTCTTGCCCGCTTTAAAGAGGCATTGTAAAATTGTTTAGATATCTAAACAATTCTGGACTTATTTTAAACACATCCAGCCAAGTTAATATAGTGCCATTCCTTACCGAAAAAGTGTTCAAAATTAAATATAAAAATTTTTATTTCTTTTAAAATGGTTTTGTTCAAAAAAAATGTTAGTATTGTGCCCTCAGTATCCAACTAATGGAAAAGTAATGCGCTATATCCATGTTAAAAGTGTAGAAAGCCTAATTAAAGTTTGCTACGACCTTAAAGCACACCCACATATTGTAGAACTTGCCATAGAAGGTGTTTATTGTACCGATCACCCTAAAGAATTTTTATTTTTTTTAAAATTATGCCAATTAGGCTGTTTCCGAAGCTTAAGAGCCTTACACCTGATTGAATGTGATCTCTACATGATGACAATGGAAGCTATAAAAGAACTTGGTGCGGCGCTTCTTGCATGTGCACAATTAGAAACTCTTAACTTATCTAGAAATTCATTAGGCGTTCTTAAGCCAAATGATTTTATCTATCTATGTAGCTATTTCCCACAAATAAGGAGACTTCAAAATCTTAATTTTACAGATAATAACATCCCTTCAATCTCAGCTTATCTTTTTAATACTCTTTTAAAAAGAGTGTCGGAATGCTCACAACTAAGGCATTTTTGTTGTGAGACTGTTATATTTACTGAAGAATATTTCGATCATAGTCCCGATTATACTGCTAAAGATTTTACCTTCACCTTTGTAAGACAATTAAGACTTAAATATTTAGAATTAACGCTACTTAAACGCCTTTCAGAAACCTTTTTACCCCCCAAAACTGAACAAGCAGAACCCAATAGTTTAAAATTTATTGCCTCCAAGTACATTGGAAACAATACAACGCTCTCCACAAGACAATTACCCACTGATTTAAAAGAGCCTATTGATAGCTACCGAGCCTTCTTAGACACCCTTCCAGAAAAAAGCCAAAAATTTATTCGAGCCTCAAAAAAGCTGTAATGAAAAGATTATTACAAAAATTCATTTGAATATAAAAATAGTTTAATTTCCTAAATATCTAAGTGAAAA
>CADEGZ010000203.1 GCA_902827015.1 uncultured Pseudomonadota bacterium
TTGAAAATAACGTAAAGGGTTTAATTTCTGTAGACTAGTAATAAGGAATGGCCCAAGCGAGCGACAGGCCGTCGAAAGTACTTGTTCCTCTTCCAATTTCGTCAATCAAAATTAGGCTTTTTGGTGTTGCATGGTGCAATATATTTGCAGTTTCAAGCATTTCCACCATAAAAGTAGAATGACCTTGGCTTAAGGAATCGTGTGCGCCGATCCGCGTAAAAATTTTATCAAAGGTTCCTATTTTGGCTTTTTTAGCAGGGACAAAACAGCCTATATGTGCTAATAGTACTATTAATGCTGTTTGTCTCATATAAGTGGATTTCCCTCCCATGTTAGGTCCAGTAATCATAAGCATACGTCGTGTTTTATTTAATATAAGATTATTGGGGACAAAAGGCTTATTGAGTGTTTTTTCAATAATGGGATGTCGTCCGCTTTCTATATGTACTTCAGTAGAATCTAAGAGATCAGGTTTGTGCCAGTTTAAAGTTTCTGCTCGTTCTGAAAGACAGGCCAGCACGTCTAATTCTGCCACGGTTTCTGAAGTTTTTTGTAGTTGTAGTAAAGAACCTTGTATTTGTATCATAAGTGTTTCGTAAAGATACTTTTCGCGAACAAGTGCACGCTCCCTGCTCGAAAGTATTTTATCTTCAAACTCTTTTAATTCCGGTGTAATAAAGCGCTCTGCATTTTTAAGTGTTTGTCGTCGAGTGTAATGTTTGGGCGCATGTTCTGCTTGAACTCTGCTGATTTCGATATAATAGCCATGAACACGATTAAACCCGACTTTCAAACTCGATAAGCCTGTTTTTTGGCGCTGCTCGGTTTCTAGTTTAATTAAAAAATCTTCCGCATTTTCATTTAAGCCACGCAATTCATCGAGTTCTTTGTCGAATCCGTCAGCGATAACACCACCTTCTCGTAAATGGTTGGCTGGGTTTTCCATAATTGCGCTTTCTAAAATTTTACACAAATCAGGGAATAATTGAAGTTGGTTAGCAAGGGATCCTATCAGTGGATCGGAAATAGTTTGAGTAAGAGATTTAAGATAAGGAAGGGCTTTTAAGGCATTTTTTAGGCGGGTTAAGTCGTAAGGTCTTGCAGATAATAGCGCAATTCTAGTTAGGATCCGCTCCATGTCACCAATAGGTTTTATGGCTTCTTGTAAACTGATATGATGTTGACCCTTAAGTAAGACACTGATGGCATTTAGTCTCTTGTTTAAAATAACACGGCAGGTAAGTGGTTTGTGAAGCCAACGTGCTAATAGCCGACTTCCCATGGAAGTCGTTGTATTATCAATGACCGACAACAGCGTATGTGTTTTTTCTCCTTGTAAATTTTGGGTTAATTCGAGATTACGTCGGGTGTTTGCATCTATTTGAACAATGGTTTCATTAGATTCAATATTCAGTTGATGGATGTGAGGCAATTCCGTCTTTTGGGTTTCTTTAACATATTGTAATAAAGCACCTGCGGCTCTAATGGCAGTGGGAAGGTGGTTTTCTTCTAAAAAATTTGGATTTTTATCTTTAAAATGTTTGGTTAGAGTTTCTATAGCAGATTTAAATGTAAAATAGTTTTTAGGAATTATTTTTATCGGATTTTTGTTGTTTAAACTAAAGTCTTTTGGAAAATCTTCGTCAATTAAGATTTCGGCAGGCTTTAACCGTTCGAGTTCGTGCATTAACGCATCTTTGTTTAACACTTCAGATATATGGAAACGTCCGCTTGCAAGTTCTAGGCAGGCAATTCCAAAATGAGGGCTTTGAAAATGAAGACTTATAATCAAATTATCCTGTTTTTCGTCTAATAATGCTTCATCAGTGAGTGTTCCAGGTGTTAAAACACGTACTACTTTTCTTTCTACGGGTCCTTTACTGTTAGAAGGGTCTCCTATCTGTTCACAAATGGCAATGGTTTCACCTAAATGCACTAATTTTGCAATATAACTTTCTGCAGAATGGTGCGGGACACCTGCCATGGGTATAGGGTTACCTGCGGATTGTCCTCGTGTGGTTAACGTAATGTCTAAAAGATCAGCAGCCTTTTTTGCATCTTCAAAAAATAATTCATAAAAATCTCCCATTCGATAGAAAAGAAGATGGTTGGGGTGCTCTTCTTTGATTTGCAGGTACTGCTGAATCATGGGTGTGTGTTGAAGTGGCTCATCTTGGCTCATCAATCTTTCTCCATAGAAAATGTAATATCGCCTCCCAATCCTTCTGTACCTGTTTCTACACTGGTAGAAAAATAAGGACTTAAAGAGTATTTTAACTTAACGGTGGTGACGGGTTCCATAACATTTTGTAGGCATTGTAAATACAGTTTCTTGGATAAGGATTTTCCTAGCACAAATACTGTATCGGTTCCCCCTTGTGTTGAAATTTTATTAGTTTCTCGTGATTCTAAACTAAATTCTTCTAAACCTAAATTTGTTTGGAGTAAGTCAATAAATGGATTAGCATTTCCTGATAGTAAAAATGCTGTTTGAGTTAGCACTTGGCGTTGATTTTCTGTGCCAGTAATTTCAGAGCTACCAAACCCGAGCCTAGATAAAATGTCGGCATTTTGGAGTTCTGAACTCGAATAAAGATGAGGAAGAGGGTTTTGTAGTGTTCCTTGAACGTAAATACCCACATCGGTTCCCTCTTGTTGTTCGCCGACGCGCTTTTGAGAAATACGAATATCTAAAATGGGATCGTTTAATAAAGTACCAGGTGGAAATAAGAGATGGCCATGATGGATATAACGTGTTGCTCCTTGTAGTCGATATTTCCCTTCTTTAATAGTTAATCGACCACTGCCCGCTAAGAGACCATCGGGTCGCTCTTCAATAGCAAGTTTGCCTCCAATGATGCCATCTAAACCATAACCTTTAAAGTGCAAGTGATTTTCTATCTTTAAATAGAGACTGGGAATTATTTTGAAAGGATGAGAGGCCTCTTCGTTTTTTGAGTCAACTAACACCACATCTGTGGAATGCACCATACGGTTTTGGTTGGATTGTACGAAAAG
>CADEGZ010000204.1:0-1807 GCA_902827015.1 uncultured Pseudomonadota bacterium
AACGTGCTGCGGCCGGGGTTGGCCACGTAGTGCCTTGCCAGCAACTCCGCAGGGAACTCGATCTGGCGCAAGAAATTGCAGAACGCGTTCACGATGACTGGCCCGGTGCCCGTCGGATCGGGTGGCCCGCCGACGCGAAACAGCCATTCCAGGCGGGCGATCTCGATGTAGCGGAAGTACACGGTGTTGTTGACATGGCCCATCGCGTCCATGTCGCCCCAGCGCACGGGAATCACCATCTCGTGGGTCAGCTTGCGGTCTGCAGGAAGTTCGAATCGCACCGGGCACTCACTCCACGCCCAGGTCCCGGACCAGGCGCTGCACCTGGGCTTCGAGCGACTCGATGCGATTGGCCAGGCGCGCCTGCTCCGCCTTGATCGCCACCCATTCGCCAGCCGTCACGGCGTCGGGCGTGTCCGGCGCAGCGCTCGAGGGCGCGGCGGGCACCTCGCCGCACATCAGGTGTGTCCAGCGCGCCTCCCGGGCTCCGGGGACGCGGGCAAGCCGCACCACCCGAGGCGGCTCCTTGCCTGCCATCTCTTCGAGAAAGCCTTCCACCGAGGAGATGTCGGCGAAGCGATGCAGCCGTTCGCTGTTGACGCGCAGCTCTGCCGAGGTCTGGGGGCCGCGCAGCATCAGCGTGGCCAGCAGCGCCACCGACTGCCCGGGCAGGCCCAGCACGCGCGGCGCGTTGTGCTCGAACTTGATCACCCGACTTCCGCTGCCCTCGAACACCAGCGACAGGTGCTTGAGCCCGTCCACCGCGGTCAGCACATCGGCGTCGGTGGCAGCCATCACCGGGTCGCGCGCAGTCCTCTGATTGCAGCCCGCCACCAGCGCATTGAGGGACAGCGGGTAGGTGTCCGGCACCGTGGCCTGCTTCTCCACCAGCACGCCGAGCACGCGCGCTTCCAGCGGCGTCAGCGCACGCATCAGACGCCGAAGCCGTCGTCCGCGGCGATCACCGCGCCATTGACGAAGTGGCTCTCGTTGGCGCAGAGCATCAGCAGCGTGCTGTCCAGGTCCTGCGGCTTGCCCAGGCGGCGCCGCGGCAGCATCTGCACCAGCTTCTGGCCCGCGTCGGTGGACCAGTGATGGTGGTTGATCTCGGTGTCGATGTAGCCGGGGCAGATCGCATTGACGTTGATGCCGTGGCGCCCCCACTCCAAAGCCATCGCGCGGGTCATGTGGATCACTGCCGCCTTGCTCATCGCGTAGACGCCGATCTGGCTCAACACGCGCAAGCCGGCCATCGACGCGATGTTGACGATGCGTCCGCCGGTGAAGGTGCCGGGTGCCGCACCCTTGCTGCGCGCGATCATGCGCTTGGCCACTTCCTGCGCCACGAAGAACGCGCCGCGGGTGTTGGTGGCCATCACCTGGTCGTACTCGTCGGGGGTCACGTCGGTCAGCTTGCCGGCAATGCTGATGCCCGAGTTGTTGACCAGGATGTCGATCGTGCCCATCTCCGTTTCGGCATGTGCCACGGCCGCGCGGATGCTGTCGATGTCGGTCACGTCCATGCCGACCACATGCGCGTCGCCGTCATTGGCTTCGATTTCGGCGCGCAGGGTCTTCAGGCGCTCGATGCGGCGCGCGGCCAACACCACGCCGTAACCGGCGGCCGACAGCGTCTTGGCGAACTGCGCGCCCAGGCCGCTCGATGCGCCGGTGATCAAGGCCACGCGGCCGGAAAGGTCGATTTGATACGCCATATATTTCCCCTGACTGAGACCCGGCTTCACGATAGCACGCACTCATAGAATGATGGCGTTGCGCCACTGCCCCGATGCCCATGACGCCCCAG
>CADEGZ010000204.1:1817-2958 GCA_902827015.1 uncultured Pseudomonadota bacterium
GCCCGCGCGAAGCGATGGCGTACGACGTGGTGGTGGTCGGCGCCGGCCCTGCGGGCCTGGCCTGCGCGATTCGCCTGAAGCAGCTCGCGGCCTTCGAGGGCCAGGAAATCTCGGTGGTGGTGCTCGAGAAGGGCTCGGAGCCCGGCGCGCACATCCTGTCGGGCGCGGTGATCGACCCGCGCGCGATGGCCGAGCTGTTTCCCGACTGGCGCACGCGCGGCGCGCCGCTGAACCAGCGCGTGGTCGGCGACGAAGTGCTGTGGCTCGGCGAGCACAAGGCCTGGCGCACGCCCGATTTTTTCGTGCCCGACTGCCTGCACAACGGCGGCAACTACATCGTCAGCCTGGGTGCCGTGACCCAATGGCTGGCCGAACAGGCGCAAGCGCTGGGCGTCGAAATATTCCCCGGCTTCGCCGCCGCCGAAGTGCTGTTCGGCGCCGACGGGAAGGTCTTGGGCGTAGCCACCGGCAACCTGGGCGTCGGTAAGGACGGCGCACCGCACGCAGGCTTCCAGCTCGGCATGGAACTGCATGGCCGCTATACGATTTTTGCCGAAGGCGCACGCGGCCACCTGGGCAGACAGGTCATCGCGCGCTACCGCCTGGACAGCGGCAGAGACCCGCAAAGTTATGCGCTGGGCATCAAGGAGCTGTGGGAAATCGACCCCGCCAAAGCCAGGCCCGGCCATGTCGTACATACCGCCGGCTGGCCGATGGACACCCACACCTACGGCGGCGGTTTTCTCTACCACCTGGAAGGCAACAAGGTCACGCTCGGCTTCGTCACCGGCCTGGATTACCAGAACCCCTGGCTCAGCCCGTTCGAGGAAATGCAGCGCTGGAAAACGCACCCGTCGATTCGCCCGCACATCGAAGGCGGCAGGCGCATCGGCTACGGCGCGCGCGCCATCACCGCCGGCGGCCTCTTGAGCCTGCCCAAGCTGGTCTTCCCCGGAGGCGCGCTCATCGGCTGCGAAGCCGGCACGCTGAATGCCGCGCGCATCAAGGGCAGCCACGCGGCAATGAAGTCCGGCATGCTCTGCGCCGAAGCTTTGTACGAGGCCGTCGTCAAGCAGAACCGCCGCCACGACGAATTGCAGGCCTACCCCGAAGCCTTCCGCGCCAGCTGGCTGTGGGATGA
>CADEGZ010000205.1 GCA_902827015.1 uncultured Pseudomonadota bacterium
ATCTTATGCACATTTAACAATCCCGAGAATGACAAATACTTATATGCTTGCTGGGAAGCATACTCCTGAAGAAATCATTGCTTCGGTTGATAAGGGGCTGTATGCCGTTAATTTTGGAGGTGGGCAGGTGGATATTACCTCTGGTAAATTTGTATTTAATACAAGTGAGGCGTATTTGATTGAGAAAGGGAAAATTACAAAACCGGTTAAGGGCGCTACTCTTATTGGCAGTGGACCTGATATTTTAAAACAGGTTGTGATGGTGGGAGATGATCTTAAGCTGGATACTGGTATTGGTGTTTGTGGTAAAGAGGGACAAAGTGTGCCAGTAGGGGTTGGCCAACCCACCCTGAAGATTGATTCAATAACCGTTGGAGGGACAGAACGTTGAAGGATGAATGGGAAAACTTAAAAGAAATTGTTGCAGAGTTATTAAAAGAATCCAAAAAATTAGGCGTAGATGCTGCCGAAATGGGCATTTCATCTGGATCAGGATTATCTGTGAGTGTTCGGTTAGGAGAAACAGAAACTATTGAGTTTAACCGGGATAAATCGTTTGGAATAACTGTTTATAAAGGTAAAAGAAAAGGTTCTGTTTCAACTTCTGATCTTCGCTTGGAAGCATTGCGAGCTTCTTTAGAGGCTGCTTGTAGGATTGCAAAATACACAGAGGAAGACGCGTGTTCTGGTTTGGCAGAATCTGAATACATGGCGAAAGTAATACCAGATCTGAATTTATACCATCCATGGGAGATTAAGCCAGAAGACGCTATATTATTGGCTAAAGAGTGTGAAGCCAGTGCATTAAAATTTGATGAAAAAATTACTAATTCAGAAGGTGCAAGTTTTTCGACTCATACACATTATCGGGTGTATGGCAATACCCATGGATTTATAGGTGCTTATCCGAGTACCTTGCATAGCTTGTCTTGTGTGGTTATCGCGAAAGCGGGTGATTGTATGCAAAGGGATTATGATTATACAACTGCTCGGAATAGTCGTGATTTAGATCCAAAAGTCGCAGTTGGACAAAAAGCTGCTTTGCGTACTTTGCGACGTTTAAATGCAAGGAAAATCAAAACTTGTAAGTCTCCCGTTATTTTTTCGTCTGAAATTGCTGGGGGGTTACTTAAAAATTTTATTGCAGCTATTTCTGGTGGAAATTTATATCGCAAATCTTCTTTTTTATTAAATCATTTAGACAAGCAGGTATTTCCTGATTTTATAAGCATTGAAGAACAGCCACATTTATTAAAGGGGTTGGGAAGTGCGCCGTTTGATCAAGAAGGTGTTGCAACAAAACAACGTGTTATTGTAGAAGGAGGTATCTTAAGGAGTTACGTATTAAGTAGTTATTCTGCAAGGAAGCTCAATCTTCGTACAACGGGTAATTGTGGAGGGGTGCATAATTTGGTAGTATCGCATCAAAATTGTGATCTTGCGCAACTATTAAAAGAAATGAACACAGGATTTCTGGTAACTGAATTAATGGGACACGGCGTTAATTTGGTAACAGGAGATTATTCGCGAGGCGCTACCGGTTTCTGGGTTGAGAATGGTGAAATCCAATATCCCATTGAAGAAGTTACAATAGCTGGAAATATGAAAGAGATGTTTAGAAAATTAGTTGCTATTGGTAACGACACTGAGCACCGAAGTAATATTTTAACAGGATCAATTTGGATTGATAATATGACCATTGCGGGCACGTAATAATTTCTCTTTAGAGCTTTTTTTAAAAATGAACTAAAAAATCTACAACATTGCCTTTAATGCAAGATAATGCTATGCTTTAAAAAAAGGACTAAATTTACTTTAAAGTAAATTTAGTTCATTTCTTAAAATGAAAGATGTTTTAATTATAAAAATATACCCACAGTGTTGGAGGCATTTATAATGAATTTATCTGAAATTTTAGCACTAACGCCTCTTAATTTTTTAGGCATTGTTGCGGGTGGTATGGGTTTGATAGGGGTTGCTACCCAAGTAGTAAAAAGCTGGATCACCAAATCCACCCATGATCTTTCTCTGATTGCTTTAATTGTAAACACTACTAGCACAACTTTGTGGTTGGTTTATGGCTTTCTGCAAGCAGATCAACCATTAATTTTGTCTAATATAGTAGGGGTAACATTAGGATCCTTGTTGCTAAGCTTTAAATTATATTTTGGTTAAAATATCTGTTGGAAATATCTTTTTGATCCCTTTGGGTAATTGGCTGTAAATTTTGTGGGCTTCTCCCTTGTCTACTTTTTTCATTAGGGTTTTGAAGACAGAAGTTGCGGCTAATTCTGGATCTAGCTCTGAATGGTTATAATCTTCGAGTAGTTGAGATAAATTCTGGAGGAAATCTTCTATTGCGCGCTCTCGAAGGGGTTGATCCACGGGATGCCAGTTTTCGTAAAAGATCCCTCTAATCAGCGGAGGCAATTTAGTTGCCAATTTGGCTGAACCCTCTAAGGTTAAATTATCTCTTAAAAGACGTAAAGTGGCACGTAAAGCCGCATAAGCAGCTGTCGTATTTTTCCACCCCGTTGCTTTATTAATTTCATTAAGCCATTCATAGACTTCTTGTCCAGCATGATTAATGGAGCTTATTCGTTTCATACAAACTCCTTATTTAATTTAAATCATTTAATTATTTTATTAAAAGTAGTGTAACACAATTTTAATAAAATAATTAAATGAATAGATAAAAAAATAAAAGTTGCTTATTAATACAGTTAATTTTGCTCAACTAATAATAAGGTTTACAAAAAGTAAGTTTTTAGGTTTTAATAAAAAGGAAAAATGGAAATTTATTAAAGGGGGTCTTACTATGCAATTAATGAAACACAACCCATGGTCTCTTTTACGAGATATTCGATAAGAAGTAAATAGATTATTTTCTAGGCATCTAATGCCAACATG
>CADEGZ010000206.1 GCA_902827015.1 uncultured Pseudomonadota bacterium
GAGTTGGTAAGCGGCTCAAGCGATAACACCATCAAGCTCTGGGACTTAAAAAGCGACAACTGCCTTAAAGTCCTGCAAAAAATGCTGGAAGATTGTTAAGTATTAAGCAGATCTAATTCTATTTATTGCTCTACATACTAAATAGAAACAGCTTCTTACAACTCCCTCATGAATGTGCTTTCAGACATGCCTAGTAATTTAGTCTCTGCTATTGAGATCATCTCCTTAAAAATGCCATAAGTTGCTCATAAGGTGGATGCCCCAACTCAACTTCATGCCTGTACCAGCAATTCAAATTGAAGTAGCGGATTGCCATTTTGCCTATTCATTCTGCTCTAAGGCGGGGGACCGGGGACGTTATAAATACCCTTAAAAAGATACTGTCGTGCACCCATAGCCTTAAATCAGAAATTGACAGTTTGCAAAAATAGCATTTTCTTTAAGATTTTGCTTCATTACTACGAAACGACAACATCATTAAAGTTACTGTTTAAAAACTTCTTCTAAAGATTGAACAGTGATAAAATTAATTGCCCACTGATTTAAAGTATCGGGTAAGGATCTGCTTATTTTAATAAAAGTAAGATTATTCTTATTGTAGTTAACTTTTGGGAGTTATTCATCGAGGGAATATCGGTTTCTCGCTGGGTTCCACTCGCAGAAATAATAACCAAAATACCATTGATGTCATCAATTTTTGATTCACGTTTTTTCCTTGGCATTTTAAATTTCCTATTTTTCAGTTAAAGATAATTCTCTCTTGGTAGATTCTTTTTTCTGCTTCTCGCAATAATGTAAAATTAAATCTTTGGCGATATCCAGTATTTTTCGTTTCTCTGGTTCTGGCAACTTTCCGACTAAATAAATTATTTCAGCGATAAGATTGTCATCAGAAGTAAAGAATGCAACCGGATCCCTAGTGCCTTGCCAATATTTTGTAAGGTTAAAAAATTGGGGACATGTGTACCCATCTATACTGGTTCATACGCGCACTAGCCGAGTGTTCATCTATGCCAGCTAAAATGCCTAATTTTTTCTGGGAAATATCAAAAGCAAGACGAGCTTCTTTTAAATGCTTTGCAATGTAATTTTTATTACTTTTCACCTTCCCTGGCACCTAAATGGTAGTAAATTACTTAGCATTCATAAGATAATGAATAAATTACACTTTAATTTATCCAAAGTTTAAAATAACAGCCATTAATATTTAGTTGAATTAATTTTATAAGATACGGAGCTTGATTTTATATCTTGATTCGATCTTTCAAAATTGTAATGGGATAAAATACTTCCATCGTAGGAAGGAGAGAAGGTACTACTGGCGCTTTAGGTTCAGTAATACACATCGACACCTTCCCATTTATCCTATTTGAAAAAATCAACGGTTCTTGTTGTTCAGTCGATCTTTCGTAAGCTTTACCTAACGAAAATTCTCTTTTTAGCTGTTCTAAAACACCACTTTCTAAAAAGGTTTGATGATAATAATGTCTTAAACCATTTTCAGCGGCATTTAGTAAATAATAGTCATTATTTCCTTTACATAATATATGAATTACTCTTCTTTCTTCTATATTAACAGAACTGATACGATAAACTTCGACATTTTCTTTTGAAAGCAGTTTTACAATGAACTTATCACAACTTTTTACCAGTTTATCTTGGTATATTTCAACGCGGATCTTTAAAAGTTGGGAAACAATCTCTAACTCTAATGAACTCATCCATTTTTTATTTTGCATTAGATGGTTACAATATTCAGGGTAACCAACAGTAGCAATAAATTTGTTTAAACGTTTTCCCCATCGCTCATTATTCACTGACTGTTCCAATTTTAATTGATTGAGTAAAGTTTTATTATGATGTTCTTGCAATAAAGCTTCTATTTTTTTGATAATCCCCTTGTTGACCTCTTGGTAAACTCTTGCATCATCAACTACTTGCATTAAGTGTTTTTTAAAAGACTCAGAAATTTCTTCTATAAAAGACTGATTCAGAACGCTATCAATCATCTCATGAATAGCTTTAGTTATTTTTTTATAATACAATGTTCGATTAGATAATAAAATATCTACTATCATTCTACGAATGTTAATAATATTATTTAAATCAACAGGTATTTCAGGATGGACTTGTCTGGCTCCAACTAAAATAACTTCCAT
The DNA here is from genome assembly GCA_902827015.1 of uncultured Pseudomonadota bacterium. Taxonomy (GTDB): domain Bacteria; phylum Pseudomonadota; class Gammaproteobacteria; order UBA6186; family Azoamicaceae; genus CADEGZ01. The sequence continues at coordinate 2,160 of CADEGZ010000206.1, forward strand.
TAAACATGGATTATTCCATGGTATAAAATATTCATTAAAATCATAATTTATTGCTAATAGTTTTTCATGAATGCTTTTATCCAAACGATCTTTCCACTTATTTGCTTTAGTTAAATCCATTTTAACCAAAACCCCTTCAGTATACAGGGAAAATAATTTATGCATCGCTTTAACATGATTATTCTTAGCTGCTATTTTATAAAAATTGGCAGCTATAGGTCGAACTTTTTCACCCAACTCTCCAGACGCATACATTTCTCCTAATTCAAAAACCGATCCCATGTGTCCTTTTTGAATTGCTTTTCTAAACCAACGTGCTGCTAACCATGGATCTTTCATCCTTTCTTCACTACCATTTCTGTATTGTTTTCCCAAATGATACATCGGTTGTGGATCTCTAGGATTTAAATTTAACAAAACTTCCTTTTGTTTCTTCTTTAATACTTCAACTTGCGTTAACCAGCTTTCGATTATCATTTTAGCACTTGGATTTAGTTTCTCATTATTTGAACAATTTAATAGAACCAAACATTTTATGGCTTCTTGGTTACCTTTTTTAGCAGATAAATTATACCATTCTATGGCCCTGGTAAAATCTATTTCTCCTGCTCTTCCTGTTTGATAAAAATTTCCAAGGCGACACATTGCAATAGAATTGTCCAATGCAGCAGCCCTTTCATACCAGAACAAAGCTTTTTGATTGTCTATCTTAGTAAGAAC
>CADEGZ010000207.1 GCA_902827015.1 uncultured Pseudomonadota bacterium
TGTCTGCACAAGAAATAAACATCCTGGGTAAGAAGCAGTTAAAAAACCTAAAAACCTCAGGCTTGATAACTAAAACGCTTTACCCTGAACTAGGACACTGCGATGCTTGTCTCTCATATAGCAGCGTTATTGACAATAAAAATGTAAATAAAAAATTCTACTTTTGTTTAAATTGCGGAGTTTATGAGATTTTGGGTAAAAGTAACTTTTTACAATATTTTACTAATCTAAACTCTATTATTTCTTTCATTGGTGCAAGTTTTGACTCGGCTTTACAAATTGAGCATATCAGCAAAGGGAGATTAATTTATTTGGGCTTTAAAAAAAAGATAAGTTACTATTTTCTGCCTGGTGTTAATCGTTTTAACGTTAGTTCCGCCTTGAAAAAAGTTCAGGCCATTCCTCATAATTGTTATATTTTTTGCTTGGAGAGCAACCAAAATGTATATAATTTAAAAATTCCCAAAAAGGTTAAATTTTATAGTTTATTAGAATGTCTTATTTCTTCAAAAACAGGATTGCAATTCTTAATACCTAACCCTCTCAGCAGAACTACGGTTGCCAGATTAGGCGGTCTTACCTGCAGCGAAAAGAAATTTGGTGAAGCAAGAAGATTTGTTCAGGTATTATTCAAACAAAAAAGAGATTCAAAATCAGGACAGAAGAAAAAGGAGATTTGCTCAGAAGTTTTTAATGAGCTAATAAAAAGACCAGAACTGATATCCCATCTCTCTGAAGATAATTTATTTGATTGGATCACTAAACAAGTTCGTCATTTAAAATAGGAATTAGCTTTTCTGCACAATTCATAAATTTGAGGAGTTTTTGAGAAAGGCAGGCAAACTCCTCAATAGAGGTAATATATGCAAAGAACGCAGGTGTTTTGATTAAAAAACTATCAACAGAAATAAGCTTAGGTTAGAAATATATTGTTGCAGTATCTAGTTATTAGAGGTTTTTGTAAGCAACAAATTTAGAAGCTTGTTTTATAGGGTTTCAGTTTTCGATCGGTGCAGTAACCGTTGCAACCTCCTAAAGAGTATTTTTTCCTAAATATTAGAGATTTTTATTTTCATCCTAGCATATGCCTAGCATAAACACTTATTTAAGTTTTATAAAAACCCCTCATAAGCCTTACAATGTCAATGATACGGTATTAAAATAAATAAAAAGAGCGTTTGCATGGCATGCAAAAGGTCGGGGGTTCGATTCCCCCTGGCTCCACCAAACTATTATTCCCTTTATCTATGCCTATTTCAGCCTTTTAAGCCTTAGTCTTCAAGTTTTTTTAGTTTACATTTAATCACTATTTAAGTAATCTGAAATTCGTGCAAATATGTTTAAATTCGCTAAAATTCGCAAGGACCCTAGCATATCCCTAGCATAATATGGAAGAGATAAGTATGAATACTTCACTTAATTTTACAAAACAAGCGTTGCTTAAAATTGAACCACCCAAGAGCAATAGAGTTACTTACTATGATACAAAAGAAAAAGGATTAACTCTTATAGTATCTTATGGAGGAAGTAAAATTTTCTATTTATATAAGTGGATAAGTAACAAGCCTTATAGAATAAAAATAGGAAATTTTCCTGACCTTTCTGTACCTGAAGCTAGAGAAAAAGCTATTGGGCTGAAAGGACAGGTAGCTAAAGGTATAAATCCAGTTAAGGAAAAAGCAAAATTATCCAATGCCCTAACTTTCAGGCAGCTTTTTGATAAATATATTCAGGATCATGCCAAACAACATAAAAGAAGCTGGAAGCAGGATATTGCAAATATGGATAGATATGCACCATCTCTTTATGGGGTAAAAGTCTCTAATATAGAAAGGGAGGATATTCAAAAACTTTTTAATGAACTTACACAGACAGGCAAAAAAATTACTGCAAATAGACTACTGGCCTTATTAAGCACAATATTCAATAAGGCTATAGAGTGGGAACTGCTTGAAAAAAATCCCGCTAACCATATCACTAAACATCAAGAGAATTCCAGAGAAAGATGCTTGACGCTGGAGGAACAGAGTAATTTTTTCAAAGCATTAGAAGGAGAGCCAAATCATAAGGTAAGAGACTTTATATTGCTTTCCCTGTTCACAGCCGCTCGTAAAAGCAATGTTTTATCTATGAGCTGGCAGGATATATGTTTTAATAAAAAAATCTGGTCGATACTTACTACTAAGAATGGTAGACCACAGTTACTGCCTTTAGGGGACAAAGCCATTGAAATCTTGCAAGTCCGAAGACAGCAAGCGACAACAGGCTGGGTATTTCCAAGTGAAACAAGCAAAACAGGGCATCTTCAAGAGCCTAAAAAAGTCTGGGCGCGAGTGCTCAAAAATTCAGGAATAAAAGACCTAAGACTTCATGACTTGCGTAGAACACTAGGTAGTTGCATGGGTGATGCCGGAGCAAGCGAATATATAATTGGTCAAGCTCTTAATCATAAAAGCTCTAAATCCACCGGAATTTATGTAAGGTTAAGGGCAACTGATCCAGTACGGGAATTTATGAATAAAGCTATAGATAAATTGACTGCAGGTCAGGGATAAAATTAATCAGCATCCTCCGTAAGTTGAAGGAGAGCTTATTCAACGTTTATGCATTGTTGGTTTATAATCCCTGAACTTTAAAAAGCAATATAATTAATTTAAGACAGAGTAAAATAGACTCTTTATGCTATTTGGAAAGCTTTTTCATACTCTTAAAATAGAACTTGAGGTTATTTTAAAATAATATCAACCTTTAAATAAGGCAAAGCTTGATATCTTTAACTACTATAACCTGAGTATGTTATAAGAAATGGGAAAAGGGAGAGAATAAAAGGGTTGCAAGAGAAGCGGAATGGAAATAGGCTAAACCTTTTTA
>CADEGZ010000208.1 GCA_902827015.1 uncultured Pseudomonadota bacterium
AAATCTGGCCTAATAACGATTGGCCTAAATAGGATTGGATATGTACTACCTTAGCGCCTTTCACACTGGGTAATTTTACTTTGGCGCTCTCAACCACAAATCCTTCTAACGCATTTTGCGTGTGCATGGCTTTAATGAGTTCTTTTAACAACGATTCATAAGAGCTGGATTGTTGCCATTGGGCGGAGGTAGCACCTATGGGTGTTAATACAATATTTTCAGCGCCGAGTTCATGCGTGGTTAACCCTAGATTGTAGGTATGGCCTTTTTCGGTGGTGATAAAGATATGAATAGGGCCTTCCTTAACTAAAGGTTTTAAAAATACTTGACCCAGTTCCGTATCCTTATCCAGTTCAAATTCTCCACCAGTGCCTTTAACACTGGCAATACGGTCATTGTCGACCGCCAGTCGATTTAAGGCATTGGTAGAAACCACCGCATTGACCTCAACCCCTTCTTGAACTGGAATACGTTGATAAGCATTGACAATCCAGGGGATGCAACAACACAAAAACCAGATTAGTTTATTTTTAAGAATCATGTGTCACCTCCTTTGTTTACATTACCAATCTGTTGCAGACACTCACTTGCAACACCCATTATTTCAGCTAAAGCATTAAATGCTTTTTTAGATAAAGAGTTCCTAAACCAACCAATTGATTTTTTAACATAACCCTGGAAGCAAGGTAGTACAGACATTTTCATATATCCTCTCTAATATTTTCGTATTTATCATCTATTTCTTTTTTTAAACGAGAACATTCCTTTTGAGCATCTTGCTGCTGGATATTTGCAACATAGCAATCCAAAAAATCCTCAGACATCACATCGTGCTGTTGTTTGCAAGCGTTTATAGCCAGCTCTGAATTTCCACACATATAATCTCTCTCATCATTTTTAGGTTTTATGGCTATCTTTTCCCCATTAGGCAGTTTTCCTTCCCACTGATAAAGACAAATGTCAAAGTCACTTAAAGGACCATAAGCGCCGGTTACTTCTTTGCGATACATCGCACAATCTCTAAGGCCAAGTCTTTTATTAATTGCTAAAGCGGTCCGTTCACCACCAAACAAGTCTGATATGCTGGGTGCAGCATCCTTTAAATATGCCTGACTATCCCAATCATGCGGAATTATTAAATCAACCCCTTTATCACCAAAGATAGTGCGATTTAAAGTAGGCGCATCCATCCATTTAGAATTTTGTTCTTGCTTAGAAACCGCTGCAGGCTTTAAAGTGACAGATGGGTTAGAACGCTCTTTTAAAAACAAAATGACTGCTGAAGATAAGCATCCCAACAGTATGCAGTAACCGATTACAATAATATAAGACTCATATTTATGCAGAACATGGTTAAACTGTTTCATGCCACGAATGGGTTTGTTTAAAATTTTATTGGACATTTTCCACCTCATTAAAGAATTGAATAAACAAACGGCCATGGCGTTGTACAAATTTAATTTGGTAGGTTTTGGTTTTAGACTCTAAAGGCGCGTTACCCACTAATATCTTAAGTTCGCCTTTAAGTTCGACCAGTAATCTTTGTCTATCAATTTTAAAACTGGCAGGATAAAAAGTGGTGGATATGCCTCTACGCTCAATCTCTATTTGTTGTTTTACCAATTGCGATTTAAGTGCCCCAAAGCTCTCAGGTGCGACATTTTGTAAGAGATGTTCAGAGTTAACTGCAAAGGTATTGGGTGTGATGTTTAATAATAAGCTAGAAAAATATTGGCTCATCTCTTGTAGGTAACTATCAGAAACACTGTCGGAAGCTACCCAAAATTCACGACTCACCGTGGGTGGAACTACAACGATGCGTTCTTTACCAATCAAATAGAAGTTAGAAGCACCTAAGATTAACGAAAGGGTACTGGCTATGGCAAAAGCCAACAGTAAGCGGTTACGCTCAGTGAGGATTTTGTTATAAGACTCGGTCAGCACTTGTGAGTTCATCCTACAAACTCCCGGATATCTGCCGGTGGTAAGCTCTTATAACGTTTGGAGGGGAAGAACCAATAAGGACCGATTTTGGTTAAATCCCCTAATGGATTTCTTTGTAATATCCTTAAGACTTTAATCGCTAAAGCACCTAATAAAATACCTGCCAAAAAAGAACACAGCGCCCAAACAAACATCAGTATTCCTAAAAACCAATACACCTCACTCCAAGTCCAAAACACCACTTTGTCTGGTTTATTTAAAAAGTTCGGTATAGGCGTCATGTTTATCCTTAAATGAACAACGTTCCAGCAAAGAACCCAGCGGCTTTTAAGGCTACAATGGTAATGGCCGCAGAGCTGGCGGCCACCTTTAAGCTTTGTGAGGCTACCGACCAAATAGCCCCGACTAAGGCAGAAGCAGAGCCGGCAATATAGCAGCCGTTTTTAACAATCTTAGAGGTCTCAGTAGTCAGTCCTGCTAATTCTCTAACTCTATCTCCTTCTTCCAAGGCCAACAGGTGGCCGCTATATAAAAACAGCAATGCTGTAGAACTCATTATTAGCGCTGTTAATAAAGCAGGGTGTAAATCAACAAAAGGTTTAGCAATAGGCTTTAGCATAAGCTTTCCTTACCAAAGATGAAGAAATAGGAGAGTGCAAAAAAAGACGGTATAAGTTGGAGTTTGGTTGCTTATACCGTTTAAAATCAATACGATTAAAAGTTATCATTGAATTTTTGCCCTCAGCAAAAGTTTCAGTGTTCAAAGCGGACGGTATGGACCGTAGGTCCTATGGCTTAATATGGGAAGTTACGTATTGCCCATACCATCCAAAACCAATATAATCAAACTGCCACGGAAATTTTTGCCCTCAGCAAAAATCCCCGTGGGTGTGAAGTGGGTGGG
>CADEGZ010000209.1 GCA_902827015.1 uncultured Pseudomonadota bacterium
AAATCTGGCCTAATAACGATTGGCCTAAATAGGATTGGATATGTACTACCTTAGCACCCTTAATATTAGGCAACTTTACCTTGGCACTCTCAACCACAAATCCTTCTAAAGCATTTTGAGTGTGCATGGCTTTAATGAGTTCTTTTAACAACGACTCATAAGAGCTAGATTGCTGCCATTGTGCAGCGGTAGCGCCTATGGGGGTTAATACAATACTCTCAGCGCCGAGTTCATGTGTGGTTAATCCTAGATTGTAGGTATGGCCTTTTTCGGTGGTGATAAAGATATAAATAGGTCCATCCTTGACTAAAGGTTTTAAAAATACTTGACCCAGTTCCGTATCCTTATCCAGTTCAAATTCTCCACCAGTGCCTTTAACACTGGCAATACGGTCATTGTCGACCGCCAGTCGATTTAAGGCATTGGTAGAAACCACCGCATTGACCTCAACCCCTTCTTGAACTGGAATACGTTGATAAGCATTGACAATCCAGGGGATGCAACAACACAAAAACCAGATTAGTTTATTTTTAAGAATCATGTGTCACCTCCTTTGTTTACATTACCAATCTGTTGCAGACACTCACTTGCAACACCCATTATTTCAGCTAAAGCATTAAATGCTTTTTTAGATAAAGAGTTCCTAAACCAACCAATTGATTTTTTAACATAACCCTGGAAGCAAGGTAGTACAGACATTTTCATATATCCTCTCTAATATTTTCGTATTTATCATCTATTTCTTTTTTTAAACGAGAACATTCCTTTTGAGCATCTTGCTGCTGGATATTTGCAACATAGCAATCCAAAAAATCCTCAGACATCACATCGTGCTGTTGTTTGCAAGCGTTTATAGCCAGCTCTGAATTTCCACACATATAATCTCTCTCATCATTTTTAGGTTTTATGGCTATCTTTTCCCCATTAGGCAGTTTTCCTTCCCACTGATAAAGACAAATGTCAAAGTCACTTAAAGGACCATAAGCGCCGGTTACTTCTTTGCGATACATCGCACAATCTCTAAGGCCAAGTCTTTTATTAATTGCTAAAGCGGTCCGTTCACCACCAAACAAGTCTGATATGCTGGGTGCAGCATCCTTTAAATATGCCTGACTATCCCAATCATGCGGAATTATTAAATCAACCCCTTTATCACCAAAGATAGTGCGATTTAAAGTAGGCGCATCCATCCATTTAGAATTTTGTTCTTGCTTAGAAACCGCTGCAGGCTTTAAAGTGACAGATGGGTTAGAACGCTCTTTTAAAAACAAAATGACTGCTGAAGATAAGCATCCCAACAGTATGCAGTAACCGATTACAATAATATAAGACTCATATTTATGCAGAACATGGTTAAACTGTTTCATGCCACGAATGGGTTTGTTTAAAATTTTATTGGACATTTTCCACCTCATTAAAGAATTGAATAAACAAACGGCCATGGCGTTGTACAAATTTAATTTGGTAGGTTTTGGTTTTAGACTCTAAAGGCGCGTTACCCACTAATATTTTAAGTTCGCCTTTAAGCTCGACCAGTAATTTTTGTCTATCAATTTTAAAACTGGCAGGATAAAAAGTGGTGGATATGCCTCTGCGCTCAATCTCTATTTGTTGTTGTACCAATTGCGATTTAAGTGCGCCAAAGCTCTCAGGCGCGACATTTTGTAAGAGATGTTCAGAGTTAACCGCAAAGGTATTGGGTGTGATGTTTAATAATAAGCTGGAAAAATATTGGCTCATCTCTTGTAGGTAACTATCAGAGACACTGTCGGAAGCTACCCAAAATTCACGACTTACCGTGGGTGGAACTACAACGATGCGTTCTTTACCAATCAAATAGAAGTTAGAAGCACCTAAGATTAACGAAAGGGTACTGGCTATGGCAAAAGCCAACAGTAAGCGGTTACGCTCAGTGAGGATTTTGTTATAAGACTCGGTCAGCACTTGTGAGTTCATCCTACAAACTCCCGGATATCTGCCGGTGGTAAGCTCTTATAACGTTTGGAGGGGAAGAACCAATAAGGACCGATTTTGGTTAAATCCCCTAATGGATTTCTTTGTAATATCCTTAAGACTTTAATCGCTAAAGCACCTAATAAAATACCTGCCAAAAAAGAACACAGCGCCCAAACAAACATCAGTATTCCTAAAAACCAATACACCTCACTCCAAGTCCAAAACACCACTTTGTCTGGTTTATTTAAAAAGTTCGGTATAGGCGTCATGTTTATCCTTAAATGAACAACGTTCCAGCAAAGAACCCAGCGGCTTTTAAGGCTACAATGGTAATGGCCGCAGAGCTGGCGGCCACCTTTAAGCTTTGTGAGGCTACCGACCAAATAGCCCCGACTAAGGCAGAAGCAGAGCCGGCAATATAGCAGCCGTTTTTAACAATCTTGGAAGTCTCGGTGGTCAGTCCTGCTAATTCTCTGACTCTATCGCCTTCTTCCAAAGCCAACAGGTGGCCGCTATATAAAAACAGTAATGCTGCAGAACTCATTATTAGCGCTGTTAATAAAGCAGGGTGTGAATCAACAAAAGGTTTAGCAATAGGCTTTAGCATAAGCTGTCCTTATCAAAAAGTAAGAGATGGGAGAGTGAAAAAAAGACGGCATCAGCCAGGGTTGGGACTCATACCGTTTAAAATCAATAGCGTCAAAAGTTGTCATTGAAGTTTTGCCCTCAGCAAAAGTTTCAGTGTTCAAAACGGACGGTATGGACCGTAGGTCCTATGGCTTAATATGGGAGATTACGTATTGCCCATACCATCCAAAACTAATATAATCAATGTGCCACGGAAATTTTTGCCCTCAGCAAAAATCCCCGTGGGTGTGAAGTGGGTGGG
>CADEGZ010000210.1 GCA_902827015.1 uncultured Pseudomonadota bacterium
AATAAACCCGGAACCTGCTTCATCAAAACCAATCCGGTCATGAGTAGATTGAGCCTGCTTCAGGATGATTTCCTCATCCGTTTTGCTAAGTTCCATATGTTTATCAAGATTTAAGATAATGACTCCTTCCCGGACATTAATCGATTTATAAGCCTTAAGCAGGTTATAGGCCTTGTCTTGAGACAGCACCGCTGCTATCAGCTTTTTAAAACGTTGTTGCGGTGATACTTCCGGGTTATTTTCTATTTCGGTAAGGTATTGTTCTTTTGCTTCAAAGCTGATTTCATCCTCTGTCATATTGTTCCTTATTCTAAAATTATCGTTATTAACTTTTTCCGGTTGTCTTTTCTCATAGGTAAAAACCTTTCCCATATAGTTTAAAAAAGCTTTCCTGCTTTTAAAAAACCTGTCAGTTAGACGTCTTGCCATGTCCTGCAGTATTTCGTTCATTACCCGAAGAGAAAATTCACGTTTTGATAATGACTGCAATTGATGACAGTCTTTCTGGGTTAAGGGATAAAAGTCTTTCAGACTTTTTGCGTTCTTGTCGGATATTGCGTCAAAAGAATTTTTGCAAGAATTAGATGTAGATTCTCTGGATTGGGACTTGCTCTCTTGCGCGCTTACCTCTCCCCTTTCAGTAGTACCTGAATCCGTAGATCTAGATCTATCTTTATTATTCTCTTCTTTATTCTTATCTATTCCTTGCAAATGAGGAGAGGGTAATACTAAAAAGTGGGAAGCATCAACTTTTTTAGAACTAAAAAAAAGTGGTTTACAGGAGTTTGAGCTATCCTGATTCTTACTTTCAGATAGCTGTAACGAATCCTTATGCAAATCAATAAAAAGCCTGTTATTATATTCTTGTCCCCTTAAAGTTACATTGCGGAATATTCGGGTAATAATTCCCATCGTTTCAAGTTTGACAAGAACTTTACGAATTTTCTCCCGGTTAAAACCAAACTTGCGTTCAAAATGAGCGTATGAAGTTTGCCATATATCTTCAGGAAATTTAGGTGCGTAAGATATCTGTCCGGTGATCGGGTCTTTGATTTCTTTAGGTCTATACCAGTAAACTATTTCAGATAGTATCGAGATCAAGGGCAGATCAGGCGATCCCCTACCGTTAGTAAACCTTACATACCATTCATCAGGGATGATATTTCCTCTGAAATTGTACTGATTATCAAGCGGTAACATTTCCATATCAACATACCTCCGCTTCCGATAAATCAGTTAAACCGGTAATATTTAACCTGATATCCAGTTCTTTATGAATTTGATAGCCTACGGTAATTTCCCGAAAAGAGCGGGTTATTATACCTGACCTGTGTAAATGGCATGATGCTTTTTGCATATCTATTTTGCTCATACCGAACTTTTTTCGGAAATGTGCGAAACAGTCGGTTAAGATGAAATCCTCTCTATAATCACCGATCTCATATCTTAAAGATAAAAGCTCGGTTATAATTACTGCTTCCGGCAATCCAAATTGGCATGGCGCAAAGATCGAGCCGTACGATTGAAAAAAAGGTAAATTATTTTTAGTCGGGTCAGCAGCTTTATTGCACCCGTCTGCTTTTTGTGTTATGGTCATATCTGCAATCTTGTTTGGTTAAAACTCAGGTTTGCTTATTTGCTCGCCATAGATATCTTTCAGGTTTTGTAGGACTCAAGTAAGATACTATGCGGGCATTTATCTTGTTTATTTAACTAGGTCATAATTTTTACTTAATACTTGGTTTGTTTCTAATTTTTTATACAACTATAAGTCCATAAAAACCTATAAGTGATTTCTTAAGAATATCCGGACAACTGATACTTGAAAACCCCGATTTATAGCAGGCAACCCTAAATTCTATCAACTTCCCTAAAACAAGCCAAAAATTATTTTAAATCGTTGTGCCGGACGCAACCTTTTATCTAAAAGAATCAGCATGTAATTCTTCTCTAGGAAGAATATTTTTTTCAAGTTCCACATCAAATATCTGATCAGTCAGTCTATAAAAATCATTTGCCGAAACTGCTCCTCTTGTTACAAGGTAAATCTTTGTCATAACAGGGGCTTTTGGTATAGAACCTTCATGTATGTATCTAAAAACTGCGCTCTTGTTTACACCTATTATTTCTGCAAATTCTGGAATTGATAATTTCTCTAGTTTAAGAAATTTTTCTAGACGCATAAAATGCTGAATCTTAAGTTAATTATTCCTATAGAAAACCACGTAGTGATTATAATTACAAAGAATTTTAAAATGGTTGCGAGCAGCGCAACCACCTCATTAAATAATTAACGGAAATAAAATTCGTAAATCCTTATAAATACTCACATTCAGGTTAATTAAGCAGGGCAACTTACCGGTATTTTGGTTGCGTGCCGTAAATACCGATTGCAAAGACTATTAACCTATTGAACTATTGACTAAAGAAATTGTATATAAGTGATATAAACAATATGAAAAAAATCAGGTATACCGAATCTACTACAACAATTACTTTAACTCATAAACAAAGGGCACCTGTTGCCAAAACATTATCGGTAACAGAAGAGCATTTTCTTGATTCAATAAAAACCGGTAGGTCACAACATGAAATATTTAATGGGATAGCAGCTAGTATCCTGGCATCTTGTCCGGATCAAATAGACGAAAAAGAATCAAGAAAATTAGCCCGTAACTTGATAGGTTTTTGCCAAAAAATTATTGATCTTCAAATAAAACAGGATTTGCTGGATTGAATAGACAAAATCAGTTATTTGCTCTTTATTAATACCGTTTATATTATAAATTAGTTAGTATCCATCAATTACTTTCTATTTTATAAACTCCTAT
>CADEGZ010000211.1:0-1306 GCA_902827015.1 uncultured Pseudomonadota bacterium
CTTGGCGTTACAGGGACGATTCATCGAGAAGCTCCAGAGGATTCGGTGGGCGGGCCGTCGACGACGACGGCCCGGAAGTCGTTCACGTTGGTCAAAGTTGGACCGGTCACCACCGAGTCGCCCAGCGCCTCGAAGAAGCCATGCCCGTCGTTGTCGTCGAGCCGCTCGCGCGGCTTGATGCCGCGCGCCCAGGCGCGGGCCAGCGTGTCGGGTGTCAGCACCGCGCCGGCAATCTCTTCCTGGCCGTCGACGCCATCGGTGTCGCCCGCCAGGTCGTGGATCGCAGGCTCGCCGCGCAGCGCGACGGCCAGCGACAGCAGAAATTCGACATTGCGGCCGCCGCGCTCGCGTCCTCGCAAAGTGACCGTGGTCTCGCCGCCGGACAGCAGCACGCAGGGCGGTGTGACCGGTTGGCCGCGGCGGGCCACCTGCAGGGCGATGCCGGCCATCGTCTTGGCGACATCGCGTGCTTCCCCTTCGATCGCGTCGCCGAGAACGTAGGGCGCGTAGCCAGCGGACCGTGCGACGTTGGCAGCGGCTTCGAGGGCCAGCTGCGGTGTGGCGACGAAGCGCGTCTCGATCGTCGGCAGGCGCGGGTCGCCGGGTTTCAGAGTCTCGCCTTCGCCGCTCTGCAGCAGTTCGAGGGCACGCGGCGGCACATTGATCTCGTAGCGCCGCAGGATGTCCAGCGCATCGGCGCAGGTCGTCGGGTCGGCGACCGTGGGACCCGATGCGATGTCGATCGGGTCGTCGCCGGGCACATCGGACAACAGCAGGTTCACGACGCGAGCCGGCGCACAGGCGGCAGCCAGCCGTCCACCCTTGATGGCCGACAAGTGCCGGCGCACGCAGTTCATCTCGGAGATGCTGGCGCCGCTGGCGAGCAGCGCCCGGTTGAGCGCCTGCTTGTCGGCAAGCGTGAGTCCGGGCAATGCCAGCGGCAGCAGCGAGGAGCCGCCGCCCGAGATCAGGCACAGCACCAAGTCATCTTCCGTCAGCCCCTCGACAAACCGGAGCAGCCGCCGGGCGGCAGCTTCACCGGCTGCGTCGGGGACCGGGTGCGCGGCCTCGACGATCTCGATGCGCTGGCAAGGCATCGCGTACCCGTAGCGTGTGACAACGAGCCCCGACAGCTGACCTGGCCAATGGTCTTCCACCGCCCGCGCCATGGACGCCGAGGCTTTGCCAGCGCCGATCACCACCAGGCGGCCCATCGGCGCGGCTGGCAGATGCCGTGGCACGCAAAGTGCCGGCTGCGCGGCAGCGATGGCCGCATCGAACATTCGCCGCAGCAACCTGGACGTCT
>CADEGZ010000211.1:1316-2812 GCA_902827015.1 uncultured Pseudomonadota bacterium
GTTGCCAATGGTGTTGGGGATCGCGCGCGCCTCCGACATGAAGCGGTCCACACCCAGCAGCAGCACCATGCCGGCCACCGGAATCTTGCCCATCGACGCGAGCGTGGCCGCCAGTGTGATGAAGCCCGATCCGGTGACGCCCGCGGAGCCTTTCGAGGTCAGCAGGAGTACGCCGAGAACCACGAGCTGGTCGGTCAGCGTCAGCGGGGTGTTGGTGGCCTGGGCGATGAAGATCGCCGCCATCGTGTAGTAGATGCACTGGCCGTCGGGGTTGAAGGTCAGGCCCGAGGGCACGACCAAGCCGACCACCGGCTTGGAGACACCGGCGTTCTCGAGCTTGCGCATGAGCTGCGGCACGACCGACTCGGACGAGCTGGTGCCCAGGACGGTGAACAGTTCGTCCTTGATGTACTTCAGGAACTTCCACAGGCTGAAGCCCGACAGCCGCGCGATCCCGCCGAGCACGATGACGACGAACAGGAAGCAGGTGATGTACATCGTGCCCATCAGCTTGCCGAGCGAGACGACCGAACCCAGGCCGTACTTGCCAACCGTGAAGGCCATCGCACCGAACGCGGCCAGCGGTGCGAGCCGCATGATCATCCCGACGATCGAGAACACGCCGTGGGTGAACGCATCCAGGAAGTCGACCACGGGCTTGGCACGCGGGCCGATGTGCGACAGCGCCACGCCGAACAGCGTCGCGAACACGAGGATCTGCAGGATGTCGTTCTTGGCCAGCGCGTCGACAATGCTGGTCGGCACGAGGTTGAGCATGAAGTCGACGAAGCCAGTGGGCTTGGCAGCCGTGGCCGTGTAGCCCGCGATGGCCTTGGTGTCGAGCTGGGTAGCGTCGATGTTCATGCCGTCGCCTGGCCGAACGACGTTGACGACGACCAGACCGAGCACCAGCGCAAAGGTCGACAGTATCTCGAAGTAGATCAGGGCCCGGGCGCCGACGCGACCGAGCTCCTTCATGTTCTCCATGCGCGCGATGCCGAGCACGACCGTCGCGAAGATGATCGGCGCAAAGACCATCTTGATCAGCTTGATGAACACGTCGCCGAGCGGCTTCACGTCCACCCCGAGGCTGGGATAGAAGAAGCCCAGGGCCACCCCGGCGAACACGCCGATCAGAACCTGGACGTAGAGCTTTCCGAAAAGGCGCCGCATGGCTTGTCTCCTGATGGATGTGCAGGCGTGACTCGCCCACCCCTGCAGCGCTTGGCGGCTGTTACGGGACTCGGCGCCGGTGGCGCCGGAAAGACCGGGGGAATCGGCCCTGGCCGGCCCTCCCTGGGGCGGCCGAGGCCGTTCGGTTCAGGCTGCCTTGCGCTGGGCGCCGGCGGTCAGCAGCTCGCAGACCGCTTGCGTAACCTGGGCCGTCGTGGCCTTGCCGCCGAGATCGCCCGTGTGCAGCTTGGGGTTGGCCGTGACCTGTTCGATGGCGCTCATGACCTGCTTGGCGGCCTCGAACTCACCGAGGTGCTCGAGCA
>CADEGZ010000212.1 GCA_902827015.1 uncultured Pseudomonadota bacterium
CTAATTGTTCGACAGTCTCATCTGGCATACCTGGCATAGACCACCCTCCTCACAATCAAGCGCCCTCCACCACTTACACAAACCAGTGCGCTCGAGCTGCCATGATAAGTTCTGCAGCTTTAGATGCATCTAAACCGGGAATATCTGTAAGATCGTCAACAGCGAGTTCCGCTAAATCATCACGTGTTACAATTCCCCGATCCGCCAATTTAAAAGCTAAATTCTTGTCCATCCCTGGGAGTTGCAATAAATCCTTCGAAGGCGCCTTTTCACTTAGCTTTTCTTCTGAAGCAATTGCCTGTGTTAAAAGAGAATTTTTAGCTCGGGTACGTAATTCATTCACAATTTCCTCGTCGAATCCCTCAATTTCTAATAATTCCTGAATCGGAACATAGGCGACTTCTTCAAGACTTGTGAACCCTTCTTCTATCAACACACTCGCAACATCTTCATCAACATGTAATTGCTTAGTAAATATCCCTAATAAACGTTCTTGTTCATCGGCTGTTCTTGTTTTTGCTTCTGCTTCTGTAATAACATTCAACTCCCAGCCAGTAAGTTGACTTGCAAGTCTGACATTTTGACCATTGCGCCCAATCGCTTGCGATAAATGTTCTTCAGCCACCGCAACGTCCATCGTATGTGCATCTTCATCTACCACAATAGATATAACCTCTGCAGGCGCCATCGCATTCATCACAAATTGAGCAGGATTATCATCCCATAATACAATATCGACTCGCTCACCACCCAATTCATTTGAAACCGCTTGTACACGAGCACCGCGCATTCCAACACAAGCCCCTACCGGATCAATCCGGCCATCATTGGTTTTAACTGCAATTTTGGCCCTCACTCCAGGATCGCGAGCGGCACTCTTAATTTCGATAATGCCTTCTCCTACCTCTGGAACTTCAATTTTAAATAATTCCACTAACATTTCATTACAAGTTCGGCTCAAGATTAATTGAGGCCCTCGTGCATCCGTCATAACATCACATAAATAGGTGCGCAAACGATCACCAGGCCGAACTGCTTCACGAGGTAACATGTCTTCTTTACGTAATATTGCCTCTGCATTTCCACCCAAATCCAAGATCACCGCTTCCCGACTCGTTTTTTTAACAATACCAATAACGAGTTGCCCCTTTTTCTTACGAAATTCTTCGGCAACATTCTCATGTTCTGCTTCTCGAACCTTTTTTAAGATAACTTGTTTGGCAGTTTGAGCCGCAATACGCCCAAATTCAACAGACTCCATTGGTAACTCAATTACCTCATCTACTTCTACAGCTTCTTTATAAGTCTTTGCTTCACTTAAGGTCATCTGCCTTAAAGGAAACTCCGGTTCCGGCTCACCAAGCGCTATATCAGGGATAACTGTCCATAATCTAAAAGTTTCATAACGGCCTGATTTACGATCAATAACAACACGTACATCAATTTCTGCCCCATGTTTTTTCTTGGTAGCGGAAACGAGTGCAGCTTCAATTGCTTGAAATATTACTTCTTCAGAAACACCCTTCTCATTCGAGACAGTTCCTACAATTAACTTTAGCGGAATCTCTTTACTCATACCCAAGTCTCGCTATTCTAAGGCGCCACAATGCCTACCATTCGGGCACTAAACGCGCTTCATCAATATCTACAAAGGAAAATGTCACCAAACCATTATTGTCTAACTGAATCGTGATTTGTTCTCCTTCTACGTACAACTTTCCCTTAAAATTTCGTTTACCTTCGATAGGGGTTACCAATCGAATAGAAACACACTTTCCAACATGTTCACGATACTGTGCCAACGTAAATAACAAGCGATCCAAGCCTGGCGAAGAGACTTCTAGTAAATAGCCCCCTTTAATGACATCTTCAACACTTAAGACCGCGTTAACCTGCCGGCTCGTTCGTTCACAATCATCACAACTTACTCCCCCCGGCTTATCAATATAAAGCCTTAAAAGAGTGTGTCTCCCCTGCGGAAAATACTGAAGCCCCACCCACTGAAACCCAAGATCACTAACAATGGGCGCGATTATCATTTCCAATGCTTCATGTCGCCGCATTACTTACAACCCTTTCATCTACCAAAACAAAAAATGGGCTTAAAGCCCACTTTCCAATATATAAAAGCCCCAGAACGGGGCCCCTATTAAAATTATTCTGGTAGCGGGGGCAGGATTTGAACCTACGACCTTCGGGTTATGAGCCCGACGAGCTGCCAGACTGCTCCACCCCGCGTCAAGCTTTATTAGCTTACCTATATTAGACCTCGAATGCAAGCCTTAAAAATTTCTTTATTTTTAATAACTTACCAGATACCTATTCTCGTACAAAAGATTATACCTTATATTTATATTTATTTAAATAGCTATTCCGTATTCATACCTCAATTACTTGAATTTTAGCTATTAAGGTTAATTTACCAAATACCAAACCATTTTGGACTTCTTTGTTTAGTAACTTCTACTTTTTCTCCACCCCCCTTTTTATTTTGCGCGCCATTGTCTTGCCCAACTGTTGCAAAAGCTCCTCCAACAGAAGACTCTGAAGAAAAAACCAAAAGCTTGCCAACAGTAGTAACAGGTATTATCTCAAAATCTTCTGCATCATCATCTGCTTGTACAAGCGGTATCCCACTCTCACTTGCTGGTAACTTAGAAAGTGCTACCCTTAATTGTTCTTCCAGTGTCGGAGCTTCTTCATCTTCAAGAACCTGACTTTGGGGCTGAGGCTGAGGCTGAGGCTGAGGCTGAGGCTGAGGCTGAGGCTGAGGCTGAGGCTGAG
>CADEGZ010000213.1 GCA_902827015.1 uncultured Pseudomonadota bacterium
TGATCTTTTGACCTTTTTTGCAAAAAATAAACTGGAACTTATGGGTAAGGATGTGATCCACTCCAAATCGATCACTTTTGATCGGGGAGCGGATCAGGTGATCGAGTAGCGGATCCGCTGATCGATTTCATAAGCAAAATCGTATTAGGTCTTTTAAATTTCCCTTGTAAAGTTTTCTAACACATGGCATTACTTTTTCTTTTTTAGGAGATTAAGACATGCCAATGATGAGGATCAGTATGAAAAAATTGCAAGAAGTTTTGAGACTTAAATTCGACTTAAAATTGAGTAACAGAGACATTGGGCGCATGTTGGATATTTCGCCTTCTACTGTAAGTCTCTATATAACGGCATTTAAACATAAAGAGATAGGATGGGATCCTAATAACCCTATAAATCATGATGAATTAGAAAAAATTTTGTTCCCTACTAAATACCTCTCTGCTCTACGTGAACTTGTTATTCCGAATTTTGAACAAATTCATCAAGAACTTAAAAAGAAAGGTGTTACCCTGCAATTGCTATGGGAAGAATATCACGATATTTATGGAGACAAAGCGTACGGGAGAACGCAATTTTGCAAGATGTATCAGAAGTGGCGCAATAAACTTAAAGTTACTATGCGTCAAAGACATAAAGCTGGCGACAAATTATTTCTTGATTATGCTGGTTCAACGATCCCTATTATTGATGCTGTTTCAGGAGAAATACGAGAAGCTCAAATATTCGTGGCAGTCATGGGAGCGAGTAATTTCACTTACGCTGAAGCTACTTGGACGCAAAGTCTACCTGATTGGATTTCATCACACGTTCGTGCTTTTTCATTCTTTGGTGGTATTACTGCTCTTCTGGTCCCTGATAATCTCAAAAGTGCTATTAATAAAGCATGTCGTTACGAACCGGATGTTAATTCCACATATGCAGATATGGCTGAATATTACGGCACCGCAGTACTACCAGCGAGGCCTTATAAGGCGAGGGATAAAGCGAAAGTAGAAGTTGGGGTACAAATTATAGGACGTTGGATTTTAGCGCGTTTAAGGAACCAAAAATTTTTTAGTCTGACGGAACTAAACCAAGCAATTAGCCGGTTATTAATAGATCTCAATAATAAACCATTCAAAAAATTGCCAGGGACAAGGTTTTGTCAATTTGAAGCATTAGACAAACCAGTGCTTAAACCCCTTCCCGCTCAGCCCTATGAATATGCAGAATTTAAAAAAGCACGGCTAGGAGTTGATTACCATATCGAAGTGGAGGGACATTATTACAGCGCGCCTTACCAATTAGCCAAGGAAGAAGTGCAAGCCAGAATTACTAACAACACCATTGAAATATTTCATCAAGGTAAGAGAATTGCTAGCCATATTCGAAATCTTAAGCGAGGTTTTCATACCACTTTAGCAGAACATATGCCAACCAAACATCGAAAACATTTGGAATGGACGCCAGGCCGTTTTTTGAATTGGGCTAAAGCTATTGGTGCTGAAACAGAATCTTTAACCAAACACCTCTTAGAGAAGAAAGCACATCCAGAACAGGGGTATAGAGCATGTCTTGGTTTACTTAATCTCAGTAAAATCTATGGAGAAAAAAGATTAGAAGCAGCGTGTCAAAGAGCAATATTTTTTAACACGCCTTCTCGTCGAAGCGTTGATACTATATTAAAAAAGAATTTAGATGCACAACCTTTGCCGGAAAAAAATAAAAATAGCCCTTTAGTGCATCATGAAAATATTCGTGGTCCAAAATATTTTTCAACAACCTTTAAGGAGAACTTAACATGTTAATACAACCTACCATTCAAAAGCTAAAAACCTTGAAACTGCACGGGGCAGTAAAGGCTGTTCAAATACTTATGGATAATCCAGAGAGTGCAAGTCTTTCATTTGAGGAAAAACTAGGCATTCTTGTTGATCAAGAAACTATCTATAGAGATAATAATCGCCAAAAACGTTTGTTAAAAGCCGCTCGCCTTCGTTCTACACAAGCTTGTGTAGAAGATATTGATTATCAGTATCCTAGAGAATTGGACAAGAATTTGTTCTTAACTTTAACATTATGTGATTGGATCAGGCGACAACAAAACCTAATTTTTATCGGACCAACTGGTATTGGCAAATCATATCTTGCTTGTGCTTTAGGCCATCAGGCTTGCCGTCAAGGACTTTCTGTACGTTATTTTCGAGTATCTAGGCTATTTGAAACGTTTAAAACTATTCATGGAGAAGGAAGATATCCTCGTTTTATGCATGAATTATCAAAAGTAGATTTACTTATTTTAGACGATTGGGGTTTAGAGCAGTTAAACAAACAAGAACGGCATGATTTATTGGAGGTCCTAGAAGACAGGCATATGTTAAGATCAGTTGCAATCACTACCCAGTTACCACTACACCTTTGGCATGAATACATTGGGGAAGCAACCATTGCGGACGCAATTTTAGATCGTCTATTAACTAATTCTCACAAAATTGAACTACGAGGAGACTCTATGAGACCTAAAAATACAAAAACTTGACTCGAATCGATCACATGATATTAAATACCTATAGAATTTTTTAGAGGAGAAATGGCCTGATCGATTTCAGCGGATCTCGTGATCGATTTGAGCGGAATACGCAAGCGGCTCATACGATAACACCATCAAGCTCTGGGACTTAAAAAGCGGCAACTGCCTTAAAACCCTGCAAGGACATACCAGTACTGTTTACTGCCTACAACTATTGCCCGGCGGCGAGTTGGTAAGCGGCTCAAGCGA
>CADEGZ010000214.1 GCA_902827015.1 uncultured Pseudomonadota bacterium
TAATGTTATATTTTTAAAGGAAAATATTAGATAAGCTTATTAATTGTTGGAAAACTAACAATTTTAGTGCCACATTAATTATTTAAAGTGGGGGATTGAGAATGATTACAGTAATAGCAGTAGATGATCACGATTTAGTATGTACTGCTATTGCTCAGCTACTCTCTGATCTCCCAGATATAAAAGTTATCTGTGAAGTCAATAATGGTGAAGAAGCCATCAAAGTCGTTAAAGAGAAAAATCCAAATGTTATTTTAATGGATATTAAAATGCCTGGTATTGGTGGTATTAAGGCGATTGAGAAAATATTAACAAGTAATCCGAATGTTAAAATCATAGCGCTGTCGGCATATATGAATGAGCCTTTGCCAGCCAATCTTTTAAAAATTGGTATAAAAGGATATTTAACTAAGGGCGCAAGTTTAGAAGAAACGGTAAAAGCTATTCGTACTGTTGCCGTGGGTAAAATATATTTAGAACCAAAAATAGCTGAGCAATTAGCATTAAAGAATATTCCAGGCTCTAGCCTGTCTCTACTTGATTCATTATCACCTCGTGAATTGGATGTTATGATGAAAGTTATTAGCGGAATGGATATTCAAACAATCGCAGAAAAATTATGCGTTAGCCCTAAAACCGTTAATAGCTATCGCTACCGTCTTTATGAAAAGTTAAATATAAAAAATGATATTGAATTAACACTATTAGCAATTCGGCATAACCTTTTAGATAAAGAAGGCTTATAACCAGTTTTAATACCAAAAAAGTGATTTTAACTTATTTGCGTAGTTGACATTTCTGTTAGAAATATGAGCAGAACGCTGGAGTTTTACTTATTGAGCAATCGAGCATTTTGTCATTATTTTATGTTTGACGAAATATTTTTATTCCTTTTGCTATGAAATATCTATAGAGTTTTTTTCTAGGTTCGATATAATTGCCTGATATGATATTGAAGAAGAGGTTAACCGTTGAGTATTCATAATTATTGAGGGAAGATAAAATGTATAAATTTGCAATGTAAAGCTTTAGGTGGGGCGTACTACATTTAAAAGTATCTGCTACTGAAAAATACTAAGGGAGGGTTTTTCATCTTTAGTAGTCTTGTGCTTGCCCAATGTTTTGGCTGCTCATTTACTTGAAGATAAAGTAGGGAAGCTAATGTATTAGGTAGTTAAGGATTCTGTACCAAGTTTTAGAATAGCATTTATGAGTAACTCGCTGGCGAAGGAGACAATAGGATTCGAAAATAATAGACCTATAACAAATGACGCCTTTTAATAAACCATTAATTATTTACATGAAAAATAAAATTATATAGCATATTTTGTTTGATATCATTTTTTAATTGTGTAATTCCAAAGGCACTGAAGTAGTTAAATTTAAAAGACTTGCTTCATTATTTTACAATTTGTTGATATGTAGGTATCCTTAATGCCACTATATGAATAGATTAGCTTTTAACATTGGTTATATAGAATTATCTTTAGCTCAGTTTTGCCTTGGAATTAATATTATTCTTGGAAGAATGCTGGCACCCACTTGCCCAATTCTTTTGTTACTTTTAATACGATTTTTGATTGGGTTTAATATTGTTGCCATTTACTTGTGCTTTAGATCTGCAAGGCAATTGTACCAAGAAGTAAAAGAACTGCAAAGAAGGGATTGGGTAGTTTTATTCCTTCAGGCATTATGTGGAGGATTTTTATTTAATACTTTAACTTTATATGGATTGCAATATGTTAATGCTACTACAGCCAGTATCGTTAATAGCACTATCCCTGCGTTCGTTGCTCTATTTTCTTTCCTTATTTTAAAAGAAGTTTTAACTAGGTATAAAATGTTTGCTATATCTTTAGCAAGTATCGGGATCTTATTGTTAAGTATCGAAAATACTACTTTACCAACGAGTTCTATTGATCTATTTGGGGTGTTATGTATATTTTTAGCAATTATTCCTGGAGCATTATTTATTGTTTTAGGTAAGATGCTGAAAGCTTCACTTAATCCGTTAACAGTGACTGCGTTTATAAATCTGTTGAATGCGCTTTTATTTTTTCCTTTAGTGTTTAATCGTGGATTGACGTTCAACTATTCATGGGTAACATGGTTCCAAATTTTTCTTTATGGGATATCAGGAAGCGTTCTATTTTTTGTTTTTTGGTATAGAGGGCTAGCCTTGGTAACAGCAAATACAGCAGCATTGTTTGTTGGAATAATGCCTATTAGTACGAGTATTCTTGCGTATTTTATTTTGGATGAAAGTCTGTCTGGATTTGAGGTGTTAGGCATGTTTTGCGTGATAGTTTCAATTTTTATAGGCACCCTAAATTCTCCCAAGTGATGTTTTTTTATTTAAATCATGTGATTATTAAAAGAGAATTAGAATATTTTGTTAGTTTAATTACATTTTTAGTGGGAGGTATATGAGGGTGAAGGTATTTTCACTGCAAGTCTATGTAATCAGGTTAATTGCTATATGGTGGTCGCGATCATAACCTACGTTCTTTAGGTGACCAAGGCCTGTACTCATGCAATTCCAAACGGAATATAGACTTTCCAGATAAGCATATAGACTCAGGTGAGATAAATAATAGCGGAAACACTTCACAGTAAGCAAAGAAAAGTTTAAACTGATGACTTTATTTGTTTGACGGGCTTTTATTCCAGCGGAATAATGGTATTAGAAGACCATGCGCACCATGCGCACCATGCGCACCATGCGCACCATGCGCACCATGCGCACCATGCGCA
>CADEGZ010000215.1 GCA_902827015.1 uncultured Pseudomonadota bacterium
AGAGCAGTATGTTGTTTTTGATTTCTATACAGATCGAACATACCTGCATATTGTAGGCGATGACACGCGAAAGGCTATTGTTGGTAGTAATTGCGCCGTGCGCCTCATCCGCAAAGCAAACGGCCCAACCTACGCCACTTGGCAGCGCCGCACATCGAAGATTTTAAAAGCGATGGGGCTTAGCAAATGGCCGGGCGCTGTAATGCACGAATACTTTTTTAACTCCGTATCGCCGGAAGAAGCGGCGGCGGGGTTTTTTGCGGATCACTTTTTAATTGACTGAACTATGGAGCAATTGAAACCATGCCCGTTTTGCGGTAAGGAGGTCGAAATAAAGGACTGGACTTCCAGAGATAAGACTATCAGATGGGGCGTAATTTTACACGGGCCAACAATCCCTTGCGGAGTTCAATTTATGGCAGAACTCAAGGATATTGTCGCCCTTTGGAATAAAAGAATCCAGGAAAACACCAAGAAATGAAACTACCAGGATTAGTGCAATTTCGTCTTTGCAAATTAACAGACGAACAACTTGCCTAAGCTGTTGCTGACGGCTTAAACAAAATGTACCTCGAACCTGCAAGCGTTCCGTCGCGAAGCATTCCAGCACGGCCAGACAAAGATTTTGATCTGTTGGTTGGTGAATTAATTGTAAGGTTCATCGAAAAGACAAAGCCATGAAACCACCATTCTACGACCGAATCGACCGCGAACTAATCAAGCAAGGCGGCTTTTTGTTTTCCGAACAGGCCCGCGCATTTATGGCGGCTACCAGGGTCAGGAAAATGATTTTGCGCCGTTGCTGGGCTATTTTGCGGGCCTTACAATTAAAAAAGGCTGATCTTTAGCGATTTCTGGCGCACAATCTACGTGCAGCCATCCGACCGTAACCTTTACATCTTCCATTCTGGTTAGTCCAGCCTCCTTAAAAGTTAGCCATTCGCGGTTAATAACCTCAAACATTTCCTTTTCGGTGGCCAACTTACACTTGATGTCGGCAGCCCGTCCGGCGCGGTGTTGTGAATAAACGCCGCCGGTTTTTTCCCACATTGCCCGGAATCCTGATGCGACCCGCTTGCCTCCAAAGGCCCAATCATTTATCGTGCATGGCCCAAAGCGCTCACGTATTGCATCGGCAATACGCACGATTGTCGGATCAACATAGCGCTGTGATCTTGTTTTAAACAAATCCCACACGTCCGGGTGTACAAACTCCCTGACATCAAAGTATTTTGAACCGTGTATTGGATATTTAGGCATACCTAAAATTTAAAGCGGCCCCCGGCCTAAACCGGGAGCCAAGGAAGCGAATGAAGGTTCTTAACCAGCAGCAGCCGGTTTGTTTTGTTTTACCAGGTAGAAAATGATTGTACCTAAAGACACCAACGCCGATACAATCTGTCCCCAATTGCCCGCCTGAATTGCTTCAATCAGGGTTTTGAGCGGCGGCACAAGATCACCCAGTGCCGGGCTAATCGCCACAAGTACAGCAGTCAAGTAGTTAATGCCGTTGGCGCTCAGCAGGGTTGGCAAAAATGGCTGCGGGCTTGCTGTTTTCAGGAAGTTACGCACGGTGCCTACCGCGCCAATCAAGCCGACAGCCGCGCCGATTACGGCGTTAGCCGTGCCTTCGGTCATGCCCCAAAAGGAGCCAATCAGGATGAGCAAAGCAAAGTAAAACTGCGTGCCTTGCCAGAATTTTTTTTGTTGCATGTTTAATTACTGTTAAGTGAATCAATTTTGTAAATGCTTCCATCAAGCGGATTAACCACTTCAATGCTCCTTTGCCGCTGCTTTGCGGCGTTGTATCTTAAATTAAACTCGCGCCCATACTCAGATAGCGCGATTTCAATTGTTCGGCAAATCGAATCAGGGCAGGCTACGTCTTGCTGTGGCGCCTCAATTCGGGTGAATGTGCCAGGGTGCGGGCGTGTTGTGCATAGTGTAAAGCACATTGCAATCAATAACAGTGCGTTTAAGTGCGCGTTTTTCATTGTTTTAATCGTTTGAGGGCTTTCAGCTTTTTTTCTTGGTCGGCCCGGATTTCATCGTAAAGCCGCTGCAATCGTTCGTACTCTTGTTTTATGGCACTCGCTTCAGCGTCTTTTGCCCGTAACTTCCAATCATCACACTCGCGTTGAATCCTGGAGGCTTCGGCCCACGCTTCGCCGGTTTCATTCATCGCTTTGAGCCAAAGCCCAAACAGCGTTACAATGACCGTGCATAGAGTGCCAATCACCCAAATTTGTAAATCTTTTGCATTCGGTAGACTTATCATGAAGCGATTATTAAAAGTTAAGCATTAAAGCCCGAATGATTAAAAACAGCGCAAAAGCGCCTGAAAGCGTTAAAAGCAACCATCTAACCACCTGATTAAACTGCATGAATTGCGACCTGAATTTGGCGTTTGAAATCGCCATAATCACCAGGGCAATAGTTAGCAGTATGGTTATTATTCGATGGATCACGACACGGTGAATGTTATGGCGGAATTTTCGGTGATGGCATCCAGGTAATCCGCCACAAGCTGGTCGATTTAGTTTCCAAGTTTATCGGACGGGTTTGTACCTGTGCCTGTTTCAGCATCAACGTCGGCCTTTGAAAACTCAACCGGATAGTTTGCATATCGAAGGTCAGCCCCGGCGGTTATGGTTGCCGGAACAATGCCGACCTGAAACATTTGGGTGATCGGGTTAAACTGGTATTCGCATACGATGGTCAATGCCGAATAAACAGCCTTTGAGCCTTCAT
>CADEGZ010000216.1 GCA_902827015.1 uncultured Pseudomonadota bacterium
CGGCGACTTCGTCACCGAGCTCGAACCGGCCGCCCTGGGCCTGGCGCCCGACGCCGCACTGGGCCTGGCTGCGAGCGTGCGCCTGCGGGTGCAGGTCGAGGCGGTGCGCGTGCTCGAAGGAGACCCGCCGTGAAGGCGCGGTGCCGCGCCGGCGTCGCACTGGTGCTGTCGGCGCTGGGGCAGGCGGCCGCGGCCGCCCCCCAGGTGTTCGACCTGGACCCTGCCCACACCTTCGCGCACTTCGAGGTGCTGCACTTCGGCACGTCCACGCTGCGCGGGCGCATCGGCCCGATCGACGGCGAGGTGGTCCTCGACCCCGAAGCCGACCGTGGCCGCGTGGCGCTGCGCGTGGACATGCGCCGTCTCGACACGGGGCTGAAGCTGCTGGACGCGCGGCTGCGCCGGGACGACCTGCTGGACGTGGTCGCGCACCCCGAGGCCTACTTCGTGGCCGAGCGCTTCCGGTTCGAGCAAGGCCGGCCGGTCGAGCTGACGGGTGAATTCACGCTGCGCGGCGTGGGGGTGTTGCTGACGCTGCGCGCCAGCCGCTTCGGCTGCGTCGACGGCAGCCGGCCCTTGCGCTGCGGCGGCGACTTCGACGGCGAGGTGCTGCGCAGCGCCTTCGGCGCCAGCTTCGGTCTGCCGCTGGTGGCCGATCGGGTGAGGCTGCGCATCCAGGTCGAGGGCCTGCGCCGGGCGTCGACGCCTTGACAGGGCAGTGTCCGCGACAACTTGTCGCGACCAGCCCGCCGCGGATGGGGGTGTTCCCGGCCCCGGTTCGGGCACGGGGGAAACACCCGCTTGCGGCCCCCGGGCCCGCCTTTCATAGTCGACAGTTCAACGGCCTCCCACCTCAGGCCCGCACTCGGAGACAGCCCATGAGCGACGTGACGACCCCCGTTCCCTCCACCCCCGACGCCAAGCCCGCGCGGCGGCGCTTCCTGGGCGCCGCGGCGTCCGGTGCGGCTGGTGCGGTGGCCCTGACCGCACCGATGATCGCCGTGGCGCAATCGCCCGTGGTGCTGAAGATGCAGGGCGCCTGGGGCGCCAAGGACATCTTCAACGAGATGGCCGAGGAATACGTCAAGCGCGTCAACGAGATGGCCGGCGGCCGCCTGCGCATCGACTACCTGGTCGGCGGCGCGGTGGTCAAGCCCTTCGAGGTGATGGACGCCACCAGCAAGGGCGTGCTCGACGCCTGCCACGGCGTGCCGGTGTACTGGTACGGCAAGAGCAAGGTGGCCTCGCTGTTCGGCTCGGGGCCGATCAACGGCTGCGACGCGCCGCAGACGCTGGCCTGGATCTACCGCGGCGGCGGCCTCGAGATGTACAACGAGCTGCTCAAGAAGCTCAACCTCGACGTGGTCGGCTACTTCGCGATGCCCATGCCCACCCAGCCGCTGGGCTGGTTCAAGAAGCCGCTGAAGGGCGCCGACGACCTGAAGGGTCTGAAGTACCGCACGGTGGGCCTGGCCGCCGACCTGATGCAGGAGATGGGCGTGAAGGTCACGCAGCTGCCCGGCGGCGAGATCGTCCCGGCCATGGACCGCGGGGTGATCGAGGCCTTCGAGTTCAACAACCCCACGTCCGACCGCCGCTTCGGCGCGCAGGACGTGGCCAAGAACTACATGATGGGCAGCTTCCACCAGGCGATGGAGTTCTTCGAGATCGCCTTCAACCGCAAGAAGCACGACTCGCTGCCCAAGGACCTTCAGGCCATCCTGCGTTACGCCGCCGAAGCCGCGTCGTCGTCCAACTGGTGGCCGGCGATGGACAACTACTCGAAGGACCTCGACGAGCTGATCAACAAGGACAAGGTCAACGTGATCCGCACGCCGAAGTCGATCTTCGACGCGCAGATCAAGGCCTGGGACAAGGTGAGCAAGCGCCTGTCCGACGAGGACCCCTTCTTCAAGAAGGTGGTCGACAGCCAGAAGGCCTGGTCCAAGCGGGTGGCCAAGTACATGTTCCTCAACGAAGCCGACTACCTCGTCGGCTACGAGCACATCCACGGCAAGATTCCCGGCATGTCCTGATCGCGCAGGTTTCGCAACCGGTCAGCAAGAGGGAGGCCTGTGGGCCTCCCTCGTCTTGTCTGAGGAGCCAACATGATTCGCGGCGTGATCAAGACGATCGACCTACTCAACAAGTCGGTGGGGCACGCGTTCGCCTGGTGCATCGTCATCCTGACGCTGGGCATCAGCTACGAGGTCTTCGTGCGCTACGCGCTGCGCGACCCGACCAGCTGGGCCTTCGACCTGAGCTACATCCTGTACGGCGCGCTGTTCCTGATGTCGGGCGCCTACACACTGTCGCGCGGCGGGCATGTGCGGGCCGACATCTTCTACCGCCGCTGGCGCCCGCGTCGCCAGGCGGCGCTGGAACTGGTGCTGTACCTCGTCTTCTTCTTCCCCGGTGTGCTGGCGCTGGTGATCGCCGGCTGGGGCTACGGCATGGAGTCGCATGCCATCAAGGAGGTCAGCGTCAACAGCCCGGTGGGCGTGCCGATCTGGCCCCTGAAGCTGCTGATCCCGGCCGCCGGCGTGCTGCTGACCCTGCAGGGCGTGGCCGAGCTGCTGCGCTGCGTGCTGTGCCTGCAGGAAGGCCAGTGGCCGGCGCGGCTGCATGACGTGGACGAACTGGAGGCACAGCTGGTGCAGCTGCACACCAGCGAACAGGCCAAGGGGATCCATTCATGAGCAACCCGCAGCTCGCCCTGCTGATGCTGGGCCTGTT
>CADEGZ010000217.1 GCA_902827015.1 uncultured Pseudomonadota bacterium
TTTGCTCTTTAAAATGGCTCACTCTAAAGTTACGGATTTGCCAGTTCTGGTTCTCGCCTTCACTGATAAAGATTTTAGTGGGGGTGACAATTCTGGAATACTGGGGCTGACTTAATTGGCTGGCCAGGGTATCAAGCTCTGAATAATGAAATTCCTGCTCATAACAAGAATCATTGGGTCTTAACAAGTTATCCGTCCATTGTAAGAAGGCTTCCGGCTCTAACAGCTGCGGGGTCATGCCTGCGCCTTTTAAAGCCCCGATTAGGGCATTTTTTAAAGAGAGGATTTTAGGCTCCGTTAAGCCTAATTGGTTATCGAAACTCAAACTGATTAACAAGCGGTAATCTCTTAATACCGCTTGTTGGCCTGGAATGAGTGAACATTGAATGCCTTGTTTATAAAAAGCCGCTCTTTGCTCAGCAAGCTTTTGGGTTAAAGGATGATGGTCTTGCCGCTCTGCTACAAAGCCATCGAACTCGTGGGCTATTTTAGGTGAGGCATATAATACACAGTGTAGAATGGCACCTTCTGGTAAGATACGTTGTAATAAAGAATAAAACACCTCTACATGGTTATCAGAAGCGCCTACCATTGGAGAAGCTTCCAGCACAATGCCTTTGGCATCTTTACACTGATAAATCTCGGTTAAAGGGTTATAAGTCTCATAAGGCAGATATTCACTAATGGAATAAAGCCCTAAACGTTCATTAATGTTTTGCAAGCTGCCGGAAGCCAAAGGCTTCTCGCTGTCTTGTAATAAAGTCGAGTTTAAGAATTGAAGAACTCTCGCCTTCAGCGAGAGATTCTTCTCGGTAGTGAAAGAACTATTTTGCATAACTTGGCTAAGTTCCCCTGAAAGAGGCGGAAACGCCAAGTTTTCCCGTTCAGTAGCTTTCTGTAAGTGTTTCATGTTCATCCTTAATTTCAGTCACAGTGTTTAACCATTCTGCCGGTCTTGCGACAAAATGCATCAGTTTTTCCTCATGGTAAGTGCCATCTTCGGTTTGATAAGGGGCAACCCAAACGGTGAGCACTTCATCAACAGTTCTAAATGGAGAATCGGGAACCTTCTGCGGCTCTAGGGCCTTTAAAGGTTTAGCCTTATTTTTTTGATTCAATTTGCCAGCGCTAATTTGTTTATCCACTTCGCTTAACGATAAACAGCGAACCCCATCTTTATAGGGACAATCAAAGCTTTGGCCGCAGCCACTTAATACCAGTAAAGAAAGTACGATTACAGTTTTCATAGCTTTTCCTTATAGTCTTGGATGTTTTTATAAATCGCAAAAAACAGTTCTTGCTCTAATACACAAGGATAGTGACTGCGGCTAAATAACGTTATTTGCCGCTTCTGGGGATTTAATAAAAACACATCATAAAAGTTGGCATTTAATCGGTTAAACGTATTTTGCAATGAGACTGGGGTTTCTATTCCCTCTACATTGAATGGGAAAGTGCCGTCTTTTTTATGCACTACGATTAACGGCAATTGGTACTGTTCAGCAAAATGCCGAACCATTTGTTCACGTGCGGAGTGCTCGCTGTCGCTAAACAATAGAAAAACATGATTCTCTACAAATTTAAGTTGTTGCTTTACTTTTTGACAAGCGGGTTTTTGTTTTGCGATATCAAAACATAAATCTTCACCGGATTGTCTTTGCCATTTTTTTAAAAAAGCTTCTTCTTGTGGCTGGGTAACGGTTTTGCCGGCACTGTAAAACCAAAAACCTTGATAGTCATTGACTTCTACTAAAAATTGTTGCGCTTCCTTTATGACATCCGCATTGACATTAAAAGAAAGCATAAGACAAAATAATGCTCTTAAAATTTTCATGCCACTCCTCTCTTTTGTTCTAAGTGTCGATAAACATCCAAGAAAAATTCCTCTTCTAGCCAACAGTCGTGATGAGCGCGACTTACCAGTCGTATTTGTCGTTTACTCGGGTTTACTAAAAAGATATCTTGAGTACTGGCATTTAATTTGCCAAAGACTTCTGGAAATGTATTTTGTTTTCTATCAATCACCATTAAAGGCAATTGGTATCTCCTGGCAAAGCGACGCACCATTTGTTCTCGTTTAGAGCCTTTTTGTTCAATGAATATGAGTAAAGCATGCTCCTTAGCAAATTTAAGGGTTTTAATCATGGTTTTAAAAATAACCCTTTTATCTTCCATGGCATTACAAAACATAAAGTCTTTTTGCCCTTGATATGTCTTTAAAAAAGCTTGCTCTGATGGTTTGCTGATTGACATACCGTGATTGTAAAACCAAAAGCCTTGATGGCGATGCACCTCTTGTAAAAAATGTTGGGTTTTTTGAATGACATTAGCATTAGTGTTAAAGGACAGCAGCAATAAAATAACTACACAATATTTCTTTATATTCACGAGTTATCTCCATAAATATTGTGGGTTGGAATGGTGTTGGTAGGAGCAGTATTGACTGGCGGTTTCCTGGTTTTCTTTTCGCCAAATTGGCTGCCAGAGTGAAACACCACATCGACCTCTCTGCCGGCACTGATTTGAATCACCGGTTGGTATTGCTCTGCACGTTGAATGTTATATTTAGCCATCAGTTCAAATGCATCGCCTGCGCCTTGGGCACCGGCTTGTTTGAAGATGTCGGTGCCTTTAGCGTCTGAAGTGTTAACGGTGCCAAAGGGCGATATACTGGTGGAGCGATAGGATTGGCTAGTGGCTTTACCTA
>CADEGZ010000218.1 GCA_902827015.1 uncultured Pseudomonadota bacterium
GAAATGACAGAGTTGCCCAATTTATTTCCTGAGATTGTTAATGTTCATTTGGGTGCGGTAGAATATGGCGAAACGTTGGTATTTTTATACAACGTACAGGAAGGTGCCGCAAGTCGCAGTTTCGGCATTCAAGTGGCTCAATTAGCCGGGATCCCCTCTTCCGTGATAGGTATGGCTAAGCAAAAATTAATGGAACTGGAAACTTAAAGGTTAGGTTTAACCTCTTAAGATAAGGGTGGAGATGACAATTCCTTTCCGCTTGAAGAAGTCCATTTGCCTTTAACAATGGTAATGTTTATTTCATAATCTTTTTCTTTCTCAGTTAAGACCCCATCTTGCGTTAATTTTTGGATCTTCAGATCAATTTGTTTTCCTAATTCTTCTTTTCTTTTTTGGTCATCCATTTTTTCATAATCGGGTTGCTTTGCAATTTCTTTTTGCAACTCCGATGCCAATATTTGTTTAAATATTTCTTTTGGCATAACAATCGATACCTTACCATCCATGGTTTGTTCTAGCGCTTCTTTTTTGAGTGGAACAGTAACATCAGGACCACCCAGAGACAACTCTCCATCTACACGAATAGATCCTTGAGGTAAAGTTAAATAGGATTGATCTACCATTATTTTGGGTCTTCTCAATAAAAATTCTCTAAAATTATCTTCCTGCTTTTCAGTGGTTAAGTTACCTTTTTGTGTTTGCGACAATTCTTGCAACGCTTTCGCGTCAACATTATCTGCCAAGATTTTAACATGTAAAGGGCCATATACGACATCCGCAATACCCACCTTCTCTAAATCAACACCCCAAACAACATTTATTGCTTCGCCCTGTAAAACACTTTTTTCTTTAAATTGAAAGTTAGAAATGTCCAACGATTTTTCTTTTTGAGAAATACCACCTAATGTAAAAGAAACATCTCCCAACCAATTACCAAATATAGAACGGTTTTGATCAAAATTAAGCCCTAAGTCCTTAATTATCAGCGCCATGCCCATTGAATGTACAATAGTCTCTGGGAAAATAATATGACCTTTAAACGACAACCAATCTGGTGTGATGTGTATCGAAGACTTCCAGTCAGAGCCTGTTACTTTAAACTGGTTACGCTGAATATCAAAAGCTTTACCTTCAACAACACTTTCTACTTTACCTTGATAATTCAATACAGTCCTTGCAGTAAAGGGCATATTCACTGAACTTAACATTTCCACAGGATAACTATTAATAATTGCCAATTGAAGTTCAATGGGGCTTTTTTGATCCCCGGTTACAATAACAGGACCATGCAAAATAGTATGCTTAATTTGGCACAGTTTAACCGAATGTAACAACTTAAATTTAATATTGGTCACGACTTCCGATTTAAATAATCCTTTATCATAAGAAACAATTTCAGAAGAAATGACTTGAGTTTCATTTAAAAAGAGCTCCATCTTGCGAAATTTTTCTTCAACAACACCAGAAACATAATAAGTTGCGACAAGTTGTGCAACTATCAAAAAAATGAATAGGTAACCAAAAGCAGCTAAAATTTTTCTCATACTTGAAGGTATCGGGCAATTTAAAAAAAACTGTAGTATCTTTAAAAAGATAAACTATAGGAATGAGCAATGTCAGCTATTACATGGGCAATAATATGGATAGTAGGTCTAGGAACGCTGGCCTATCATAAAACATCGCGCCAATGGATTAATTGCATTTTACTCGCTGGCCTTTTGTTTACAGCGGTTTTTGCACACGTTTCCTGGCTGTTTTTACTTGGTTTAAGTTCCACTTTAGCGCTTATTTTGTTACCCTTAAACTTACCCACGCAACGCCAAGCCTATTTAACAATACCTATTTTAAAATGGCTCCATGCAAACACACCCGCACTATCAGAAGTTGAAAAAACCACTCTAGAAGCAGGAACAGTATGGTGGGATGGTGAACTTTTTAGTGGATCCCCTCGTTGGAAAAATTTATTTAAACTTACAATCCCTAAGCTTACCGAAGAAGAACAAGCTTTTTTAGATGGTCCTGTTGAAAAATTATGCAGAATGGTGGATGAGTGGGAAATCTACAGACGTCAAGATCTATCGCCCAAAATTTGGCGATTCCTGAAAACGGAGGGCTTTTTCGCACTCATTATTCCTAAACAATACGGCGGTCGCGAATTTTCAGCATTAGCACACTCTGAAATCCTCGCAAAAATCGCCAGTAAAAGCATGACTGTTGCCTCCACGGTTGCTACACCAAATTCGGTAGGGCCCATTCAGCTCTTATTGAAATATGGCACTATCGAACAAAAAGAGCTCTACTTACCAAAATTTGCTGAAGGAATTGAAATACCCTGTTTTGCTCTTTCTGGACCCGAAGCAGGTAGCGATGCTACCGCCATTCCAGATAAAGGGGTTATCTGTAAAGGAGAATTTCAAGGCAAAAGAATTTTAGGGATCTGTTTAAACTGGAATAAACATTACGTCACACTAGCACCTGTTGCCACGGTATTAGGTCTTGCTTTTAAACTTTATGATCCCAATCATCTCTTAGGAGATCAAGCCGATCTTGGCATTACTTGTGCCCTTATCCCTACTAACTTACCAGGCATTAGTATTGGTCAACGCCATAAACCATTATCTACCCCTTTTCAAAATGGCCCTACACAAGGAGAAGATGTTTTTATCCCACTAGATTGGATCATTGGT
>CADEGZ010000219.1 GCA_902827015.1 uncultured Pseudomonadota bacterium
CGTGAAGGTGGTAAGACGGTAGGTGCCGGCGTCGTTTCTAAGGTATTGGAGTAAGTATAAGATGGCGAATCAAGTCATTCGGATCCGATTAAAATCGTTTGATCACAAGTTAATTGATAAATCTGCGCGTGAAATCGTGGATACTGCTAAACGAACAGGTGCACAAGTGCGAGGGCCTGTGCCGTTGCCAACACGTCTTGAGCGCTTTACAGTCTTGATCTCGCCTCATGTTGATAAAAATGCTCGAGATCAATATGAAATTCCGACACATAAACGCTTAGTTATTATTGTAGAGCCAACAGATAAAACCGTGGATGCATTGATGAAATTAGATCTGGCAGCAGGCGTTGATGTGCAAATTGCGGTTAGTTAAGGAGTAGAAAAATGTCAGTGGGGCTGATTGCAGTTAAATGTGGAATGACGAGAATTTTTGATGCTGAAAATGGCAGTTCTATTCCTGTTAGTGTTTTAGAAGTGAAGCCTAATCGAGTGGTGCAAATAAAAACAGTTGAGAGGGAAGGTTATGCCGCTGTTCAAGTAACAAGTGGAGAATGCAAGCCTTCACGTTTAACAAAAGCCTTGGCAGGCCATTATGCAAAAGCACAAGTAATAGCCGGGACTGGGTTATGGGAATTTAGGGGAACATCGGAAGAATGCCATGCACTTACTGTAGGGTGTGAATTAACGGTGGAATTATTTGAGGTGGGGCAAAAAGTAGATGTTACCGGTGTTAGTAAAGGACGAGGTTTTACAGGGGTTATTACTCGCCATAATTTTAGTTCTCAACGGGCGTCACATGGTAATTCTTTGTCTCATAATGCGCCTGGATCAATTGGGCAAAACCAATCCCCAGGCAGAGTATTTAAAGGTAAAAAGATGGCAGGCCAATATGGTAATTGCCGTCGTACGGTTCAAAATTTAGAGGTAATTCGGGTTGATTTAGAGCGAAACGTGCTTCTTGTTAAGGGAGCAGTACCTGGGGCCCCAGGTGGGAAATTAATTATTCGTAAAGCGATAAAACAAAATACTAAATCAATAGAAGTCGCCTGAAGGAGGAAGTAATGGAGCTAGTGTTAGCCAAGCCTCAGTCTCAAACATCTGCATCTCGTGAAGGTGTTGAAGTGTCGGCAGAAACTTTTGGGAGAGACTTTAATGAAGCTTTAGTGCATCAAGTTGTTACTGCCTATTTGGCTGCTGCACGCAGAGGCACTCGAGCACAAAAAACGCGAGCCGAAGTACGAGGTGGAGGCGCTAAGCCTTGGCGTCAAAAAGGAACAGGTAGAGCGCGAGCAGGCACGATCCGCAGCCCTTTATGGCGTGGAGGTGGTAAGGTATTTGCTGCAGTTCCGCAGGACCATAGCCAAAAGATAAATAAGAAAATGTATCGAGGAGCGATGCAGGCGATTTTATCTGAATTGGTTAGGCAAAATAGATTAATTGTGGTAGAGGATATTGAGATAACACGTCCTAAGACTCGGGATTTATTAGATAAGTTAAAAGAATTTGAGATCAAAGAAGCTTTAATTGTGACTGGGCAATGGGATTCTAATCTTTATTTGTCGGCACGTAATGTTCCATTTGTTTCTGTGCGCCTTGCTCCAAATGTTGATCCGGTTAGTTTAATTAAGTTTGAAAAAGTTCTGATGACAGTGGATGCGGTTCGTAAATTTGAAGAGGTATTCAAGTGAAAACAAAACGCTTATATACGATCATTTTAGGGCCACACACCACTGAAAAAAGTGTAAGGGCCTCTGATAGAAATCAGCAAGTGGTGTTTAAAGTTGCAAAAGATGCAACAAAAGTAGAGCTTACACAAGCAGTGCAAACACTTTTTTCGGTAAAAGTTGTTTCAGTGCGAATTGTGAATGTGAAAGGAAAGAAGAAGCAATTTAAACAAGTTGTAGGACAGCGTTCAGATTGGAAAAAGGCCTATATCCGTTTAGCGGAAGGTCATGATATTAACTTGGCCAATTTCCAATAGTTGAGGATATAACAATGGCAATTGTAAAAGCTAAACCGACTTCTCCAGGACGTCGTTTTGTTATAAAGGTAGTAAATCCAGAATTACATAAAGGTAAACCTTATGGGCCTCTGGTGGTTGCGAAGCAACAAACCAGTGGGCGCAACTGTTATGGGCGAATTACAGCCTGGCAACGAGGGGGTGGCCATAAGCGGCGTTACCGCATCATAGATTGGCAACGCAGAAAAGAAGGCATTCTCGGAATTGTTGAACGCCTAGAATATGATCCTAACCGCAGCGCTAATATTGCGTTGATACGCTATACGGATGGTGAGCGTTGTTATATGATTGCTCCCAAAGGTTTGCAAGTAGGCTCTAGCGTGCTGTCAGGCCAAGATGCACCTATTGGGGTGGGTAATTGTTTATCACTTCGTTATATCCCCGTAGGTTCAGTGGTGCATTGTGTAGAAATGAAGCCTGGAAAAGGTGCCCAATTGGCACGTAGCGCGGGGGCTTCGGTTCAGCTATTGGCGAGGGAAGGTAATTACGCGACCTTGCGTTTAAAATCGGGAGAAGTGCGTAGGGTATTAGCAGATTGTCGTGCCACAATCGGTGAAGTTGGGAATAGTGAGCACAATCTTCGTAAAATTGGCAAGGCAGGTGCTAATCGGTGGCGTAACAAGCGTCCGAG
>CADEGZ010000220.1 GCA_902827015.1 uncultured Pseudomonadota bacterium
TCGGCACGAAGCTGGTGGCCAACGCGCCGCCGGACGGCTACACGCTGCTGATGCCGAACAACGCGCTGTCGATCTCGCCACACGTCACCAAGGATGCGAACTGGACCGTCAAGACCTTCGCCCCGGTCTCGATGCTCACCTTGCAGCCGATGGTGCTGATCACCAATCCAATGCTGCCGGCGAAGAGCGTCGAGGAGTTCATCGCCTACGTCAAGGCCAACCCGGGCAAGGTCAACTTCGGGACGGCGGGCCCGGCGTCGTTCGGGCACCTGGCGACCGAACAGTTCATGCGGCAGGCCGGCATCAAGATGACCCACATTCCCTACAAGGGCGTGGGCCCGGTCACGCAGGCCTTGCTGACGGGAGAGGTTCAGGTGCTGATCTCCACGTCCAGCTCGCAG
Source organism: uncultured Pseudomonadota bacterium (assembly GCA_902827015.1). Lineage (GTDB taxonomy): Bacteria > Pseudomonadota > Gammaproteobacteria > UBA6186 > Azoamicaceae > CADEGZ01. The sequence continues at coordinate 402 of CADEGZ010000220.1, forward strand.
CTGGGCGAGTTCGTCAAGGAAGGCAAGCTGCGCATGCTGGGGGTGGCCTCGCTGGAGCCGTCTCCTCTGGCGCCGGGCGTCGAACCCATCGCAAAAGCGCTGCCGGGTTTCGAGGTCCAGGTCTGGTTCGGCCTGGTCGCACCTGCCGGCACGCCGACGGACGTGGTCGCCAGGCTGAACGAAGCCGTCGTCGGGGCCCTGCAGGTGCCCGAACTGAAGGCCAGGTTCGCGCTGTCGGGTTCCGCCACCGCGCCGACCTCGCCCGACCAGTTCGGCAAGCGCATTGCCGACGAGGAATTGAGCTGGGGCAAGATCATCCGCGAAGCGAACATCAAGCTTCAGTGAGCGCCGGCCCGGCCCGGCCCGGCCCGCCGATGCCGGGCTGGACCTCGACGTCGACCGTCGTCCCGCTGTGGGGCCCGCGGCTCAGGCGGGCGTGAACATCGGCACCGGCTGCCCGCCGTCCGCGGCCTTGAACACGAGCTTGACGCGCTGGCCGATGCGCAGCGTGTCGAGGTCGCAGTCGACGATGTTGCTCATCATCGTCACACCTTCGTCGAGTCGGACGAAGGCCAGCGCATAGGGGATCGGTCCGGCCTTGCGCGTGACGCTGACGCTGTAGATCTCACCCGTGCCGCGGACCGCCTCCCACTCGGTGTCGCCGGCACAGAACGGACAGACCGGCCGCGGGTACCAGTGCGGCTTTCCGCAGGCCGTGCAGCGGCGCAGCTTGAGGACACCGTCGCGTGCCGCGGCCCAGTAGGCTTCGGTGGCAGGGTCGGCGACGACGGCGCCCAGCGGACGCTCCTGGTAAGGGGTGCTCATGGGGTCATTGCCTTTCGAGGATCAGCGTGGCCGAGCCGTGGCGCGTGCCGAGCAGGCCGCCCATGCCGTGCGCCAGCGCCAGCGTGCAGTTCGGCACCTGCACCTTGGGGTGCGCCTCGCCGCGCAGCTGGCGCACCGCCTCGATCACCTTGGTGATGCCGCCGCGGTTGGCCGGGTGGTTGTTGCACAGGCCGCCGCCGTCGGTGTTGAAGGGCAGCCGGCCCACGCCGCTGATGAGGTTGCCGTCGGCCACGAAGCGGCCGCCCTCGCCCTTGGCGCAGAAGCCCAGGTCCTCGAGCTGCAGCAGCACGGTGATGGTGAAGCTGTCGTAGATGCTGGCGTAGCGGATGTCGGCCGGCGTGCAGCCCGCCTGCGCGAAGGCGTCGCGCCCCGACCAGGCGGCGCCGGTGGTCAGCAGATCGACGTCACCGGCCGATCCGTGGCGCACCGTCTCGCCGGCACCGATCACCTTGACGACGGGGCGCTTCAGGCTGCGCGCGATCTCGGGCCGCGTGACGACGAGCGCGCCGCCGCCGTCGCTGACCACGCAGCAGTCCAGCCGGTGCAGCGGGTCGCTGATGACGGGCGAACCGACCACGTCCTGCACCGTGACCACGTCGCGCAGCATGGCGTGCGGGTTGTGCTGCGCGTGGTGCGAGGCCGCGACCTTGATCCACGCCAGCTGCTCCGACGTGGTGCCGTACAGGTGCATGTGGCGCTGCGCCACCAGCCCGTAGCCATTGACGGTGGTCAGGCCGTAGGGCGCCTCCCAGGGCGCCTCGGGCGTGCCGGCGCGCGTGCGCGGCGCGGTGCCGCTGGAGCCTTCGCTGCGCGGCCGGCCGGCCAGGGTGATGAGCGCGACGTTGCAGCGCCCCAGCGCGATGGCGTCGCGCGCATGCGCCACCAGCGCCAGGTAGCTGCAGCCACCCAGGTCGGTGCTCTCGCTGTGGCGCACGCGCAGGTTGAGGTAGTCGATCATCGAGGTCGGGCCCATGCCCGGCGCGTCGCCGCTGCAGAAGTAGGCGTCGATGTCGTCGTGGGCCAGGCCGGCGTCGGCGAGTGCGCCTGCGGCACATTCGGCGTGCAGCTGGGCGACGGTCTTGTCGGGCGCCTTGCGCGTGGGATGCTCGAAGGCGCCCACGATGCAGGCCGCAGCGGCGGTGGTGCTCACGCGGTCTCCAGAAGGTTCAGCTCATGCCGGGAGCCACGAGTGTGGCGCGGCGGCCGGCCGGCCGATCTTCGCATCCACGAAAGGCCGGGCTCGGTTCAACCATACGCGTGCGGCACCACCCAGCCTTGCAGCCGGCCCAGGTCGGGCACCACGCCCAGGCCCGGCGCCTGGCCCAGGTCGGCGCTGCCCTCGTGCAGCTGCTGCAGCGGCCCGCATAGCAGCGTGCG
>CADEGZ010000221.1 GCA_902827015.1 uncultured Pseudomonadota bacterium
TGTCTTGGAATACGTTGTTGTGATATTCGACATTTGAAGATAGAAAATTTTCATTGGGGCGATAAAAAACTAGTTTTTACTCAATCTAAAACAAAAAACCTTCTTTCGCTTCCATTGACTCAGGAAGTGGGTTGGGCAGTGATCGATTATTTGAAATACGGTCGGCCTAAAATAGACAGCCCTTATTTGTTTGTAAGACATATAGCTCCTTTTGGTCCTTTTTCAGATAACGATCACCTACATAGGTTGATTACAAGATACATGGAATCGGCACACATTTCTGTTTTAAGAAAGAGAAGAGGAATGCATTCTCTTCGGCATACCATGGCTAGCGTATTACTTGAAAAAAATACACCACTTTCAACTATTACAAATATTTTGGGTCATGCCAGTATTAATTCGACAGCTGTTTATCTGAAAGTCGATATAAAAAAATTGAAGGAATGCCCCCTTTCTTTTGGGGAGACAACAGATTATGAATGATATATTATATATCAGTCTTTTTAAAGATTACATTAGAAACTACTTAACGTTAAAACGAGCTATTGGATACAAATTTAATGCGGAAGCAGAAAATTTAAAACTCTTTGACAGATTCGTTTTGGAAAAATATCCTAAGGCGCACGCTCTTACAAAAGAAATTGCGTTTGCATGGTGCAGCAAAAGGACCTATGAAAAACGAGCAAATCAACGTTCGCGTATATCAATTCTTAGAGAATTTGGAAAATATTTAAATTCTATTGACATCGAGGCTTATATCATTCCAAAAAGATACTTCCCAACAGAAAAAAAATATATTCCTCATATTTATACTATTTGTGAATTGAAAAAATTATTTTCGCAGATTGATAAATGTAAAATTCTCTCGACACGTCCATACCGACATCAGATTATCCCTTTGATTTTTCGCATGCTTTATATGTGTGGACTAAGAGCATCGGAAGCAAGATTACTTAGAGTCGGTGACGTTGATCTTAAGGATGGCATTCTCACCATCCGTCAGTCTAAAAATAATAACAGTCGACTGGTCCCCATGTCCAATTCTCTTACAAAATACTGCCAAAATTTTTCTAAAAAAGTGCACTCTTGTTCGATTTCGGAAGATTATTATTTTCCATTCAAAGATGGTAAGCCCATAACGTTGAGAAATCTTTATAGAAACTTCCGCATATTCTTGTGGCGTGCCAAAATTCCGCATGGTGGTAGAGGACGTGGTCCGCGTCTCCATGATTTGCGGCATACTTATGCTGTTCATTGCTTAAAAAAATGGGTTGAACAAGAAAAAGATTTAACCGTATACCTTCCAGTATTGAAAAGCTATATGGGACACCATTCATTTTCAGAGACCGCTTACTATTTACACTTAACCGCGGACGTGTTTCCTAATATAATGTTTAAAATAGAAAAACTATATCCTGAAATCATTCCCAGGTTGGAAAAAGCGCATAATGAAACCTACTGATTTTGCAAAATATCTTACTGAATTTTTATCGGTTTATCTGCCAACACAAAAAAATGTTAGCAAAAATACTATTTATTCTTATCGTGATACATTCAAGCTATTAATAAATTATTGTCGGAATGTACAAAACATCCCGATTGAACGAATAACGCTAAATGTTCTTTCTGGCAAATTTCTTAGCGATTTTTTGCAATGGTTAGAGACAGATAGAAAATGTAGGATTTCTACCCGAAACCAGAGACTTGCTGCTCTCCATTCTTTTTTCCGATATGTTCAGTCTGAAGAACCCACCGGCTTATTTCATTTTCAAAAGATCATTGCTATTCCAATTAAAAGACAAAGGAAAACTATAATAGAATATTTAACCCCAGAATCAATAAAACTTCTTCTAGAACAACCGAATAAATATACAAAAAAAGGTAGACGTGATGTCACCTTAATGAGCGTTTTGTACGATTCCGGGGCACGTGTACAAGAACTAATTGATATTAGAGTTTGTGACGTTATATTACAAAAAACTGCTGTTATAATTTTAACTGGCAAAGGAAATAAAGTTAGACGAGTTCCTATCATGAAAAATACGGCTTTTTTATTGCAAAATTACATTCTAGAAAACAATTTAAATAAAATTTGTAAAAATGAAGATCCGCTTTTTATTAATAACCAGCATCATAAGTTAACAAAGGAAGGAGTTGCATTCATTATTTCAAAATACGTTGCCTCCGCCAGGAAAATATCAAACCTTATACCTCCAAAGGTGACACCACACATGTTTCGTCATTCAAAGGCAATGCATTTGTTGCAGGCAGGAATAAATCTTATATATATTCGTGATTTTCTTGGTCACGTTGATTTAAAAACTACGGAAATCTATGCCAGATCGGATACCGAAGCCCAAAGGAGGGCAATTGAAAATATGTATCCCAATTTGGTAGACAGTTCACTTCCGGACTGGAGTAAGGATCAAACATTGCTTTCCTGGCTATCTGAGTTAAAATAATTTAAAAATTATGCAAAGCAAATGGCCTTAAAAATTTTGCAACTTGCTATTAAATTAAAGAATTTTCTATCCTGCTTTGCATAATGTTTTACTTGACATAAGAAATAATACAAGAAGTTTTATTTAAACCTTTTCACCTTGTAGATACACATGACA
>CADEGZ010000222.1 GCA_902827015.1 uncultured Pseudomonadota bacterium
TTGTTGCGACTGTTTTGGCTCTAAAAAAAGGAGCAACAGTTATTGCAAACGATATTGATCCCAGACATCTTGCTTTAATTGCTAAAAATGAACATTTAAGCAAAGAAGAAAAAACTCGACTTTTTTTAAATGAATATGCTTTGCCAGATAAGACGAACTTCCCCGAACATTCACTTGGCGCAATACTCCTTTGTAGGGTGATGCATTTTTTTACTCCAGAACAAGTAGATAGCATGTTTGAGAAAGCCAAACAATGGTTGGTTCCAAATGGCCGTCTATATATTGTGACAATGACTCCTTACCATTATACCCTAGAAGGCTTTCCGAGTATTTATGCGAAACGTTGGCGTGAAGGAGAAATGTGGCCAGGTATTATTACAACGATGACTACCGATTATGGTGTGGAACACATTGGTAAAATTCCTGAATATTTACATGTGATGGATGCAAGAGTTATGATACAGGCGGCAACCAAGCATGGATTTATTGTTAAAAAGATAGAATTATTTGGGCATCATCGAAATCCTAAAGAAAATGGTTTAGGCTATATCGGTGCAATATTAATTAACCAAGGATTATAACCCTATGTTTCAAACGGAACGATTGCCTAAGAAGATAATTTTTGCAAGTGTTATTGGTGGAATCGTCGAGTTTTATGATTTCAGTCTTTATGGCACGTTAGCTTTTGCGTTTGCACCCGCATTTTTTCCTTCGGATCAACCTTTTACTTCTCTGTTAAGTGCTTATGCAGTTTTTGCAGTAGGCTTTTTTGCAAGGCCCTTAGGTTCGGTTATTTTTGGATCTATTGGGGATAAATTTGGACGTAAAGTTGCCTTATTTTGGTCTCTTATGTTGATGGCCGTTGCAACTCTTACGATTGGCCTGTTGCCTAGTTATCAGTCTATTGGGATGTTAGCACCAATTTTAATGATAATGGCTCGTTTAATCCAAGGTTTGTCAGCAGGAGGAGAATATTCTGGTGCTTTAATATTTGCTATAGAACATGGTTCTAAGAAACGTTCTGGATTAATTGGTAGTTCTGTGGCAGCGGGCTGTATGTCTGGACTTTTGTTAAGCGCATTGGCAAGTTCTATTTGTGCTTTACCACAATTTCCAACGTGGTCGTGGCGTGTTCCGTTTTTAATTGGGTTTTTGATTTCGCTTGTTGGTATTTATGTCAGATTTCGCTTAGAAGAAACACCTTTATTTTCAGCCCAAAAGGAACAAGGTCTTGTTAAAATAAGCCTTTTGCAAGGAATTAAATCAAATTTAAAACCTTTATTTGCTGTTGTTCTGCTGGCAGGATTCAATGGTATTGCGATTTATGTTTATTCTGTTTTCTTGTCTTCCTTTATCGCGAAAGAGATGGCGTTGCCAGAAAATTTAACCAAACTTTATACTTGTGTGGGTACCGCCATGTTAATGTCAATGTTAATTTTGTTTGGTTGGCTTTCAGATAAACTAGGTCGTATACCTCTTATTCTTACGGGTGCTCTGTTAACAACTTTAACAGCGTCATTGTTGTTTTACCATTTGCCTCATTTGTTTTTTGTAAATATGATTATTTATCAGATTATTTTTGTAATAACGTTAGCCATGTATTCAGGACCATTAAATACGTTTATTATTGAGACTTTTCAAGTAGGGGTTCGTTATCGTTGTGCTTCTTTGGGCTATAGCCTAGGCATGGGAGTAATAGGGGGCTCGGCACCTTTAATAGCGGGTCTTTTATCAGCAAGTGCGTATAAAAATTTACTTCTTTCAGTTTATTTCATAATAGGAGGAGTATTAGCAATGCTAGCGTTATGGATAATGAAGAAGAACGTTGCATTCGTGAACGAAAAAGCAGATGTTTCTCCTTATATCCTTCACACTTGAGTTTATAGATTAAAGGGAGGAAGCTTTTTAAGCGTCTTTATATTTTTTAATTTGACGTATGCAGGTAATCCATTGTGATACGGGGGATAAGCCTCTCCTTGTATTAAAGGTAGAATATAATTTCGACAAGGCTCTGTAATGCCAAAACCATCTTCAGAGATAAAATTTTTGGGTAGTTTCTTTTCTTGATTTGCAACCATATGGAGTTCGATTTGACCAATTTTCCAACGGTAAGGTTGTTCGCTTTCTCGGACGATAGTGGGCATAACGGCATTCTCACCTTGAAGCGCCAGTTCTAATGCCGCTTTTCCTAAAGCATAGGCTTGCTCAACATCCACCTCTGAAGCAATGTGTCGTGCAGCACGTTGTAGATAATCGGAAACTGCCCAATGATACTTAAAGCCGAGTTGTTGTTTGATAAGATGTGCAAGTTTAGGCGCAACACCGCCCAATTGTGTGTGTCCAAAAGCGTCTTCTAAGCCACTTTCTGATAGAAACTTGCCATCCATTGTCTTAATTCCTTCAGAAGCAATAATAACGCAAAACCCCATCTCGTGAACCACCTGTTGAACACGTTTACAAAAAGTGGCCTCATTAAAACTTATTTCTGGGAATAGAATAATGTGTGGAGGATCGCCCTTTTTTTCGGCGGCTAAACCAGCAGCCGCTGCTATCCAACCAGCGTGACGGCCCATGACTTCTAAAATAAATACTTTAGTGGAAGATGCCATTGAA
>CADEGZ010000223.1 GCA_902827015.1 uncultured Pseudomonadota bacterium
CCACCTTGTACATACCAAGCATAAAAGCGCGCACATTTTTCAAAAATAGCCGGGTCTTCTGCCAAGTACATACGGTGAACGTTGGCCAAAAGATATTCGCCTTGTATTGTTACCGGCCCTTTTAGTACTGCGGCCTCTATCCCCGCTAATTCATAGCTTTTAGCACCAATAGCCCCTGTATTTACTAAAGATGCTGTATTACGAGCCTGCGCTTCCGGTGGGCCAGAAAAACCTTGAAATGCTAGCGTTGGAGATACAGGCGCACCTGCTACCCTCTCAACCAAAGACTGATGTCGTAACCAAGCACCTAAATGATAAACCGTATGATCGATGTGTACCGGAGAAAAAGTTAAACGAATTGCCTCTGCCAATCTATCGGCTCGACCGCTATCTCCAAAATTAGTAGTTTCTTCCTGCCTCGGCTGGTAAACAGCGCCAGCAACTGTAAAAAGATCTAAAAATGTTCTGTTGGCATAAATCCCTAAGCCATAATCATCTTCTGGGAAAAAGACATCACTTAACAAACTCGTTTCTAGAAACATCAAATCACTGTAATCGCTCCAATTTTCTAGGCTAGATGGGATTCCAATTTGGCCTATTTGAATATTGGTATTTTGAAAACCGCTATAATTTAAATATGCTTCTCTTTCTACACTAATTTGCCCTTTAAAGCTCAAAGTTAAAGCATAAGACCAATCATGGCCCACTCCGCCTTTTAGGTTCAAATAAGCGAGACGAACATCACCACCGCTTGGAAAATCGGCTTGTTTATCTTGAGCTCTCCCCCAAAATAAAGTTTCATCTAAGAAAAGTCTTCCTCCTATGGTAAGCGAATAACGATCATCCGAAGGCAAAGAAAACATCAAGCCTCCCGTCGATTTTAATTCTGGTTGTGCAATACTATATCCTGGTAAAAGCAAGATCCCTACTCCTAACAACAGATATAAAAAACCGTTACGCTGTGACATATTACCTTAATACTCCTCATTGCAATGCCTTTTATTGTATCCCATACTTTGTTGAAGTAGGAAATACTTTACATTCTATTATTTTTTTCTATGGAAGGAAAAAGATTACATCATGGCCGATTTCTTATATCTGTGCATTACTTTACTTTTCTTCGCAACCTGCTTTGCTTTTATTTGGTTATTCGATTCACTTTCCAAGGATTGAATATGTCTTTTATTTACCTTATTTCAGGCTTAGTTGTAACAGGATTGTTTATTTATCTACTGATTGCACTCTTTAAACCAGAAATTTTTTAAATAACAGGTACTCTGGCGATGTTAAACATGACAAGCAACGATATATTACAGATCCTTTTTTATTTCGGTGTGATCCTATTGCTCGTAAAACCACTTGGTTTATATATGGCCTTTATTTATGAAGGTAAACCTTGTTTTATAAATCGCATTTTAAAACCATTAGAACAAAGGATTTATCGTCTTTGCAACATTCAATCAGAAAAAGAAATGGATTGGAAAAAATATGCCATTGCTATGCTAATTTTTAATTTTTTAAATATTTTAATGGTATATACTTTTCAAAGATGCCAGGCGCTTCTACCTTTAAACCCCCAAAATTTTCCCGCTATTAATGCTGATTTGGCTTTCAATACAGCCGTCAGTTTTGTAACCAATACCAATTGGCAAGCTTACAGCGGTGAAAATACCCTAAGCTATCTTACGCAAATGATGGCATTAACGGTACAAAATTTCTTTTCTGCAACAACGGCCGTGTCTATATTAATGGCATTCACTCGAGGATTAAAGCGACAACAAACTTCTCAATTGGGAAATTTTTGGGTAGACACCGTTCGCGGCTTAATTTACATTTTTATACCACTTTCCATAATACTTGCCTTATTATTGGTATCGCAAGGGGTTATCCAAAATTTTAAAAATTACCAAACTGTAACGCTTACTGAAAAAATCCATTATCAAGAACCCATTACAGATCTAACAGGACAGCCAGTTAAAGACAATCAAGGCAATCCAACATTTAAGGCATCATTACAACAAGAACAATTGATCCCCATGGGACCAGTTGCTTCACAAGTTGCGATTAAACAATTGGGTACCAATGGCGGAGGTTTCTTTAATGCAAACTCAGCACATCCATTTGAAAACCCTACGCCTTTTTCTAATTTTTTAGAAATGCTGGCAATATTACTTATTCCTGCCGCACTCTGCTACAGTTTTGGCGTAATGGTGGGAGACACCAAACAAGGTTGGGCTATTCTTTGCACCATGCTACTTATCCTGTTACCGCTTTTAATCATCTCCGTGACAGTAGAGCAACAGGGAAACACCGAGCTTATTAAAAGTGTTTCGCCCGATATCTTGCCAACAGGGGGCAATATGGAAGGCAAGGAAGCTCGTTTTGGCTCTTTAAACTCAAGCATTTGGGCCGTTGTCAGCACTGCCACTGGCAACGGCTCTGTAAACGCAATGTTAGATTCTTTCATGCCTATTAGCGGCGCTGTCTCGCTTTTACTTTTAGATTTAGGAGAAATTATTTTCGGTGGTGTTGGCTCTGGCTTATATCAAATGCTGCTGTTTATCATTATTACAGTATTTGTTTCTGGGCTCATGGTAGGGCGAAC
>CADEGZ010000224.1 GCA_902827015.1 uncultured Pseudomonadota bacterium
GGAGCACCGACATAACTACACAAGAACCGGACATCATCAGTGTTGTAATTATAACTGTATGTTTACGTCCTATGTTATCACCAATATAGCCAAATATTAAAGCCCCTATGGGCCTTAGCAAGTATGTAGAACAAAATGCAAATGCAGCAAGTAAAGAAGCGGTAAAAGGGTCAGTTTTAGGAAAAAACAAGTCATTAAGCAATACCGCCATATGAACAAATAACATGAGTTATCTAAGTAGAGATAGTCACCCATCTCTACTCGACTTCAAAACCGTACGTGACAGTTTCCCGTCATACGGCTCCTCGACTGATTTGGTGTTTGTCATACATACCTTTGCTATGTATAATATCGTGGCAATGTCCATGTAATAACACTAAATTCTCATATTTATTGTTACCATGAGTTCCATCGTTATGATGAATTTCTATAACATTATCAGAATTAAGGAATAATTTACATTTTCCACATCTACCTTGTTGCATTTTCATTAATTTTGCTAGCTTTGGTTTTATTCCTGGCATTTTTCCAAGACGTGTTGTCCAATATTCCCAATCGCTATTATATGGTGATTTAGTTCCTATGACTTTGATGTGACGTTTAATTTTATGTTCCGAATGAAGTATCATAAACTTGCCACCATGTGTCATAAATCTCCATTTATAGTTGCCATGTTGTCTAAAATATTTGAATTGTACAAAAGCCCTAGACTTATCAGGATGTCTCCTTATTGACCATTGCCACAATTTCTTATGAAGCTTGTGATCTATCTTCCTAAAGATACTACTTGATACTCCTGGTGTGTAGTAATTACTCCATCCTTTTATTATTGGATTGAGTTTTTCTATTACTTTTTCCTGAGGCATTGCTATCATATTCCTTAAGATTTTTTTGATAGTTAACAAATGCTCTTTTTGTCCTTGTTTACTTGGTTTAGTATAAGACTTATAGCCTCTTCTTTTATTTTTATCTGGAAATTGCCTTATTGTGTATCCTAAAAAGTCAAATCCTGGTTTTTGACCATTATCGCTATTTAAACTATGCACAATATTTGTCTTCGATTCGTTTAGTTTTAGCCCGATGTTTGCTAACCATTTTTCTATGGTTGCTTTTGCCTTCATAATAATTTCCTTATTTTCGTGAATAACAACAAAATCATCCGCATAACGAATTATGCTAATTGCTGTTTGAGCCTTGATGTTACTACTTCTTCCAGTCTTCTTTTTAAAATCTTCAAGAAGATCTTTAGCTAAAGAATTTTTTGTATCTTTTTCTAACCCGTGAAGTGCAACATTTGCAAGTAGAGGAGATATTACTCCACCTTGTGGTGTTCCATTCTTAGTAGTATAAAATACTTCTCCATCAATTACTCCAGCTTTTAACCACCCTTTAATAATTCGTCTTTTCATTGGGGTAGTGGCAAGCTTATTTAGCAATACTTGGTGATTTATATTGTCAAAACACCCAGATATGTCTGCATCTAGTACATAACCTGTTTTTTTCGTAATTGCATTATGTATGGCGACAATTGCATCGTGCCCAGACCTGCCAGGTCTGAAACCATAAGAGTTAGGCTCAAATTTTGCCTCCCACTCAGGTTCCAGTGCCATCTTTAAAAGTGCTTGTTTTGCTCTATCTTCTATCGTAGGTATACCAAGAGGACGTTTTTCATTAGTCCCACTTTTCGCAATCCAGATTCTTCTTAATGGTTTGCTCCTTCCCTTTAAATTAATTGATAAAGCTAAGTTCATCCTTTCTCTTTGGGTAAGAGCTATTTTTCCATCTATCCCAGCTGTCTTGCGTCCTCTGTTATCTTGGCTTACCTTGCGAGTAGCGAGTATTCTTGCACTTGTTGACGCTAACATCAATCTTTGTAACTTATGCACAAGTTTGATATTATCTTGTTGCATGGCTCGATAAATTCGTTTTTGTAGCTTAAATGTTTTAATTTCTAGCTTTCGCCAAGGAATCTCATTCCATTCATACCTAATCATAATGATTGGCTCATAACCTATTAACTACTACTAACAACTTTACCATCCAAACCATCGTGTCTCCGTCTGCTTATCCTAGGTATTACCCTAGGCATTTGCTTCTGAGACAATCCCTCTAACATAGAGCTTGCGGTTGGCACCTTCTTCAATATGCTTACATTATCAAAAATAGGAAAATGTATTGAGCATAATGAAGAGCAATATGTTAGTTACCCTGTTCTATATTATAATTTCATGTTGAGGTTAGGTGCTTGCTTTCCTCCGAGGATATTTAAGAACATCAAATCAGACTCGACCATTCTGATTTCTATTATCCCTTTACCTTTTGGTAATGCGTACTTATCAACTCTATTTCGCATTTCGAATATGACGAAGGTTCTAATACAAATTTCTCTCGTCACCATACTCAACTTTGTTCGAGAGGATTCCCAATAGAGTTTTGAGTTACTCCCTTTTATGCCATGCTTGCACAATTATATTTGCCAGTTATAATCGTGTGGCATATACTTTTATCCCGATGTCTGGGAAGATGGAATTTAACCATCAATATAATATAGCTTGTCTTTATCTTTCTTTTAATCTGATAAAGAAGTTTCAGGTCGCAC
>CADEGZ010000225.1 GCA_902827015.1 uncultured Pseudomonadota bacterium
TTTCTGGAAATTGTCTCTTCATCCATTCGTCAAATGCATAATGCATGAATATATTTGAAATCAATGGACTGATTACCCCACCCTGAGAAATTCCAGAATGCCTTTCTATAAGCGTACCATCTTCTTTTTGAATCGGTGCTTTTAACCACCTTTCAATATAAAGGTTAATCCACTTTTCGTCAGTATGAAACCTTATTGCTTTGAGGAGAAGTTGATGATCCACCGTATCGAAAAAGCTTTTGATGTCGATATCAATGCACCAATCATTCCTCCAACATCTTTTTCTTGCTATTCCCACTGCATCTAGAGCCGATTTTCCTGTTCGATAACCGTAAGAATCTGTATGGAATATTGGTTCTACTATAGGCTCCAAGTAGCTTTTAACTACTGCTTGTGCCACTCGATCAGATACAGTTGGAATTGATAACAAACGGTTAGTTTTACCACCATCTCTTTTTGGTATTTCTATACCTCTTACAGCTGGTGGAAAATAACTTCCAGATGACATTCGATTCCATAACTTATAGAGATTGTCTTTTAAATTTTCTTCAAAATCTTCTAGAGATTCTAAATCTACTCCATAAGTCCCTTTGTTTTCTTTGACTCTTTCCCAAGCTGCCATTACGCTTTTCTTAGAAATACAAAATGATTTTGTCTTACTCAATTTAATTCCTCCCACTTTTGGTAGTTGATTAACAAATAAGACGGATAACTCAACCCCTTCGCTCCAGTGCCTTTCAACACCTTCATCACTAATACGGGTAAATCCGCCCCTCTGTACTACATTGGTACTCAGATCCTTGTGGTGCTTCCACTTGGATTTCTCCCTTAGCATTAGTACACAGGTTCCCACGTTCCATATAAAAGCCTGATTCAAGTTCATGCCACCTCTATGCCGGAGACCACTTAGCCAGTAAACAGGTTTCCGCTAAATTTATCCCGAAGCAACGACTTCTCCTCGGTTTTGATCTCATCTATACGCTTTCGACACTTCAGCAGTGGTTCAATCGCTTCATCTCCCTGAATCTTACCTGATATCTTGTTAGACACCTTTTCTCTAACGCTCACCACCATAGCTTTTGACTACAGCAGCTTAGAGTGGTTTGAAATCTTTTCCTGTAAAACGATTTCGGAGGGCCGACCTCCATCTTTTATATAGTTACACACAAATTCAAATTATTATGTTGGCTTCATAAAATTCTCCTTTGTGCTCGTGGCACACGATCATCGCAATACCTAACCATTTTGAGTATCCCATTCATTATGTCGCATTTGCCAGTATTTATCTAAACTATGTAGGTATATATTCGCAAGCAAGGGGCTTATGACTCCCTGAACGCAATTGACACATTTTAAGATCTAACGGAATAATATGTTTTACATTTATTACATCATGCATAGTATCAACCTCTACCTCTTCAATTAAAAACTTCACTATGCTCCTTTTCTCTTCAAAAGTATGTGAATCTAAATTTTTACTTATTTTACTGGAAAAGTCATCTAAATTGCGAATTACAGTTAATAGCTTTTTTGATTCTTCTTCTTGATTATTTAGGTAATTAATCTCGTTATTAAGTTGCTCCATTTTTGCACGAACACCTTTTAATTTAGCTTCTACTTCCTCTTTTTCTACCAAACCAGTTTAAAAAAGATCAATTAGCCTAATTCGTTCTCTTTTATAGCGATTAATTTCATTGCTTTTTTCAGTAATAATAGCTTCATAATCAGTTTTATAAGTCTTTAAGCGTCGCTGATACTCATCTAAAATAGTTTCAGGAGTTAATAAAAGATTTTTTACCGACTTCCATACTAAATCATCCAGCACTTCAGTTCTAACAGGGTGCCCAGTACAAACTCTACCCTCTGGCCAACGGTGGCCATCCTGTCCCATGCAACGATAATATAATCTTTTATATTTACTATTAGATGCCGGCTTGCCATAAATAGAATAACTACATATTTTACAGCGTAATAATCCACTTAATAAATAACTGTGTTTTTTATTATTGCGAGGAGCAAATTTTATATTATCTTTTAATTTTTGTTGGGCAAAGTCAAATATTTTTTCTTCAATTATTACTGGCACAGGTATGTAAATCCAATCCTCTTTTGGTCTGTCTCTTGTGCTGGAAAGTTCGCTGCACAAAGGATTTTTACTGCTTAATGCCAACTTGGTTTTTTTGATTCTTTTAACTCTAGTTGTCTTTCTAAATGCTGCTGAGCCCTTATACGCAGGGTTACGTAACATACCCCCTATTACTGACCTCTCCCAAAATATTTTACCACTACGAGTAAGATAAGACTTGTTTGTAAAATGTTTTGCAATTTCTCCTATGCTAAAATTTTTGTTACAATAAAGCAAAAACGCCTCCTTAACAGGAACATTCCTACCTAATATTGTAGTACCAACTACTGTTTGTACGCTGTTCCCATATATGTTCAGAACTTTATGCCATACATATTGTAATATTGCATTTAATGTTACTCCTTCTTCTTGGCTCAATTTTTTTAGACTATAATATAATACATCTTTTATCCTAATTTCCTGTTCTTTATTATCTAAAATATTTCTATATTT
>CADEGZ010000226.1 GCA_902827015.1 uncultured Pseudomonadota bacterium
ATCGAGATTGGTTTTTTTAGCTAAAAACTTTTTAGATGCCCAAATTATCAAAGGTATATGTTTTTGCTCTATCGGAGCTAATTCGAAAGGATATGAATGAGCATATATTCCGTTTTCTCCTAAAGATTCGCCGTGGTCAGAAATATATATAAGAATTGAATTAGTTTCTCCCAATATTTCGATCAATTCTGATAAAAAATAATCAGTGTAAACTATTGTGTTATCATAAGAATTACCTAATTTTTCTGCATCTAAACACTCATTTGTGGAATAGTAGAGTTCGTTATTTATACATGTAGGATTAAAAACCTTAAATTCATTTGGGTATCTTAGATCATATAATCTATGACTACCTATTGTATGAAGAACGACCATATTAGATTTATTTTTATTTTTTACTAATATATCCTGAACGAAAGGTATCAAGTCGGTATCGTAATTGTTACCAGTATTGGAAATTCTTATATCATCACTGAATAGGTTTTCAGAAGCTTCTGCAGCAATTAAATTAATTAATTTATATCTGGTGCCTTGATTAGAAAACCAATAAGTTTTAAATTTGAGCTGATCAAATACCTTAATAAAGGAAGATAAATGATAATATCCTTCTTTTTTCATTATGCTTTGTATTCCTAAAGGAGTATTGGTAGCTAATGAATACGCTTCCTTGTAAGTAATGAGATTTTGCAGATGAGCCAAATTTGGCGTCGTATTTCGTTGATAACCATTGATCCCCCACCTATCTGCTCTGGCGGATTCCCCGATAACTAAGATAACATTTAAATTTTCCTGATCAGTAGGATCAATCTCAAAGGTAAAAACCTTAGTTATATTTTCAGCAGAATTAGTGGTTTTGTAGAGTGAGAGGTAATTTTTTAGACTTATAATGTAATTAAAAGGCATGAATGAGCATAAAGCATTACTTAAGTAACGGAACGTATGGATATTAGCTGGTAAGATACATATATTAGAGACTAAGCCGGTTATTAGAAATGTTCCTATTATAAGGATATCTTTGGCTTTTTTGCGCAGCAGACTAGTATATTTTGTTGTTAGCCAAAATAAAATGCAGGGTAGAATCCCAGTTAGCATAAACCATATAAGAAAAGAGAGGTTGAACAATTCAGAAGCTTCTCTTGCATCTGTGTGTATAACACTTTGAATTAAAGTGCTGGAAATGACGATTTTATAATTAATTATACTGGCTATTAGCAAATAAAGGTAAACCAAGCATGAAAAAAATATAGCGGGAATAACTAAACTTATTAATGAGATAAGCAAAAACGAACATAACAGGAATATAGTTACACTTGCGAATTCTTGAAACGTACTCAGGAAATAGGCTTCTTTTAAAAATAAGTAATTAGCTGCAAGGAAAAATAGACTGGGAACGATTTTGATCATTTAAATTAACGCCAAATTCTGTATTTAATTAACTGATTTTTTGTCCAACAAAGTAGCATTTATATCCTAAATTATTTAGAGTTTTTTTATCGAGAATATTTCTAAGATCAATAATATTGGGGCTATTTAATTTTGGCAGGAGTTTTGCATAATCAATTTCTACAAACTCTGGCCATTCAGTGGCTATAATTATAGCATCTGCACCACTTGCGGCCTCAAAAACAGAAGGGCAACAAACCAGTTTATTGCCGAAATATTTATAGGCATTAGGCATACCTTGAGGGTCATAAGCTTTTACTTCGACGCCGTTTTCCCACAGTAAGTTTATCAATTCGATTGCAGGGCTACTTCTTAAATCGTCAGTGCCCGCTTTATAAGTTAACCCTAGAACCGTAATTTTTTTTCCGCAAATATTGCCGCCAAGAAACTTTTTTATTTTTTCAACTATTAACCTTACTCTATTGCTATTGGCTTTAATAACAGCATCTAGAACAAGAAAATCTGATTTGATTTGAGTAGTTAAATATTGAAGAGCCAAAATGTCTTTTGGGAAACAGGATCCTCCAAAGCCAGGACCTGCTTTTAAGAAATCAGAACCTATTCTTTTATCAAGGCCCATACCAGTAGAAACTTTATTTATATCTGCACCAATAACCTCGCATAAATCGGCCATCTCATTAATAAATGCAATTTTACAGGTTAAAAAACTATTGGAGGCATATTTGATTAATTCGGAAGTTACCAGATCAGTTTCCAGAATTGGTGTCCCTTGGTTACCGAGCGGTTTATATATCTGCTTCATAATTTCCAGAGCGGGATCAGATTCGTAGCCTATAATAATTCTGTCCGGATATAAAAAATCATGTACAGCTGAGCCTTCTCTCAAAAATTCAGGATTAGAAATTATAGGGTTATTGAAACCATTTTGTTCCAATAATTCTTTAACTTTTTTGCAAGTTCCTGGAGGTACTGTAGATTTAATAACGAATACACAATCTGGATTCGCATATTCAGCCGCAGCCAGGGCTGCTTTAAAAATATATTGTAAATCTGCGTTTCCGTCATTTCCTTGAGGTGTGCCTACAGCAATAAATATTGCTTCTGATTCATAGATTGTGTTATCGTAACCACATACAAAATTTAACCTATCTG
>CADEGZ010000227.1 GCA_902827015.1 uncultured Pseudomonadota bacterium
CGCCAAGTTGTTCTGCAATAATTTTTCTAACACGCTCTTCGATCTTATTCATTCAAAACTCCTTCAATTAACATTAAATTTTAACATCAACAAAACTTTACCTTTAATTCATGTACATGCCACCATTGACATGAAAAGTTTCTCCAGTAATGTAGGCTGCCTCTGATGAAACCAAAAATGCAACCATATGCGCAACTTCTTCTGGTTGTCCCATACGACCCATTGGAATTTGCTCAAGCAATTTTGCCTGTTGTTCTTCTGACAACGTGCGCGTCATGTCTGTGTCAATAAAACCAGGTGCCACGACATTGACGGTAATACCTCTAGAAGCAAGTTCGCGCCCCAAAGACTTAGACAAACCAATAATTCCTGCTTTAGAAGCAGCGTAGTTTGCTTGGCCTGAGTTACCAGTTACCCCTACTACGGAACTTAAATTGACTATCCGCCCAAAACGTTGTTTTATCATGGAGCGAATACAAGCATGGATCAGCCTATAAGTCCCTGTTAAGTTGGTATCAATCACCTTAGACCACTCTTCAATATTCATGCGCAAAAAGAGGTTATCGGAAGTAATGCCAGCGTTATTAATTAACATTGCCGGTATTCCAGCCGTTTTTGTCATTTCTGCCAATGCTTCTTCTATGCTGTCGGGTTCCCCGATATCTAAAACAATCCCTTGGCCCTCTATTCCTGCCATTTGTAAATATTGCGTGATGCTTTTTGCACCTGATTCAGTCGTAGAACTTCCTACAACCGTTATATCTGATACTTGTCCAAGCCTTAAGGCAATTGCTTTTCCAATCCCACGGCTAGCGCCTGTTACCAATGCAACACGTTTTAAGGGCACCATGCCATTTCACCTCCAGAGGCAAGCGACTGACATGTCAGCGTCGCTACAATGCGTTTATTAAGACCAGATAATACCGCGCCCGGGCCACATTCCAAAATAGTGGTCACTCCTTTATGAGCCATCAAGCGAACAGTTTCAACCCACCGCACAGGTCGATAAAGTTGTTCAACTAAAACGTGACGGATTTCTTCTATCTTGTGATGTTCTGAAACATCGACATTATGTATAACAGGAAAAAGAGGTAATTTAAATGAGATCTTACTTAAAGCTTCCTTTAATAGTAAAGCTGCCGGTTTCATCAACTCACAATGAGAAGGAACACTAACTGGTAGACGTATTACCCGCTTTGCTTGTCTATTTTTAGCAAGTTCCATTACTCTTAAAACTGCTGCAACATGACCAGCAATAACAGTTTGTCCAATTGCATTATAATTGGCAGGTGCAACAAGCTCACCCGCTTTGGTTTCGGTTTCACAAAGTGCATTAATAACTTCTTCATTTAACCCTAAAATGGCAGCCATAGCACCTTGTCCTGCTGGAACTGCTTCTTGCATTAAGCGCCCACGCAGAGCCACTAAGGAGACTGCATCATTTAAAGCTAGAGAATTAGCACACACTAAAGCGGTGTACTCACCTAAACTATGACCTGCAAGCACTGTTAAAGGAAGCTCACCTTTTTTAAGCTGCCAAAGGCGCCATAAAGCAACACTTGCTACTAAAATGGCGGGTTGAGTATATTCAGTTTGATTTAATTTTTCTTCCGGACCTTTTTGTGTTAAATCCCAAAGATCGTAACCCAGTACTTCGGAAGCCTCTTGAAAAGTTTTTTGGACAATAGGGTGATCCACTGCAATGTTATTCAACATGCCAACAGATTGAGAGCCTTGCCCTGGAAATACAAAAGCTATTTTTTGAGTCATATACTGTATTAAAGTAGGTCCACTTTTTAGAAAAGTTGCTCAGTATTCTGAGGTAAGCTTCTCACCGTTGATTACTCCCGCTTCTACAGTGGGGGATGGTAGCCCTTTCATTTTTCTATGTCAATGCTGCCTATAAATAATTACAGCTTTCATCTCTTTGATTTTTTATAATGAAGGAATTTGACTATATTTCAAGTATGAAAGATTTTTCCGGCATCAAACCTTCAAAAACCATCCAATTACTCTTTTTTATAGGGTTATTAGGTAATATTAACGCCCTGAATGCAGCACCTCCCACTCCCCCTTTACACCAAGATTTCTTAAAAAAAGTTGATCTCAAATCTTGGAAAAAATATGCAGATAACCTAAAGAATTGTACCGCTGGTAATTTTAGTCTTCCCGATCCACTTGCTATTTCAGTTATTACCATCGGTGTAGACATGGCAAATAGCGCTAATGTTATTATTTCGCAAGATAAAATAGATAAAATGCTTGCACAATCTCACCTCTCCTATCACATTGTTGGATTAGATAATCACAAGTGCAAAGTAATTATTACCCCTGCAATATTTAATGCTGTTAAACATCCTTCCCCTATAGAATGTTTATTTGAACAAACAGAGCGAACAATACTGTCAGAGAGGGCCGAAAAAATTTCAAAAGGAGCTTTTCAAATATTAGGTAATGATGCTGAAAGACATGCGATCATTCATGGGTGTGTTTTAAAATAAGCCAATTCTTAAATCAGAACCGACCTATATTGAATATCTCAAAGAATGA
>CADEGZ010000228.1 GCA_902827015.1 uncultured Pseudomonadota bacterium
CATGCCTCTTATCATCGTAGTATTTTTAACTTTGTTAACATCGCCTGCAACTAATTTAAGTTTAGCGTTTTCATAAGAAGTACCAGATTTATTAATAATACTTACCCAAGAGTTAAGATCAAGTGATCCATTGGTACCATCTTCTCCTTCTTCATAAATGGCATTGTAATCTGCCCACCAGGTTATTCCCGTAGTTTGATAGCTTATTTCAATTTTATGATTACCAGATTCTTTGGCATTTATACTCCATACTAAGGTTGGCTTTGTGGTAAGGCCTTCTGGTAGAACCGAGTAATGAATATTTGAATAGTCGTTTAAGCTTACAAAATTTCCTTGTTTTTCTTGTAATATAAGCCCCCCTGAAGCGCTAAGGAGCATCCCATTAAAGGTTGTAATTTGATTTCCAACGTTTTGATCAATAGAAATCTCTGATCCCAAATATTTTTCAAGTAATTTTTTATTATTCACTAAATCAAAGTTATAATTCTGCTCTAAAACATTAGTTCCTTTGGGATCCGTTAAGGATTTAAATATAACAGTTGTTGGATCAATATAAGCAGAAACATCAGAAATGCTAATTTTATTTTCACCTTCTTTTAATTCGATTTCTTTTTTATCACGTATTAATGCATAACCTGGAATAGGATAATTCGACTCGGTCTCAGAATTAGGTTGATAAAAATCTGAGGGAATCGAACCAGGTGTTGCCGTACTGTAAATAGTTAAATTCTTTTGATTTTCATTTGAATAAACTGGGGTGTTTATCAAAAAAACCAGAAAAAAAGATAATACAAGCGCTTTAAATAAAATCATACGTTTTACATTATGGTTTGTTACTATTAAAAAAATGCTTTCTTGTAATCATTTCGGCTAATATGCCACATCCTTTAATAATTATTAAAGTTTAAACTTAAAGATGAACTACACGCATTTTGGATATTTGTTCGAGTTTATTATAAAATTTGAATAGGCGTAATGGCTAATTTAGTTATATTTTTTGAGCTAGGAGAGACATGTTTGTATGGATGTATCTAGTAACAGCCCTTCTGCTAAAAATAATATTAACAAGGATCCTCTTAATATAAGGACTCGTTGGCTATTTGTATTAGCAATATCATTCTTTATTTTTCTTGTGTGGAGATACACTGTTAAGTCGTCAATTACAGATCCAAATAAAAATAAAAATTCAGCTGTACCCGTTATTCTTGCGGTTGCTAGAAAAGCAGATGTTCCTGTATATTTGCCGGCATTAGGAACAGTTACACCAATGGATACTGTAACAGTCAAAACTCAGATTAATGGTCAACTTTTACATGTATTCTTTAAAGAAGGACAAATGGTAAAAAAAGATCAATTACTGGCAGAAATTGATCCTAGACCTTATGAAGCACAATTGTTTCAATATGAAGGCCAATTAGCACGTGATAAGGCTTTATTGGCAAATGCAAAACTTGATCTTAAACGTTATGAAACTTTATATAAGCAAGATTCTACCTCACAACAAATATTAGACACACAACGTTCTCTTGTAGAGCAGTATGAAGGAGACGTGAAATATGATCAAGGTCAAATTGACAGCATTAAAGTTAGCCTGGTTTATTGTAAAATTACCTCCCCTATTGATGGTCGAGTTGGATTGCGTCTTGTAGATCCAGGAAATTTTGTACAAACAACAGATCCAGGGTTATTTGTAATTAACACCATTGATCCCATCACAGTAATATTTTCCATTCCTGAAGATGACTTACCAAATGTAATGCATCAAACCCTTAGTGGAAAAAAGTTAAAAACCGAAGTTTATGATCGTGCCCAAAACAGGTTGCTAGTAAGTGGTTCTTTGGCAGTCATCGATAATCAAATTGATCCAACTACCGGTACTATTAAATTAAGATCAGAATTTAAAAACGAAAATAGCATTCTATTTCCAAACCAATTTGTTAATATAAAATTACTGGTTGATACCCTTTACAATTCTACAGTTGTACCAACTTCTGCTATTCAATATGGATCAAAAGGTTCTTTCGTATATATATTAAATAATGATAAGACTGTAAGTGTTCAATCTGTCTCTGTTAGAACAACCGTGGGCAATTATACTGCTATTACATCTATTACCCCAGGGCAGTCTGTAGTAATTGAAGGTGCAGATAAATTAAAGGATGGTGTTACCGTTAATGTTTTAGAAAATAAAAACCATTTAATAAAAGGCCTAAATTTGTGAATTTGTCTAGTCCTTTTATTACACGTCCTGTTGGTACTTCTCTTTTAATGTTCGCCATTTTTTTATCTGGGATCCTTGGCTTCCAATTATTGCCGGTATCAGCATTACCTGATGTTGATTATCCAACCATGCGTGTATCTACTTTTTATCCAGGTGCAAGCCCTGATGTTATGGCCTCTTCTATTACCGCACCTTTAGAGCGACAATTTGGTCAAATGCCTGGTCTTAATCAAATGACTTCAACCAGTTCCAGTGGATTATCTCTTATTACTTTACAATTTAGCCTTGACATAAAACTAGATATTGCTGAACAA
>CADEGZ010000229.1 GCA_902827015.1 uncultured Pseudomonadota bacterium
AAAGCCGTCCGTTCGAGTGCCCAGTTGGGCGGCTGGTGGAGAAACGAAAGGACATGAGCATGAGCACTGACACGATGAGCAACGCCAGCGTGCTGCGGAGCGACCGCCGCACCGTGACGCAACTGCTGGCGGCGGCCGAGAAGGACACCGACGCGGTGAGCGTTTTCATGGCCGGATGCACGGTAGCCGACACCGAAGCGGCGGTGTTCGTGGTGAAGGGGCCCGAGGCGATTGGCTACCTGCGCGAGCTGTGCAAGCGCCAGGGCCTGCTGACCGACAAACCTGTGACCGGCCCGGCCTGCAACCTGCAACGCCCGTGGGAAGCACCGTGATGCTGAACACGCTGAAAGACCCAGCGAAGCGCGCAGCGTGGGTGTACGGCCAGCCGATGGCCCCGTGCCCGAAGTGCGGCAGCTACAACATGAAGCCGCAGATGCCCATTGCGCTGGAAACGACCGGCGACGAGACGATGCCGCAGCTTGTTGGCAAGTGGGCGCGTGCCACGAAGGCTGGCGCCACGCCGTTGGAAGGGCCGGCCTACTACGCCTGCTGGGATTGCGGCCACAAGGGGCCGGCCGTGGACTGCACCGGGCGCACCAGCGAGGACGCCCGCCAGGACCGCGCACTGAATGCGGAGATGAAGCGGCTGTGGAACACGCAGACGCCCAACGTGTTATCTGCGACTCGTTAACGAAGATTGCCTCCGAATAAGGCACTACGCCAACCTGCCACGTTACGGACTCACCATGAAAATCCTCATGACCGGCTCCGGCTCTTCCGGCAGCTGGAAGATCCGCGGCGAGCAGCTGGGCGCGGCCATCGGCGCCGACGTGATCCCGCGCGCCATCGAGGTCAAGGGCTACGACCTGGCCATCCTGGTCAAGCGCCCGCCGCTCGACCTGATCATGCGCCTGCAGCGCCCGCGGGTGCCCATCGCCTACGACGTCGTCGACGCCTGGCCGCAGCCGCAAGGCAACGACTGGATCGAGCGCCAGTGCAAGGCCTGGCTGGCCGAGCGCATCGGCATCATCCGCCCGGCGGCCATCGTCGCCGCCACCCAGGCCATGGCGCGCGACTGCGCGGTCTTCGGCGTGCCGGTGCTGTGGCTGCCGCACCATGCCCGCCCCGGGCTCGGCGTCAACCCGATCCGCGAGCAGGTGGCGCGTGTCGGCTACGACGGCGGGCCGCAGTACATCGGCGAGTGGATCCCGGTGCTCGAAGAGGCCTGCGCGGCGCGCGGCTGGTCGTTCCACGTGAAACCGGATGCGATAAGCGAGCTCGACATCGTCGTCGCGCTGCGCGACCAGAAGGGCTACGGCCCGAAGGCCTGGAAGAGCAACGTCAAGCTGGCCAACGCCCAGGGCAGCGGCACCCCGGTGATCTGCAACCGCGAAGCCGGCTACCTCGAAACCGCCACCGGCGGCGAAGAGTGGGCCGACACCAAGGCCGAGGTGCTCGCCGCGCTCGACCGGCTGGCGCCCGCCGAGGTGCGCCGCGCCGTCGCCGCCAAGCTGCTCTCCGGTGCGCCGCGCCTCGAGGCGGTGGCGGCCAGCTACCGGGCCTGGCTGGCCACGCTGGTGCCGAACGCCGCTTGACCGTCTACCGCATTCGGTAGATGATCGCGGCCGGCGTCAACTTGAACAGAGGGGTATGCATGACAACTCACCGCGTCTCGTTCGAAATCGATGTGCCAGACGGGGTTTCCGATGACGACTTGTGGAAGTTCCTGCGCTTCGAGCTTGGCGAAGTCGCTTTCGATGAGACTGTCTGACGGTTGCCCGCTCAACCAGTGCGACCTTGAATCGCTGGCCGTTCGATACGTTTCAGTCAACTAGAGGGGTATGCATGAAAGCGATAGAAGCACTGCGCGAGCTTGTGCGAACGCACGACGAGGCGTTTCTTTACGAAGGCACGGATGCGTGGACTACGCACCATTCGGCACAGCAGCAGGCATGGAAGGCCGCCCGCGCCGCACTGGCAGAGGCACAGGCCGAGCCGCAGCCGGTTGCAGAGCGTGAGTATCTTCCGCAAACGTGGCTTACTTCGGTGGCGAAAGACTGCGGCCTTGAGTGCCGCTCGGTGTCACAACTGTTCGACTTCGCCGAGCGAGTGCAACGCGCAACATGGCTCGCTGCTCCGGTAGCACAGGCCGAGCCGCAGCCGGTTGCGCCGTGGCCCGATCATCTTGGCCAGCCGATTCAGCACGGCGCTCGCATGTTGCATCCCTTCGACGGCACCGAGTTCGTGGCAGTGCGCCTGGGGGGGCACCAAGACGAAGGCGAGGCATGGCGGGCGGTTTACGACGACGCCACCGTTTCGCGGCTGTGCCTTCAAATCGGCGACAAAGGCCGGGCCGTACTGGTCAACCCTCAGGCCCCAATCGCACCCACAGCAGCACAGGCCGAGCCGCTGACCGATGAGCAGGAGCGGGCGGCGTTTGAGGCGTGGGTACG
>CADEGZ010000230.1 GCA_902827015.1 uncultured Pseudomonadota bacterium
TTCTGTTATTAATACTGCGCGTGAAGGAGAAGCTTTAGGTAAAAAATTATCGCTTTGGGTGCCAATGCGCGCTTTTACGGGTATGCTCTTAATGGTACCTGGACCCAGTTCTGGATATTCTGTCGTACAAATGACCGTAATGTGGATTGTATTAAATGGTGTTGGTGCAGCAAACGCTATTTGGGATGTCGTATTAACCCAATTATCTTTAGGTGTTGGCGTTGCCAATAATCTTAATATACAAATGACCCCATCCAATTTAAATACGCTTACTCAAAGCGTTTTACAAGCCAGTACTTGCATGAACGCAATCAACAATTACATGCCCCAACTTGCAACGGTTCCGGGACCTTTCCAAACATATGGACCTGTCAGCGTTTTCAACGTTATAAATCCTATACAACAATCTCCTTCTGTCGGTACACCAACACAATTAACGCAAACAGCAACCGTTAAAATTGGATTACAAAATGGAGCGGGTGCAGCCCCGCCTCCTTATGATACATTGTGTGGATACTTTACAGTTACTTCACAGCTTCCTCAGGGTACTAATAATACGTTTAATTACGCTACACTCACACAACGGTTGCAAATTAAAGTTGCCGGACTTCAGGCAATGTTTAATGCTGTTAGTACCATTGCACAATTGGTCGCTAACCCCGCCGTAGGCAGTGCACAAATTTCCACCTTCGATAAAGGCTATGTTTACGCTTCAGGATCAGCTTACATAAGCCAAATCACACAACTCGCTACAGGCGTTCAGTTGGCGCCTAATGATAGCGGTAATTCATGGGAACAAACGGTTGCCCCCAGTTCTATTACTGGTAATTATCAAGCATTACAATCTTATGGTTGGATCCAAGCTGGCAGTTATTATTATACGATGGTAAAAGCCAGTGGCGCACAAATGGATCCTGAAACTGTCTACGGACAAGCCATATTGCCTGCCGCACACGGTATTCCCATGAATACCACTCTATCTACGAATGGTATGCCAAGCGGTAATGGCTGGCCAACCAACGATACCAGCTATACCACCGGTGTCACAAGCTTATTAACGGGAGGCTCGCCTTATTATGAAACTACCAGCTTAAATACTGCATTGGCTAATGCCAACACTTATTATAATGGTGATCAGAACACACCAGCCCCACCCACACAAGGTATTACGACAACAAATGCCAGCACTGGAAATAGCTTTATGGATGCTATTGTAGGAGGTATTGCTTCTGCTATTCGCAATCCAATCTTAAGTTACATACAAAACCTGGCTGGTGGAAACGGCAGCGATCCCCTAATATCATTGGGGCAATTTGGAACTGCTTTGATGTTGGCAGGGGAAATGTCGGTATTTGCAGCACTTGTTACCTCTATTGCAATTTCTCTTGCTGCTTCTAGTATGTCTTGCATGAGCCCATTTGCATGGGGCGTAAACTTATTGCTTGTACAATTAATGCCCCTTATTTATGGTGCAGCAGCCGCATTATGGACAGCTGGCG
The DNA here is from genome assembly GCA_902827015.1 of uncultured Pseudomonadota bacterium. Taxonomy (GTDB): domain Bacteria; phylum Pseudomonadota; class Gammaproteobacteria; order UBA6186; family Azoamicaceae; genus CADEGZ01. The sequence continues at coordinate 1,500 of CADEGZ010000230.1, forward strand.
CTACCTTCGGCGTTTATATTCCGATGGTACCTTATCTAATCTTTACAACTACTGCCTTTGGTTGGATGATTGCAGTTATAGAGGCCATAGTAGGAGCCCCTATCATTGCTTTAGGGTTAACGCACCCTTCCGACGGCGAGTTAGGAAAAGTAACAGAAGGGCTTACTATTGTTGCTAATATATTCTTAAGACCAACACTAATGATTTTCGGTTTTGTGCTAGGTGCAAGTCTATTAAGAGCTGCGCTTGCTTTAATTAACTTTGGGTTTATACCCGCACTAAATGAAGGCACCAATGCCACTATATTCAGCATTATTGCCGTTTTAGCAATGTATCTATTCTTAGTGATGTCATTAATTAATAAATCTTTTGCCTTGATTTACGAACTCCCAAATAAAATCCTACGATGGATGGGCGGTCGATCTGAAGAATTCTCGCCAACTGACATGGTTAAAGAAGCTAAAGAAGGACATGATTTGGGTGCCAAGATAGGCCAACAGGGTGTTGGCAAGGGTGTAGAAAAATACACGAGTGATGCTAAAGCAGCCACTGATAAACGCAACGAGGGATTAAAGGGCAAGGGTGGCGCCGGTGGCGGTAGCATGCCTACCCCTCCAGCCGGTGGAAAATAATTAAATTATTGTACACTACAGCAAGAAGATGGCGGTTTTATTGCGGAGCGAGTATTATCCACTACCTGTTGTTGATTCATCAATTGTTGTTGTCTTTGAAATTGAGGCTGCATAACTTTAGCAGGCTCTTGCAAAGGTGAGACTCTACTTTCCACTACATTAGTTGCAGCTATTGTGGAGCTACTAGATGGTAATTCCCTCTTTTCTTTTGTCACTCCTTCTCTAGAATTACAAAGAGTCCTGGTATGATTAGGACGATGCGACGTTCGTCGAGTTTTTCTAATTATTTTTCACCAAAAAGATT
>CADEGZ010000231.1 GCA_902827015.1 uncultured Pseudomonadota bacterium
GGAGAAATCTGCATTTCGGGAGCTGGTTTAGCCCGTGGCTATTTAAACCAAGAAACGCTTACACAGGAAAAATTCATTAAAAATCCGTTTAGGGAGGGGGAACGATTGTACCGCACCGGGGATTTAGGAAAATGGACATCTGATGGTAATATCGAATTTTTGGGTCGGAAAGATGATCAGGTAAAAATACGAGGTTACCGAATAGAGTTGGGCGAAATAGAACAAGCACTTTTACAAAACCCAACCATAGAAACAGTTGTAGTGATATCCAGGACGGGGGATGATAATGTAAAAGAATTGGTAGCCTATATCACTTCGAGTGCAGAACCAACCGCGGCAGAATTACGAACCTACTTAAAAGGACGCTTACCTGAATTTATGGTTCCGGCACACTTTGTTCAATTAGCCAAACTTCCCTTAACACCAAACGGTAAAATTGACAAAAAAGCCTTACCCAACCCAGAGGGATTAGGATTAACCAGCGGTATAGAATATGTAGCACCAAGAAATGATATTGAAAAACAATTAGTTGAAATTTGGGAGAGAGTTCTACAAAAAGAAAAAATAGGTTTACAAGACGATTTTTTCACACTGGGAGGGCATAGTTTAAAAGCCATTCGATTAATGAACGAATACCAAAAAGTATTTGAAGTAAAACTGTCAATCAATGATTTATTTGTCAATACCACATTAGCGTTACACAGTTCATTAATCAAAGCTTCAGCTAAATCCACTTTTGTAGAAATTCCGGTATTGGGAGTTCAAACAAGCTATGCCATATCAGATGCACAGCGGCGACTTTGGGTGTTGAGTCAGTTTGATGAGGGTTCGGCAGTTTACAATATGCCGGGGAGCATCTATTTAAACGATCGAATAGCACTCGATTACTTCAAAAAGGCGCTCGAATCCACGATCAATCGGCACGAGATATTGCGAACGGTATTTAAAGCCGATCCTCACGGAGAAATCAGACAATGGATTTTATCTTATGAGGAATTAGGTTTTGAATTAACCTATTTAGATTTAAGTAAAGCGACCAACAAAGAGGAAGAAGAGAAAAATTACATAGTAGAAGATTCCTATAAATCGTTCGATTTGGAAAAGGGGCCGCTCATTAGAGCAACGTTAATTCAAATTGAAAAAGAGAGTTTTGTTTTCTATTTCAATATGCACCACATCATCAGTGACGGTTGGTCAATGGAAGTTTTGTCGAAAGATGTATTTTCATTTTATGAGGCATTTAAACAAGACAGAACACCTGAATTAGAAGCCTTACGGATTCAGTATAAAGATTATTCCGCTTGGCAATTAGGACAATTGGGAGAAGAGGTGTACAAAAGCCACAAAGATTATTGGTTAGAAAGCCTTTCGGGAGAATTACCGTTATTGAATTTACCAAGCACTAAACAACGGCCAATTGTAAAAAGCCATAAGGGGCATATATTAAGTGCTTTCATAGATTCGGAAACCTCGGGAAAACTAAAAGATCATGCTCAAAAAAATGGCGGAAGTTTATTTATGAGCTTGTTATCGGTTTGGAATATACTCATGTACCGCTACACAGCCCAAAATGATATTATAATTGGAACACCTGTTGCAGGGAGAGAACATAGTGACTTGCAAAATCAAATTGGTTTCTATGTCAACACCTTGGCTTTAAGAAACGAGGTTAGCGGTGCATCAAGTTTTAATGCTCTTTTCAACGCAATAAAAGAAAACACGTTAAATAGCTATGCTCACCAAATGTATCCTTTTGACAGATTGGTAGAAGACTTGGTCTTGCAAAGAGACACCGGCAGAAGTGCTGTATTTGATGTTATGCTAATTCTTCAGAATATTGGAGAAAAAGCAGAGGGATTTAAATTAACAGCAGATGAGCAGAATCAGATAATTGATAAAGGGGCAGGTTTAGCAAAATTTGATATTGAAGTAACGTTTCAAGAAAGAGGAAACTATTTGGAGATACAAACCCTTTTCAATCCGGACGTTTACGAGAAAGAAATGGTTGAAGGTTTGATGCGTCACTTTAAAGATCTGGCACTAAATTTAGTAGATCAACCGGAAAAAAGGATCTCAGAAATAGCGTATTTGAGTCAAGCCGAAGAGTTCCAACAATTGGAGACCTTCAACAACACTAGTGTTTCATATCCAAAGGAAAAAACGATAGTAGATTTATTTGAAGAGCAGGTAAGAAAAACTCCTCATAACCCGGCCATAGTTTTTGAAGAACAAACATTAAGCTATCAAGAGCTTGACGAAAAGGCGAACCAATTAGGCCATTATTTAAAGGATAATTACCATATCCAACCGGATGATTTAGTAGCCATCAAGCAAGAGAGAAGCGAATGGATGATCATTTCAGTATTAGCGGTTTTAAAATCGGGTGGTGCCTATGTCCCAATTGACCTTGAATATCCTCAAGAAAG
>CADEGZ010000232.1 GCA_902827015.1 uncultured Pseudomonadota bacterium
GAAGAACAAAAAATTGCTGCCGAAAAGTCCAAGGGATCTTTACAAGGATCAGGAAAATATACCGCGCAAATTGTTACTGAAATTGTACCCGCCTCCCTTTTTTACAGGGCAGAAGAATATCATCAAAATTATATAAAAAAGCAGGGCATTGATTCTTGTCATTTCTAAAAACAACTACTTTTTTAGTTAGTTTTGCACCGGAGCTCATTATCCTATAAGATTAACGGTTTACAATCCATAACAGGCTTTAGTTATATGACAAACACTAATCGTAAAATTTTAGTGACTGCAGCCCTTCCCTATGCCAATGGCCCTTTGCATTTAGGACATATGGTCGAATTTATTCAATGCGATATCTGGGTACGTTTTCAAAAATTACTCGGTCACAACTGCTACTTTGTTTGTGGTGATGACGCACATGGAACTCCCATTATGTTGCGTGCCAAAAAACTTGGTATCACTCCCGAACAGTTAAGCACCGAGACCTATCAAAATCACGTAAAAGATCTGCAAGAGTTTAATATTGCATTTGACAATTTTCACACAACTCATTCTGCTGAAAACCAAACCTTAGCCAATGAAATCTACGAACGCCTGTTAAAACGTGGTGACATCACCAAACGCATTATTCGACAGGCTTATGATCCTATCCAGAATATGTTTTTACCCGATCGCTATGTGAAAGGTGAATGCCCAAAATGTGGGACAAAAGATCAATATGGTGATAGTTGCGAAGCCTGTGGAGCAACTTATACCCCTATTGCTCTTAAAAATCCCATTTCTGTTATTTCAGGAGCAACTCCTATTGAAAAAGAATCTGAACATTATTTCTTTTGTTTAGATCATTATGAAAAATTTTTAAAAGATTGGACACATCAAGGCCACTTACAATCTGAAGTCAGTAAAAAATTAGATGAGTGGTTTAAAATGGGTTTAGAACAGTGGGATATTTCACGAGACGGTCCCTACTTTGGCTTTAAAATACCTAACACTTCTGATAAGTATTTTTATGTTTGGTTAGATGCCCCGATTGGATATATGGCGAGTTTTAAAAATCTTTGTAATAAACACGCTTCACTCTCTTTTGAAGAATACTGGAACAAAGATAGTCAAACTGAACTTTATCACTTTATAGGTAAAGATATTGTTTATTTCCACGCTTTATTTTGGCCAGCCCTTTTAACAGGCAGTGACTTTCGCACACCCAATAGTATTTTTGTTCATGGTTTCTTAACCGTTAACGGACAAAAAATGTCTAAATCGCGTGGGACTTTTATTAATGCTCGCACTTATTTAGATCACTTAAATCCTGAATACCTGAGATATTATTTTGCCAACAAATTAAACAACAGTATCGAAGATATTGATTTTCAAACCGATGATTTTATCGCTCGCATTAATTCCGATTTGGTTGGAAAATTGGTTAATATTGCAAGTCGCTGTGCTGGTTTTATTACCAAACAATTTAATGGGTTCCTTGCAAATTCACTATTAGAGAAAGAGCTCTACCAAGAGTTCGTTGCAGCTGGAGAAACCATTAAAATTCATTATGAAGAACGAGAATATAATCGCGCAGTGCGAGAAATTATGCGTCTTGCCGATCTTGCGAATCGCTATATTGATGATAAAAAACCTTGGGTATTGGCCAAATCCCCTGATCAACAAGATCCACTATGGAATGCTTGTAGTGTTGGCCTTAACTTATTCCGAGTATTAATGATCTATTTAAAGCCTATCTTACCTGTGCTTGCCAAGGAAGTAGAAGATTTTTTAAATACCAAACTAGCCTGGGAAGAACGCAAAAAACCCTTACTACAACACGCGATTCAACCTTTTAAACCACTATTGCAACGTATTGAACCAAAAGAGGTCCTTGCCATGTCTGAAGCATCTAAAGAAAATTTAACAGAAACTGTTGAACCTTCAATTAAATCGAGTCCTTTAACCGAAGACCCTCTACGAGAAACTATTTCTATTGAAGACTTTGCAAAAATCGATCTAAGAATTGCTAAAATAATTAACGCTGAACCTGTTGCTGATGCGCACAAACTTTTAAAACTTACTTTAGACATTGGCGGCGATACACGCCAAGTTTTTGCAGGGATCAAGGAAGCTTATGAACCTGAAACACTCATTGGAAAATTAACCGTGATGGTTGCAAACCTAGCACCTCGTAAAATGCGCTTTGGAGTTTCTGAAGGTATGGTTTTAGCGGCAGGACCAGGTGGCCAACACCTATGGCTTCTAGAACCCCATGATGGGGCACAACCTGGAATGCGAGTTAAATAATGCAACTTGCCATTATTCGCGAAGCCGAGTGTGTAGGATGTGCTAAGTGCCTGCCAGCTTGCCCTGTAGATGCAATTATAGGCGCTCCTAGACTCTTACATTCCATCCTTACAGAAG
>CADEGZ010000233.1 GCA_902827015.1 uncultured Pseudomonadota bacterium
ATATTTGTGAATATGCATAATAGTACCACTTATAAAGTAACACAGGAAATCATATTCCGAGGTACTGTTTTATCCAATAACAATCTTTTAAAATTACTTCCTTTAAGTCTTCTTCTACTACTCTTATCCTACTTTGCCTAGAGAGGTTGCTTGATTTATTCGCCCGCCGCTCTAGGCAGAGCCAAGGTGAATAAGACTTTGTATTTCCTGATGAATCTAGCTTAGGGGACGGTAATGAATTCCAATCAAGATTATTTCAATTTATCTAATAAACAAGCCATCGCATGGATAGTATGGATAATAGCATCCATATTCTACGGTTATCAATACATCTTACGCGTAATGCCAAACATTATGATGAACGATATTTTGCAACAATTTAATATTGATGCCGCAACATTTGGCCAATTTTCAGGCGTTTATTATTTAGGTTATTCTTTGATGCATCTGCCCATAGGAATTATGCTGGATCGCTTTGGACCCAAGAAAGTCATGCCTATTTGCATTTTGATGACTGCAATAGGATTACTGCCCATTATATTTTCCGAGTACTGGGTATATTCAATTATTGGTCGGGCTTTAATCGGCATGGGTTCTTCTGCAGCTATTTTAGGTACCTTTAAGATTATTCGTCTTACTTTTAACGAAAAAAAATTCACTCGCATGTTAAGCTTTTCAGTAACGATTGGGTTAATTGGCGCTATTTATGGCGGTGGTCCTGTAAACTATATGTGCACGATATTCGGCTACAAAGCAGTAACAAGTATTTTTGCCTGCATAGGAATATGGCTTAGTATAGTCATGTATTGTATTGTTCCAAATTTAAAGTCTCAACCTATCATTCCAGTTACTTCTCAAATAAAAGAGGTATTTTGCTCATCAAAAGTACTCATGCTTTGCGCGTTTGCGGGCTTGATGGTTGGACCATTAGAAGGCTTTGCAGACGTATGGGGAAGTGGATTTTTAAAGCAGATCTATGGTTTAGAAGGAATGGTGGCAGCCAGTTTACCTTCAGCAATTTTTGTAGGGATGTGTTTTGGCGCACCAGTATTAAGCTTTATCGCAGAAAAAAGTGAACGTTATTTAGCCACCATTATTGGCGCAGGTATTGTAATGGTCTTGTGTTTTTGTATGCTCATTCTTGGTAAAATATCAACTATCAACTTAAGTATCCTGTTCATTGTGATTGGTGTTTGTTGTGCCTATCAAATCATTGCAATTTACAAGGCATCAACATACGTAAGTGAAAGTGTTGTGGGTTTAACGACAGCGGTCGCCAATATGATCATTATGATTTTTGGTTATGTTTTTCATGCCATCATCGGCTGGATCATTAACCACATGGGTGGCCCAGAAAACTCACAGGCATTTATGAGTGGCATTGCAGTTATCCCCATTGCTTTAAGTATTGGGGTAATAGGGTTGTTAACTATTGCCATGCACGAACGTACAAAAATTGCACTTGATCTTTCCAGAACTGGAGGTTAAATTTATGAAATTCGAAAACAAGCTGGTTGCCATATTAAACAAAGATATCGAAACAGGAGTAGCTATGAATGCGTTGGCACATATGGCTATTGGTCTTGGTGCAGATATTGGAAAAAATTTACTTCAATTAGATGTTTATCAAGATGCAAACGGTAATCCTTACCCCAATATATCGCAAATCCCTTTTATTATATTAAAGGCTAAATCCAATGAAATTCGTAAAACAGTTGTAAAAGCTCGGGAAAATAGCATAGAACATACCGTATTCTTAAATACAATGACAGGTGGAACTTATTTAGAGCAAATTGAAAGAACAAAAAATAGCTTTGAAGAAACATTGGCTTATTACGGTTGTGTTTTGTTTGGAGCATGGGACAAGGTATCGGAAGTAACTAAAAAGTTTTCACTTTGGAAATAAGAGCTTTTAAAATTCAAATGCAAGGGGTATCAAGCCAACTATTTAATAATGTTTGTTGTTGCTCTGTTAGCGAGGACGAAACCGTAAGCAAGTAAGTTTGTAACCAACCACTTCGCAAGATAACTTTAAACGTCATTAATTCATCCCTGCGAAAAACATGCAATAGCACTTCTTCTCCTACTGCATAACTGGCAATTACCGATTCAAAACGTGTTCTATCTACTTTAAAACCATTTACTGCAATAATAATATCACCAGGCGCTAAACCTGCGGCTTCAGCAGCGCCACCTTCAAAAACACTTACCACATGTACTTCTGAGGCATTGGATTTTAATTTTACTTCAAGCAAAGGGCGTTCTAATATATCAGCGGGCCTTTTCCCTCCTATTTCTTCTACTGAAGTCGCTGCGAAAACACTTAAAGTAATGCCCGCAGATTCTAGATAGTTTGATATTGAAAGCTCCTTTGTACTTCTTAAATCA
>CADEGZ010000234.1 GCA_902827015.1 uncultured Pseudomonadota bacterium
ATGGCAACTTTTTGGTAGTGCTCGCCGTTCTGCAGATGAATTTGAAAACACCTTCTGGTCTGGGATGGAATTAAATAAGCTGTATCAAAAATTTTCTACCCAACGAAACGGTGAAGTCAGTGGTTCTGAAAATATCTTTTTAGCAGGATTTAAAGAATTTGTTAGATTACGTAAACAAACAGGTATTCAACCTGCTGCTGTTATGGAAGGAACCCAAAGGGCGATGCGTGTGGCTATGTCAAAGGAAGTGGATCGTTTAGAGGCCCACCTACCCTTTTTGGCAACAGTGGGATCAGTCAGTCCTTATATTGGGTTGTTTGGGACAGTATGGGGAATTATGAATTCTTTTAGGGCGTTAGGTACTGTGCAGCAGGCAACGCTTTCTATGGTAGCGCCTGGGATTTCGGAGGCCTTGGTTGCAACAGCAATGGGATTATTTGCTGCAATTCCTGCAGTAGTGGCATATAACCGCTATTCGAATCACTTGCAAGGCTTAGTGAATCGATATGAGACTTTTTTAGAAGAATTTACCAGTATTTTACATCGCCAGGCATATACACAGCCTGCTTCTCCTTTTTAGTTTCTTAAAGGGCATAGAAGGTAGTGGCTATTATGAAACGATATGTCAAACGAAAGCTGGTAGCAGAGATCAACATCGTTCCTTATGTGGACGTTATGTTAGTTTTGTTGGTTATTTTTATGGTAACTGCTCCTTTATTAACCCAAGGAGTACAAATTGATTTACCGCACGCAAAAGCACAAGTGTTACCTCAAGATGAAAAGCCTCCTTTAGTGATATCGGTTGATGCCACAGGGCAGCTGTATTTAGATCAATCCAAAGAGCCGATGGATCGTAAGACCTTGGCTGTTAGAGTACAGGCTTCGCTTAAACTTGACCCAAATCGTTCGATTTTAGTTCGAGGTGATAAGGACGTAGATTATGGAAAAGTTTTAGGTGCAATGGTCTTGTTGAAAAATGCAGGCGCATCGAAGGTAGGGTTAATGACTCAGCATTATGAGGAATAAATTTACGTGAAAGAATCGGCAGGGTATAGTAAGAGTTTTTTGGCTTCTGTATTGTTGCATAGTGCCTTGTTGGTTTTTTTATTATTAAATATTAATACCAATATTAGCCCTGATCCTGCGACTAAAATCGCCCAACCTCGTGAGGAAATTGTACAAGCGGTTATGGTAGATAGTAAAGAAGTCGATATGGCGGTTGCACAATTGCAAGCCGAGGAACAAACACGAAAAGCCGCTGAAGAAGAACGTGTTAAGAGTAATGAACAGAAAGTTGAGCGAGCTCTCAAAGAAAAAGAACGAATTATGATGGATTTAGAAAAAGCTAAGCAATCTATGAGCAAACTTAAGGAAGTAACAAAATCAGAAGAAGCCGATTTAGCAAAAATTAAAATTCAGAAAGAAAAAGAAAGCCAAGCATTAGCAGATTTAAAAGCCAAAAATGAAAAAGAAAAAAAAGACTTGGCTAAATTGGAGGAGCGTAGTGCGGAACAGCAGAGAATAAAGGAAAACCAGGAAATAAAGCTAAGAGAAGAAAAAAAACTTATGGAAAAACAATTGGCAGATAATGCGCGTAAAGAAAAGGAAAAAAAAGATAGGTTAGCTAAGGCGGATCAGGAAAGAAAAGAGCAAGTTGCAAGAAATCTTAAGATTGAAAATGAAGCAAGTAAATTCTTGAATGCTTGGAGCTCTAAGGTAAAATTAAATAAGCGTATAATGCCTGAATTGCCATCCGACGCGAAATCGGATATAGAGATTAAAATTTTACCGGATGGGACTGTTCGGCCGCGCCTTATACAAAGCAGTGGTAATGCGGTGTTTGATGATTGGAATTTGAAAGCGGTTTTGAAAACACCTTTTGAATTTCCAGAAGACCCATTACTTAAAGAAAAAGTTAAAGAAATAATTGCTAAAGAAGGTCTTACGTTAGGTATGGATAATCTTAAATAAAGGTATGCAGTCATGAAAATTGTTAATATTAAATATTTGTTAATTTTTCTAATTCTTTTGGGGGCTTTTTCTAAAGCCTCTGCAACGCTGTACATTCAGGTTAGTGGGGGTCAGGAAACGGGTTTGCCAATTTCTGTTGTCCCATTTAGCGTAGAAGGTGCCGAGAGAAGCACATTGGAAGATATTGCGAAAATAGTCAAAAGCGATTTAGAAAACAGTGGCCAATTTATAGCAACACCTTTTCATCAAATAAAGCAGCATCCAGATCAACAAAAGGCTATCCAACCACAATACTGGAAAACGTTGGGTGTAGAAGATGTCGTGGTAGGGCGCATTATCAAGGCGAGTGGTTCACGCTTTAAAGTATGTTTTGAATTGG
>CADEGZ010000235.1 GCA_902827015.1 uncultured Pseudomonadota bacterium
TGTCATTGTCAACTAAAAAGGGACCACTTATTTGCACCAAAAAGGGACCACTTATCTCAAAAATTTTTAGCTCACGGTAACCTCACTTTTTTGATTCTTAGTTCTATAACTTGGTCCGGTAATTTTAATCACTTTTCCATGATGTCTTAACCTATCCGTAATAGCTTTAGTTAATTCTTCATCTTCAAAAATATGATTCCAATTCTCATAATCCTTATTAGTAGTAATAATTATTGAGTTATGCTCATATCTTTTAGATACAACGTTAAAAAAATCATCTACTGAATATTTTGGTAAGGTTTTAAAACCCAGTTCATCTAATATTAATAAATCATAACTAACAAGCTGTTGTAATTTTTTATGGTAGGAATTATCAGCTCTTGCTATATGTAAATTATATAGCATGTCAGATACTGTGGTAAAAAATACTTTATATTCCTTACTTAATGCCTTTAATGCTATACCAATTGATAAGTGAGTTTTGCCTGTACCAGAATCTCCAATTAAAATTAGATTATGTTTGTCCCTGATAAACTGACAGCTAGCTGCATCATTAATTTCTCTCTCATCAACACTCTTCTGAAAGCTAAAATTAAAATCTTCCAGCTTCTTGTTCGCAGGTAATTTTGCTGCACTATAACGCCTCTTATAGTTATTATCACGTCTGTTATCCAGTTCATCCTCGCATAACAGTTCCAAAAATTCTTCATATGGTAATTTTTTACTTCTAGCATATGATAAACGGTCTTCCAATGTTAATGCCATGCCGGAAAGTTTGAAGTCCCTGAGCCTTTTATATAATTCCTGCATCTTCACCTCCAAACAAAGGTAAAGGTAAATCATAACAATTATTTTTTATGATCTCTTTTATTTTACTATAATTCCCAATTCCATAGTGCAAAGCTCTCATACAAGCTTTATTTACTATTTCATTACCGTATAGCTTTTTCAGATGTAGTATTCCTTTGACGGTCCTCGGCCAATCTTTATTTTTTCTTTGCTCTCGAATAAATGATAGCATTTTATCCCCATATTCCCCTATTTCTTGCATCTCTATAACACATTTATTTTGGTATTCTGGAGATTCAGGGTAATATAATTTGTACTCAGGCCAGTGCGATCTGTTAGTTATAAATGATCCTTTCCCATTCGATCTATTATGCATGGCAACCATTTGGCCCTGAGCATAAATTCTGACTATTTCACTTCCCAAGGAAACTTCCACTTCTGTGCCGGCATATTTTGATGGTACAGAATAATAATTTTTATCTAAGCTTATATGACAGTCTTTAGCTACTTTCCTTTTGTGCCATGATGATAAATCAAAACCAACTTCAGGTAATTTTGTTAAAGCTGTAATTTCCTCGTTGCTAAAAAGTTCTTCAGGTTTTTTCTTAGTAGTACCATGAATACGATTGTTACTCCTTCTATTCCAGCTTCCCAAGGCTTCAACCATTTCCTTATTATTGCTAAATCTTCTACCGGCAAAGAAGTTATTGGTTACATACTTTATGCCATTCTCTACCTTACCTTTCTCCTGCGGTTTACGAACTCTACAAGGAGCCGGTAAAAAATTATAATGATCTGCAAATCTTTTGTATTGTTCCTGGTATATTGGTTCATAAAAATTAGCAATAATTATCGCTGACTTTAAATTATCCAGCTTTATTACTTTTGGTACTCCCTGAAAATACTTAAAAGCATTAATATGACACTGGATCCAAGTATTAACTTTTTGATCAAATACAATTTCATAATAATCCTTACGACTATAGCTAAGACGCATGTTAAATATATATGCTTTTCTTAATTTCCCTTCAGGATCATACCTTCTACCAATATCGCCGAAGTCTACTTGAGCTTCTTCTCCAGGTAGAGTATTAAATCTGATACATATGGAATTGTGTAGTTTTATCTTTCTAAGGTATCTGGTAAGACTGGAATAGCTTCCAAAAAAACCTAAGCCTTGAAGTTCTTCATGGATTCTGACAAAACTCAGGTCTTTTTCCAACAGCTTTATAGCGTCTTCGTGCCATTTAAAGACTTGTGATTCCTTTTGCTTTTGTGTTGGGGATTCTATCCCTGCAGAATTATACTTATATACGATTCTTCTTATTGTTTTACGGTCTCGCCCAGTTAATTTTGCTATTTCTCTCTGGCTCTTACCTTGCTTATATAATGTTAATATAGTTGTATACATAGGAACTCCTATCATTTTTTAGCCCTCATTAAAAAATAAAGGCTAGTTTGCACTAAATTTGAACTGTTATGTTCACCTTTTTACCTGGTCCCTTTTTAGTGCAATTTTCTGGTCCCTTTTATCTTAGCAGTGACA
>CADEGZ010000236.1 GCA_902827015.1 uncultured Pseudomonadota bacterium
CGGTGCCGGTGCCGTGCGTGCCGGAGAAGTCGGCCGCGAGCTTCAGATAGCGCTTGTTGCCGATGTAGCCGACGCGCGTGACCGAAGCCGCGGCGTGCGCGGCGATCAGCGGCGTGACGATGCCGCCCGCGCCGATGATCGGCGAATCCGGCGAGAGCACGTCGGCGTCCGGCACGGCCTCATAGGTGCCGCGCGAGGTGTCGCAATGCGTCATCAGGAACTCGATCTTGTTTGAGCCGGAGAAGGTGATGCCGCCGGCCGCGACATGGATCTCGACCGTGGCCGCATCGTAGCCGGCCGTATCGATGGCCGCAGACGTCGCATCCGCGGTGAGCACCGCCGGAGCGAGCATCGACTGAATGTTGATCGAGGAGCGGTTGTCCCGCATGGGCGTCGTCCTTTCGTTGTGAGATGGAAAGGGCCGGACCGCGATGATCCGGCCCGTCAGGCCGTCAGGTCAGATGCCTAGCGTCCGATCAGGACGAGGCGAACTTCATGACCTTGAAGCACTCGAAGTTTTTGACGCCGCCGCCGACGCGCTTCCGCGTGTAGAACAGCACGTAGGGCTTGGCGGTGAAGGGATCGCGGAGCACCGAGACGCCGACGCGATCGACGATGATGTAGGCGCGGTTGAAGTCGCCGAAGGCGAGCGACAGCGAGTTCGCCGCCAGCGCCGGCATGTACTCGTCCTCGTAGACCGGATAGTTGAGGAACGAGCCCGGCTGGCCCGCCTGCACGGGCGGCTGCCACAGATACTGGCCGGTCGTGTCCTTGAACTTGCGCATCTTGCCCACGACCGCGCGATTGGTGAGCCAGGCCGCGTTGGCGCGGAACCCAGCCTTGATCGCGTAGGTCATGTCGATGAGCTTGTCGGCCGGGAACGACGCGTCGGCGACGAAATCGCCAGACGCGCCCGAGGCGACGTAGCCGATCGAGCCATGCGCCCAGGACGCGTTGGCGACGACCGGGTAGGCGAGCAGGCCGGTCGGCTGCTTGGCCCCGGTGCCGGTGATGAAGGCCGCGCTCTCCTTCTCCGCAAAGGCGATGCCGACCTCCTCGGAGACCCAGGCCTCGATGTCGATGGACGCATCCTCGAGCATCTGCTGGGAAGCCTTCGGGCTCGCGTAGAGCTCGATGGCCGGGAACTCGAGCTCGGAGATCGTCGAGGTGTTCGTCTCACCGCGCGCCTCCGTCTCGCCGACCCAAGAGGCCGTCGTGCCACCCAAGCCGTAGGGCATCGTCCAGCGCTCGGCCGAGATCGACCGCACCGTCGCAAGCTGGCGCATCGGCGACAGCTCGGAGAGGATGCGATCGAGGATCGAGCGCTCCTGCTCGGGGAACACGAGGAAGCCGCCGGAGGGATCGTTGGCGACGATCGACGCCTTCTTGCCGAGCGCCTTGAGGTTGGCTTCAGAGCCTTCGCCCGTGCGCAGGTAGTGCTTCACCTGCCGGTTGTACTCGGCCAGCGCCGTCTTGCGCGTCATCGGCGCCATCGCGCCGCGACGATCGCCGCCGCCGAGCGAGGGCCGGGACGCCTTGACGGCCAGCCGGTCCATCTTGCGCTGCATGCCCGAGATCGCCCGGTTGAGGCGCTCGAGCTTGTCGTTGTCGACGACGTCGGCCGAGCGGCCCTTGGCGCGGACGCGGTCGGCGCGGTCGTTGGTCTCCTGGAACTCGTTCACGGCGCCGCGCATCTTGGCGTAGAGCGCGTCGAGCGTGCGGCCCTGCTGACGCAGCTCCGTCTCGATGCGCGTGCCGCCGCCGGTGCGGGCCTTGTGCTTCGACTTCAGCGCGGCGAGCCGGCGCTTCTGCCGGTTCTGCACGGCCGTGCGGCGCGGGTCGGCCGCCTTGGTCTCGAGCGCGATGGTGTCGGCGGTATCCTCGAAGATGCCGTCCTCGTCGTGAAATGCAGCATTCTTGGTCGTCATGGTCCCCTCGATTTTAGAGAAGTTTCTCCAGGCGCCGGAGCGCGGCGCCGCGCAACTGAAGCCCCCTTGCGAGGGGAGCGAACGCATCACGCTTGGCAGAAGCGGGTGCGCTCCGGCCGTTCTTCTTGACCGCCGACACGCGCGCCGGCTCGCACATCGGGAAGGTGACGATCGACACCTCCCAGAGATCGAGCTCCTTCAGAAGCCGGACCCCGTTCTCGTGGTCCCACTCCTCGACGATCGTCGCGTAGCCGATCGACAGCCCGTTGAGCGCGCCCGCCTTCATGAGCGCGTGCGCCTCCTTGGCCTTCGCCGCC
>CADEGZ010000237.1 GCA_902827015.1 uncultured Pseudomonadota bacterium
TCTTCTACAATTTTGCCTTTATCAAAGACCAGTATGCGATCCATATGCAGCAAAGTTGATAAACGATGGGCAATGACGATTGTGGTCTTGTTTTGCATCAACTTCCACAAAGATTCCTGGATCAAGTTTTCCGTGACAGAATCAAGCTGGCTAGTTGCTTCATCCAAAATAAGAATTGGTGCATTTTTCAAAATAGCGCGAGCAATAGCGATTCGTTGACGTTGTCCACCAGAGAGTTTTACGCCTCGTTCTCCAACTAACGAGCCATAGCCTTGCTGTAGTTTCTCTATAAATCCATGAGCATGAGCTTTTTTAGCCGCTTCAATAACTTCCTCATCGGTTGTATCAATACGTCCATAACGAATATTTTCCATCAAGCTTCGATGGAATAATGATGGATCCTGGGGAATCATAGCAATGTTTTCTCTCAAACTATCCTGAGTTACATCCCTAATATCCTGACCATCAATCAGGATGGCACCATCGGTCACATCATAAAGACGGAGTATCAAATTGACGAATGTTGATTTTCCACCGCCTGAATAGCCAACGAGCCCAACTTTCTGACCCGCCTGAATCTCAATGGATTTATTCTGGAAAAGTGGTTCGGTACTTTTGTAATGGAATTTGACTTGATTAAAAGTTATTTGACCTTGTGTACAATTTAAGGTTATGGCGTTTGGTTTGTCCTGGATTTCTAGCGATACAATCAAAGAAATAAGACTCTGCTTACATTTCCCTGCTGCTTTGTTAAAATAATCAACTTCGCTCATTAGAAACCAGGTCATATGTCCAGTTTCCATAGATAAGCCTAAAATAAGAGCAAAATCTCCAATTGTAACTAAACTCTTGCCATACAAATGAATCAGGAAAAAAGCTGAAAAAGTCATCATGATGGCGATAAGACCACCTTGAATGCAATAAAGCATAATAGAGTAAATATTTAACGAATAATAGGCATTACGCTGCTTCTCAAAGAATGGTATCATCCTTAAATTTTCATAGATCTTGCGTCCAAAAATTCTTATATTTGAATGATTTGATAGTGAATCAACTAATTCGCCAACCACTACAGTTTCTTCTTCAGCTAATTTATCAGCTAGAGAAACAATTTTTCTGGACATGGAGATGCTGAATGTAGCGAAAATTATAAACCATGTGATCAATATGATACAGAAAATTGAATTGACATAATAAGAGGCAGCAAATGCTGCAAGCAACAACGAAGCGCCTCGTAAAAAATTAGTTAATTTAAAAGTTATAATATCAACAATGCTATCAGATAAATTAGTAATCTGCTTAGAGATTTTTCCAGACAAACTATTTTGATAAAAGCCATGAGAGTGCGATAAGGTATAATCCAGCGTCACGGAAATAATTTTGTTTTGTATTATGGGCACATATTTAGCCCAAATGTAATTAACGCCTCGCCATGTAAAATTATCAAAAACGATAAAATTTATAACGATTAGACTTGCTGGTAAAGCCAATATCGATACATCTCCATCATTAACGCTTGGTAATAAATCTATCAATTGCTTGATTAATATGCTATTAAATGGTCCCCAAAAACCAGCAATGATTGATAAAAATATCACCACAAATACGATACTTTTATAATCTTTCAAAAAATACCATATAAATGGAAAAAGTGTTTTTGGTAACTTTGTATCCCTGATCATTTTCTTCAATCCCAAAAATTATTTTCTCTCTGTGATGTGTCAACACTTTTTTGGACAAACAATCACGCAGTTTTTTGTAATGCTTTAGTTTCCGTTAATGCTTCAAATTCTGCTGATGATAAATAATCATTAGCTGAATGAATCCTGATACGGCTATAAAACACTTCAATATATTAAAATATTACATTCTTAACCTCCTTTCTGCTTTTAAATTTACACTGATGTGTCAACTCAGTTTTAAGAGTATGAAAAAAACTCTCTGCAACCCAATTATCCAAACAATCTTATGACGTATTTTGCTAAATGTCTGTGATTTGAGATACAGTAGAAACCATCAGCAAACATTACACTAACAAAGCAAAAAGAAATAGACAAGGAGAAGCAGATAGAACAATACCTAACCGAAGTAGAGCAAAGGGCAATTACTAAATATTTGTCCCGAGAATCAACTAAAAGTAAAGGTTACTAATACTCTTGAACCACTAAGAAACCATGAACTGTTATCAAATATTAAAGATTTTGAAGTTGTCTATAATACT
>CADEGZ010000238.1 GCA_902827015.1 uncultured Pseudomonadota bacterium
AAAATGAAGAAGAGTAAGTTTTTATTAATTGGATAAAAATATGAGGTATTGAATTGCAAAATGTCAGAGAGGTTGTAAAACAGAAAGGCGATAATCTTTTAGGTCAAAATGTACTCGGAAAATTAAAAATAAGTATTCAAAAAGAAAATAATATTAATATCCTGACATTAAAAAAATGATAGGGGGTAATCATTATTTTGCACTAAAAGTTAATGATTACGCCCAGCTTCCCGCATATTAAAGCTATAAATGGAACTATCGGTTTTTTTGATATGTTGCAATTGGCTTACCAGCTTTACATCTTTATATAACTATATATAATGAATCACAGAGTTTTAATATAAAAGGCATTTTAATTAATAAACGTATAATCATCTTTGTAATGAGCTTAAACCAAATGTAAGTTAAAGTTAAGGTCAAGCAGTATTTGGTGTTTATATACAAGTGATGACTTCTGGAAGAGGGCTTAACTCAATAAAACTTAAGTAACCCTCTTAATTACACTTAAATTACTCAAATTCCTATGGTAGCTAAAAAAAAATTATTGATTATTTGGCTAATTGGCGTAATGAGTGGTTTTACTATAATGATTACCGGCAATACGCTAAATTTCTGGTTAGCCAAAGAGTCCGTTGATATTAGAACCATTGGAATTTTTGCCTTAATTTCCTTGCCTTATGCCGTAAATTTTATTTGGGCTCCAATTTTTGATATAAAAAATATTCCTATACTAACGAAAAACATCGGTCATCGTACTTCTTGGATTGTAGTCCTGCAATTATTCTTAAGCTTTACTGTTTTTACATTGAGCTACATTAGGCCTGCCGATAATTTATTATTATTTGGATTAATAGCGATTATTATTTCTTTTTTTTCTTCTGCTCAGGACACTGTTCTTGGAGCCTTTAGAGCCGAGCTAGTTGATAGTACAAAACAAGGGCAGGTTTCTGGTCTTTATGTTTTTGGCTACCGAATAGGGATGTTATTATCTAGTTCTGGGGCTATATATATTGCTGCTCATGTTGATTGGAGTGTAGTCTACAAATTATTTAGCTTTGTTATCATTTTATTTCCAGTGACAATTTTATTACTTGTTACTGAACCTCAAACTTCAACTAAATTATCTCTGCATACAAAAGAGCGCCAAGATTTCAAGCGTGGTAGCTTATATTTCCAAACCAAGCATTTAATATCTGTTATTCTTGGATCTTTAGGTACTAAAAACTATATTATTCTGATTTTATTATTCTTGATATTATATCGTTTACCGGACAATTTTATAAATACGATGATAAACCCTTTTTTGCTTCATATTGGTTATGATGAGTTTGAAATAGCAACGGCGGGAAAGTTTTTTGGAATTACGGCAACTATTATTGGCGGATTGATTGCAAGCTATATAATGAAATATTTTAATATTTTCAAAAGTCTGATTTTCTTCGGTGTTTTACACGGCGCTGGTCATATGTTATTTATTGTTCAGGAGATTTACGGTGAAAATATATATTTGCTTTTTTTTATAACTGGATTTGAAAGTATAACAGGGGGGATGACAATGACTGCTTATATAGCTTATATTGCTTCCTTATGTCATGGTAGGTTTAAGGCTACACAATACTCATTTTTAACTTCTATGATGGGATTCTCAAGGTCGGTATTGCCGGCAATTTCGGGTTATATTGTTTCAACTATTGGCTGGAAAACATTCTACTTTTTTGCTTCCATCGCTACTATTCCTTCGATAATTCTAGTATTATTCCTAAAGAAATTTTCAGTTAATAAATAGAGATAGTGATAGATTTACTTATTGTAGCTTTGTATTTAATTTCCTTATTAATAATTGGGATATATACCCGTTCACGCAAAGCGGGGTTTAAATCTTTTACCTTAGTAAAAGGTAAAGATTATAATCACGGAAAGCTTATTCTAGTTGCAACAATTTTTGCTTCTTCCATTGGAGGAGGGACTACTTTCGGAATTTCAGAAAAAGCTTTTGCTGGAAACATTGCGCATAGTTATGGATTATTTTTGGCTATACCAATAGATATATTAATTGCGATATACATTATTCCAAGGCTGATAAAACATTACGGAGCAGAAACCATAGGCGATATAATGTTTTCTTATTATGGAAAAGCCGGTAGGGCAGTAGGGGGTCTAGCAGCATTGCTTGTATCTATTGGTTTTGTTGCAGCTCAGATTAGCGTTAGTGCAAGAA
>CADEGZ010000239.1 GCA_902827015.1 uncultured Pseudomonadota bacterium
AGTCATCTAGTCACCACTCGATAATAGAAGAATAGTTATTTAAACTAACCATTGGAGACTCTTTAGTTTAAGAGGGTAGTCCAAATAAATTAACAATCAATTTACCTTGATCTGCTGAAACATTTGTATGTCAAATACCCACCAAGACAAGTAAGACCACCCAACAACCCATATTTTAATATTTTACTAAAATATGATGGGTTCTTATCATTAGATGAAACTGGAGATCTATCTTCTCTTTTTGTATTATTAAATTGTGTAATGATGGATGAAGGCTGCACTGGATTTTCTACTTTGTCAGCGCCAGCAGGATGTTCCTTTTTTATTTCTTGCTTTTCTTTTTTGGCATTAATTTCTCTAATCGCTTTTTGATACCCTAGGTCAAAAAAATCCTTTTTTTCTCTTAATGAATGTAAATAAGAATTTACTTGTTGTTCATCACTCCACCACTCCCTATCATGCTGTGCTCCTTTAATTCCTAGATAAGATTCTAATGTTTGTACTTCTTCCATTTGTTCTTTAATTTGTTGTTCTCTAATAAATTGCTGTTCTTTAATTTGTTGTTCTAAAACCTGAATATATTTACGTGTTTCAGAGATATAGTTATTATAAGCCTCGTCTGCCAAGTTTCCTCTTAATGTTTGCTCATCGTGAATATTTTGAGGGCTTCCAAAAAAATGTCGCTCCAGCACTTGAACTTCGTCGTTTAATTTTCTTAGATTGGTTAATCTGGTTTCTGGTTCTGGCGTTTCTGTTGATATAAGTTTTTCAGTTAACATTTAATACTCCCATTTAATAATAAGGTGCAACAGCATTGGCTCTTTAAACACGTTATTCATTACCGACATTTCTATTGCTTTTGGTTCAGAGAACAGAAGTAATTTTGGTAATAAACTTAGAGGTACGGGTTATGGTAAGGGTTTGAAAGTCAATTCAATGGTATGTAAGCCTTCTACCACTAAATATCTAGTAAATCTAACAACATTTGTGTATTCCTGCATAGAATTAGGTGATACGTAGCTGTAAGCGGAACTCACAATTTTTACTACTTTGTTCAATACATCGGTGAATATACTCATGCCATTCTCCACACTTTAAGTGCATATTAGGTTTTTTTAACTAGAGGACTCTATCATAATAATATAGTTAGTGCAATACTTAGTTAGAATAATCTTGTGAGGTAATAGAACATATACTCTTGGCCTCTTTTCGCCAAACGCAACAATCCTTTTTTATCTCGGTGGCTAATCAATAATAAACTGCCAATTTATCTCCCTAATTCCCGTGAAGACCATCGATTTGTGAATGGTGCCGAAGGCCGGACTCGAACCGGCACGACTTGCGTCACCACCACCTCAAGGTGGCGTGTATACCAATTTCACCACTTCGGCTATTTTGTTGCTGTAGGCAACTTCTTTGAAGATGTATCTTTTGAAGGCTCTACAATTTCAGGGACTTCATCATCCTTCTCTTTGCTAGGAGACACAATAGGTTGTACATTTTTTAAAACCTCGTCTAAATCTTTTGGTTTAGCACGATGAGTCGCTAAAAATCCAAGTGCAAGACTCGTTACAAAGAAAATCGTAACTAATATAGCAGTGGCTCGCGTTAAAAAATTTCCTGAGCCTTGGCTGCCAAAAAGTGTCTGTGAGGCACCGCTTCCAAAAGAAGCTCCTACTTCCGCACCTTTTCCTTGTTGGAGTAAGATAAGGCCAACTAATCCTACCGCAACGATAATGTGTATTACCAAAATTATTTGTTCCATAAAACTCTCACTAAATTTATATTCTTCGCACTCGAACTTTAGGCTGCAAAGGGTATATTCCGACAAATATTTAAAAACTCTTGCGCAACAACAGAGGCACCTCCCACCAATACCCCATCAATATTGGGTTTGGCTAATAACCCATCCACATTGGTTGCTTTAACACTCCCCCCATATAAGAGGCAAATTCCCTCCGAGACTTCTTTATGCTTTACAGCTAACCACTCGCGTATATAAGCGTGTACAGCCTCAGCTTCATCAGGGGTGGCAGTTAATCCCGTGCCTATTGCCCAAACAGGCTCATAAGCAATAAGTGCCTTCAGAAAACTTTTGATATCCACCTGGTTCAAAACCGCCTCTAATTGGCGACAGATAACTTCAAAAGTTTTTCCCTGTTCTCGCTGTACCTGCGTCTCACCTACACAAAGAATCGGAATAAGCC
>CADEGZ010000240.1 GCA_902827015.1 uncultured Pseudomonadota bacterium
GGGCCGACCAGGAACAGCAGCAGCACCGACGCCTGGGTGGCGCGGCGCAGCAGCAGGAAGCGGTGCGTCTGCCACCAGCCCTTGGCGGCGAGCGCCTCGGCGCCGACCCTGGGGGCGGTCACAGCCTGTCTCCCTGCAGCGCCTTGGGCAGCGTGGCGCTGGCCGCTGGCGCGGGCGCCGCGGCGGACGCGGCCGGGTCCACTGGCAGCACACGCCCGTTGTCGTAGCGCAGCCCGGGCGGCAGGTTGTACTGGTGCGCTGCGTCGGGCGCCACCAGGCTGCCGCCGGCCTTGCCCTTCTCCACCCAGCCCAGCCGGTAGTGCGCGCCCGGTTCGCCGCGCGCCAGGTCGACGGGGAAGACCTTGATCGCCGCCACCGGCAGCGGGCAGGCCTTCTCGCACTTGCCGCAGCCGGTGCAGGCGTCGGCATGCACCACGGGGATGAACATGGCGTGGCCACCGGTGCGCTCGTTGCGCTGCTGCTCGAGCGTGATCGCCTTGTCGATCACCGGGCACACGCGGTAGCAGATGTCGCAGCGCAGGCCCAGGTGGTTGAGGCAGTTCTCGTGGTCGATCAACACCGCCAGGCCCATCCTGGCCTTGCCGATCTCGGTCAGCCCATGGTCCAGCGCACCCGTGGGGCAGGCCTTGACGCAGGGGATGTCCTCGCACATCTCGCAGGGCTTGTCGCGTGCCACGAAGTAGGGCGTGCCCAGGGCCACCGGCTGGCCGGCCGTGGCCAGCGCCAGGATGTCGTACGGGCAGTCGCGCACGCACAGTCCGCAGCGCACGCAGGCGGCCTGGAAGTCGGTCTCCTTCAGTGCACCCGGCGGCCGCACCGCCTGCGGCGGCAGCGCCTGCGCGCCGCGCGTCAGCGCGCCCAGGCCCAGGCCCAGCAGGCCCATGCCGCAGGCGGTGCGCGCCGCGTCGACGACGAACTGCCGACGCGCGCGCTGGGCGTCGTCGCGAGGGGACATGGTGCGGTCCTCAGGCCTTCACGATCTTGACAGCGCACTTCTTGAAGTCGGTCTCCTTGCTGATCGGGCAGGTGGCGTCGAGCGTCAGCTTGTTGGCCAGGCGGTGCTCGTCGAAGAAGGGGATGAAGACCAGGCCCTCGGGCACCTTGTTGCGGCCGCGCGTGTTGACGCGCAAGCCCACCTCGCCGCGGCGCGTGACCGCCTTGACCGGGTCGCCGTGCTTCATGCCGCGCCGCTCGGCGTCCTTGGGGTGCATCCACACCACGGCGTCGGGGAAGGCGCGGTAGAGCTCGGGTACGCGGCGCGTCATCGTGCCGGTGTGCCAGTGCTCCAGCACGCGGCCGGTGCACAGCCACAGGTCGTATTCGGCGTCGGGTTGCTCGGCCGCCGGCTGGTAGGGCAGCGCGAAGATGGTCGCCTTGCCGTCGGGCTTGCCGTAGAAGCGCACGCCCTCGCCCGGCTTCACGTAGGGGTCATAGCCCTCGCGGTAGCGCCACAGCGTCTCCTTGCCGTTCACCACGGGCCAGCGCAGGCCGCGCACGCGGTGGTACTGGTCGACCTCGCCCAGGTCCTTGCCCTTGCCGACGCCGAATTGGCGGTATTCCTGGAACAGCCCCTTCTGCAGGTAGAAGCCGAAGGCTTCGGTCTCGTCGTTGGTGTAGCCGCCCCAGGCGTGGGCGTTGACCTTGGCTGCTTCGGCCTTGTCGAACCGGTCGACCTCGCCGTTGGCGTACAGCACCTCGTACAGCGTCTTGCCCTTGTACTGCGGGTTCTGGTCCAGCAGTTCGGCCGGCCACACCTCGTCGGTCTTGAAGCGCTTGCTGAACTCCACGTACTGCCACAGGTCGCTCTTCGCGTCGCCCGGCGCCTTGACCTGCTGGCGCCAGAACTGGCCGCGGCGCTCGGCGTTGCCGAAGGCGCCTTCCTTTTCCATCCACATCGCGCTGGGCAGGATCAGGTCGGCGGCCATCGCCGTCACCGTGGGGTAGGCGTCGGAGACGACGATGAAGTTGCGCGGGTCGCGGAAGCCGGGGTAGCGCTCCTGGTTCAGGTTGGGCCCGGCCTGCATGTTGTTGGTGGTGGTGGTCCAGTAGAAGTTGAGCACCCCGTCCTTGAGCATGCGGTCCTGCAGCACGGCGTGGAAGCCCACCTCGCCGCGCAGCGTGCCTGCAGGCAGCTTCCAGATCTTCTCGGCGATGGCGCGGTGCTGCGGGTTGGCGAT
>CADEGZ010000241.1 GCA_902827015.1 uncultured Pseudomonadota bacterium
CAAATGCAGGTTGGTTAAAAAAAATTCCACTCATTGTTGTAGGCTTGCGCATGTATGAACTGGCCAATAAGCTAGAATTTAAATACCCTATTGTAGCGCCAAGTGCAGACGATGCGTCTATTATTAAAGTGTTAACAAAATTTAAGGATAACGAGGGTGAAAACGGCCATCTTTAGTTTAGTAATCGCCATTAGTGTCGCTATCTTGAGCTTATTTCAGTTTGAAAAATATCAAAAATTTGCATTGGACTCCCAACTTCAATTTAAAAAGTTAGATAGTGAAGTAAAAACAGAACTTCAAAGTCTTCATACTGTTGTTACCACACTTAAGGAACAAGAGCAGGCTATTTTAAATCGTACCCAGCATACCCCCTGGAAAATTGCCGAAACCCAATACCTTGTAAATCTTGCCCAAACGCGCTTAAGTGTTACCCACGATGTTAAAACGGCCATTGCCTTACTAACATTGGCAGAGCAAAAAGTACAAAAATTAAACGACCCAACGTTGGCCACGTTACATGAATCACTGGTTAAAGATCTCAATACTTTAAAAAATATTTCTACTCCCAATTTAGAAGAGTTATGGCTTAAAGTCACCACCATCATTGAGCAATCTGGAAAATTACCGTTGCGTGGGATCCCAGCACAAACCCAAGCGGCGTCCATAAAGTCATTCGAAAATTCAACTGGTAAAAGTTGGAAACAAACTTTTTTAGATAGCGTAAAAGAAATTACGGAACTGGTTAAAATCCGGCATTACTCAAAACCATTGGATCCAGTTCTTTCGGAAGCACAGCAAGCAATTATTAAAGAAAATCTTCATTTACTCCTAGAGCAGATCCGTTTTTCAGTCTTAATTACAGAAACAACCATATACCAACAAGCAATAAAAGATGCAGAAAAATGGTTAACAGAATATTATGATGATTCACAAATGGAAGTAAAAAACATTTTAAATTCTTTAGCCACACTTAAAATTATTAACCTACGTCCAGAGCTCCCTATGGTGACATCTGTTGAACAATTTAACGTTTTAGGATGATAAATTGATGCGTCTTTGGTCGTTTATCATAGTACTCGCACTTGCAACAGGGATTGGTGTAGTGATACGCCAAGACCCCGGCTACGCTTTATTTGCTTATGGCAATTGGAGCATTGAAATGCCTTTATGGGTCTCTGCAGTTTTTTTAGTAATCATTATTGCCTCAGCGCTTTTAATTTTATGGATCGTCAATACACTCTTTTCAGGATCACACAAAATTAAAATTTGGTGGAAAAAACACCAAGAGCACACAGCAAGACTACAAACCTATCGAGGCCTACTAGAACTGGCAGAAGGACATTGGCAAAATGCCGAACGCTATTTAAGTCAAAGCGCAAAACACAGTGATTCCCCTCTTATTAATTACCTTTCTGCTGCTAAAGCTGCCGAGGAAGCCGGTTCGCCAGAGCGGCGTGATCGATATTTACAGTCCGCCTTTGATGTTAGTGCGGGATCTGATGTTGCTGTTAGATTAACGCAAGCACAATTACAACTAAAACATGGGGAGTTAGAGCAAAGTATTAAAAACTTACAACGTCTACATCAAGAAGCGCCCAAGCATCCTCAAGTATTACGATTATTATGTACCCTTTACGAAGTAGCCAATGATTGGCGTGCACTTTTCACTTTATTACCAGCTTTACGCAATGCTGAAGCATTGCCTAGAGAAACCCTAGAAAGATTAGAACAAAAAATTTACCCTGCTCTATTATCTTCTTATGCTGAAAAAGGCCTAAAGCCCTTAATTGCTTTTTGGGAAGAGAGCCCCACTTGTGTTCAGCTATACCCTCCCTTTATTCGTGACTATGCTAAATTACTTATTCAACAAGACGCGCATGAAGAAGCAGAGGCGGTTTTACGATATGCTTTAAAGAAAATGTGGAATGACGACCTGATTCATCTATATGGGCTGGCAGTTGGTCGAAACCCTAAAAAACAACTTTCATTTGCAGAATCACTATTACCAGAACACTTTAATCACCCGCTATTACTTTTAACCATTGGAAGGCTTTCTGTTTGTAATCAATTGTGGGGTAAAGCTGGCGACTATTTAGAAAAAAGTTTATCTCTAAAACCACTTGCTGAAACCTACTCCTAATTTGGGCAATTAATGAAAAGACTCGGATTTACTGAAAAAAGAGACGAATACTTTAAA
>CADEGZ010000242.1 GCA_902827015.1 uncultured Pseudomonadota bacterium
CCGGGAACTGCAGCGCCTTGTCCATCTCGGCGATCAGCTTGTCGGTGGTCATGCCAGCACGCCACTGCTCTTGCGGCTTGAGGTTGATGACGGTCTCGAACATCTCCGTCGGCGCCGGGTCTGTCGCGGTATTCGCGCGGCCGGCCTTGCCGTAGACCGACTCGACCTCCGGGAAGCTCTTGATGATCTTGTCCTGCGTCTGCAGCACCTCGGCGGCCTTGGTGATGGACATGCCCGGCAGCGAGGCCGGCATGTACAGCAGCGTGCCCTCATTGAGTGTCGGCATGAACTCGCTGCCCAACTGGGACGCCGGGTACCAGGACAGCCCCATCGTGATCACGGCCAGTGCCACGGTCAGCTTCTTCCAGCGCATGACGGCTTCGATGATCGGCCGGTAGACCCAGATCAGGAAGCGGTTCACCGGGTTCTTCGCCTCCGGCATGATCTTGCCGCGGATGAACAGCAGCATCAGCACTGGCACCAGCGTCACCGACAGCAGCGACGCACCAGCCATCGCGAAGGTCTTGGTGTAGGCCAGCGGCGAGAACAGGCGTCCCTCCTGCGATTCGAGCGTGAACACCGGCAGGAACGACACCGTGATGATGAGCAGCGAGAAGAACAGAGCCGGCCCCACCTCCTGGCAGGCGGCGATCATCGCGTCGGCGCGGTCCTTAACGGTGTGGACGGGTTTGAGCCGGTCCAGCTTCTCCAGGTGCTTGTGCGCGTTCTCGATCATGACGATGGCCGCGTCGACCATTGCGCCGATGGCAATGGCGATGCCGCCCAGGCTCATCAGGTTCGAGTTCATGCCGAGCATGCGCATCGCGATGATCGAGATCAGCACGCCGACCGGCAGCATCAGGATGGCGACCAGTGCCGAGCGGACGTGCATCAGGAACACGACGCAGACTACGGCCACGATGATGCTTTCCTCGAACAGCGTCCAGGAGAGGTTCTTGATCGCGCGGTGGATGAGGTCCGAGCGGTCGTAGACGGCCTGGATCGTCACGCCCTCGGGCAGGCCGGCCGAGATCTCGGTCACCTTGGCCTTGACGTTGTGGATCACTTCCAGCGCGTTCTGGCCGAAGCGCGACATCACGATGCCGGAGACGACCTCGCCCTCGCCGTTCAGCTCTGACAGGCCACGCCGCTCGTCAGGGGCCATTTCGACGCGGGCGATGTCGCGGATGAGCACCGGCGTGCCGCCCTCGCTCTTGACGACGAGCATCTCGATGTCGGCCTTGCCGCGCAGGTAGCCCTTGCCGCGAACCATGTACTCGGTTTCGGCCATCTCCACGACGCGCCCGCCGACGTCGCGGTTCGAGTCGCGGATGACCTGCGACACCTTCATCAGCGGGATGCCGAAACTGCGCAGCTTGAGCGGATCGACGGTGACCTGGTAGGTCTGCACGAAGCCGCCCAGCGAGGCCACTTCGGCGACGCCCGGCGCCTTGGTGAGCTGGTAGCGCACGTACCAGTCCTGGATGGTGCGCAGTTCAGCCAGCGTCTTGTCCTTGGCCAGCAGCACGTACTGGTAGACCCAGCCGACACCGGTGGCGTCAGGGCCCAGCGAGGGTGACACGCCCTTGGGCAGGCGGCTGGAGGCGAAGTTCAGGTACTCCAGCACCCGGCTGCGCGCCCAGTAGATGTCGGTGCCGTCCTCGAAGATCACGTAGACGAAAGAGGCGCCGAAGAACGAGAAGCCGCGCACCACCTTCGACTTCGGCACCGCCAGCATTGCCGTGGTGAGCGGGTAGGTCACCTGGTCTTCGACGACCTGCGGCGCCTGGCCCGGGTACTCGGTGTAGACGATGACCTGCACGTCCGACAGGTCGGGCAGGGCGTCGAGTGGTGTCTTCATCACGGCAACGACACCGCCGATGACGACGAACAGGGTGGCGAGGAGGACGAGGAACGGGTTCCTGCCCGACCATTGGATGATCTTGGCCAGCATGGTGTCCCCTGCTCAGTGGCCGCTGTGCGAGCCGGCGGCCGCGGGAGGTGCCGGCGTTGGCTTGGGCGCCGGTGGCGTGCTACCGCTGCCCGGCACCGCTGTGATGGCGGTCACGACGTA
The DNA here is from genome assembly GCA_902827015.1 of uncultured Pseudomonadota bacterium. Taxonomy (GTDB): domain Bacteria; phylum Pseudomonadota; class Gammaproteobacteria; order UBA6186; family Azoamicaceae; genus CADEGZ01. The sequence goes on from CADEGZ010000242.1 coordinate 2,075, forward strand.
CTCGCCGGGCTGCCGCTCCACGAACTCGAAGCTCACGGCCTGCCCCGGCGACAGCCCCTTCAGCAGCGCCGTGTTCGCGGCCTTGAACTCCATCGTCATGGCCGGCCACT
>CADEGZ010000243.1 GCA_902827015.1 uncultured Pseudomonadota bacterium
TTTTAAATCCTTTTTATAAAACCCCTGCTTTTCTGCAACCGCACGCACCCCATTCACAACTGGCATATAGCAAGTTCCCTGATGCCACTCGGCTTGTATTTCTGGGCTAACCAAATATTCAAAAAACCGTTGAATTACCGGGTAGTCTTTAGAATCATGCCCCGCTATTGCCCAAAAAGAAGTGCCCGCTATTGCGGTATTATAAGGCCTTTCAACCTTTGATTGCCAAAATGGAAACCGTGTAACGCCAATTTCAAAATTTCCATTCACCAACGTTTTCAATATACGCCAATGATTAGCGCTATCTGTTAACATAACGACTTTTTCTTTTGCAAAAGCCTGGTTGGCCTTTATACCAGAATCTAAACTAAAGAAACCCTTCCAATACCAATTCACCAATTTATCTAAATGTTCAATAAAAAATGGACTATTCACTAACAATACTGCACCATCTCCATCCACGCCATTTCCCTTAGTCGCAATAGGCTGATTATGCCACGCGCCCAGTTGTTCAATATGGTGACCCGAGAGCCAAGTAGAAGCCATCACATATTTATCAGTTCGCCCTTTTGCTAGAATAGCGGCAACTTTCTCAAATTCTTCCCAAGTTTGTGGTGGGTGTTCAGGATCAAGTCCTGCTTTGCGAAAAGCATCTTTATTATAAAATAAAACAACTGAATAGGTACTAAAGGGTAAACCAGGAAGCGCCTTTCTACCATGTCGATCTTTATAAAAAGCGCTAATGGATGGCAAAAAATGTTCACTTTTTAAAAACGGGCTTTCAACATCTGAAAGCTTATCCAAGGGAACATAAATATTGGGGCGTGCCTGCATGGCTAAACTGCCAACATCATAAACTTGTAAAATTTGTGGTGCCTCGGGAGTACCCACCGCTTTTAACCCGGCCAGTAACGTTTGTTCGTAATTCCCCTTATACTCCGGAATAATTTTAATGCCGACATTGACACATTCAGGCCTTTGATTAAATTTATCAATAATTGCAAAAAAACGCTCTGCCAAAGGGGGCTCTAAACTATGCCATAAAATAATATTCTGACTCGCCTGTAAAAGCGGAGAAAAAAGCAAAATAACTAACAATGAAAGACTGTTTTTAAAAAAATCTATCATTCCTTTCAACCCCAGCATAAAAATCGGCAATTTAAACAATAAGCTAAAATAGTAACATGATTGTACAGATGAAAAAAGTTTTAAACACCTGGCCAAAGTGTAGAATTTTAAACTATTTAAATTACTAATATGTTTTTATGAAATGATGAAATATTTCAAAGGATCTTTAATTATCACTGTATTAGGCATGGCCATGGCATTGCTATGGGGGGGGTTATTTGCGCTTTTTTTAACTCTTACACTAGCGATTTTGGAAGTTAGTTTGTCTTTCGACAATGCTGTGATTAATTCTATTGAATTACAAAGCATGGATAAAAAATGGCAAAGAAGATTTTTGATTTGGGGAATTTTAATTGCAGTTTTTATTGTCAGACTTCTACTCCCAATTATTATCGTTTCCTTAGTTACACAATTAAATATGTTTGAAGTTTTACGGTTGGCATTCAAAGAACCACAGGAATACGCTAAACATCTTACCAATACTGAAGCACTGATTTCTGCTTTTGGCGGCATGTTCTTACTCTTAGTATTTTTGTCATTCCTATTTGATCAGAATCGCACCCATTATTGGTTGGGAACTGTTGAAAAAAAATTAAACCAACTTGGAAAAATAGCACCAATAAAAATAATATTAGCAGTATTTATTTTATTGATTATACAACAAATAACTCCAAGACCTCATCAATCAGAGGTTACCATTGCAGGAATTCTAGGAATGATAAGTTTTATTTTTTTAAAAGGTTTAACACATTTTCTAAATCAAAAAAATAAAAACGTACCTTCTAAAGGAATATCACAATTTTTATATCTAGAAATATTAGATGCTTCTTTTTCCCTAGATGGTGTAATCAGTGCCTTCGCAATTACTAAAGATATTATGATTATTTTAATTGGACTAACCATAGGTGCAATCCTCGTTCGCTCTCTTACACTTTTTCTGGTCCACCAAAAAACCCTACGTAAATATCCTTTTTTAGAACACAGTGCTTTTTATACCATTGGTGCTCTAGCACTCATGATGTTCATGAGTATTAGGATCCACATTC
>CADEGZ010000244.1 GCA_902827015.1 uncultured Pseudomonadota bacterium
GGAATAGAACATAATGTGTCTCTTGGGTTGAATTGGTTTTTAAATGAACAAGTTCGTATTGCAACTAATTATATTCGGGCTATAATTCGCCCCACTACTTCCCCAGGTATTGAAATTTCACAGCCTTCAAAGCGCAGACTCAATATGGTGGCCGCTCGCTTACAAATTGCGTTTTAAAAAAAACGAGTGGTAGATGTCATGATTTTAGAAAGGAACGTCATTCCCGCACGAATAGGTTTTGGAAGAGCAACGCCTCCTAAAGCAAAAGCATTGGTTGCATGTCTTTGCTCGTCAATTCGCATTTGGGTCAAAATTGCACGACTTTTTTTATCATTAACAGAAATTTCTTTAAGGTGCTGATCGAGATGACGGCTGACTTGTTGCTCAGTTTCAGCTAAGAAACCTAAACTTACTTTATCTCCCATCAGGCCTGCTATTGCGCCGATCACAACAGAACCAAATGCCCAAAAGGGATTTAAAAAACTACGTCTACCTTCTAATTCTTCGATACGCTCTTGGCACCATTGTAAGTGGATCCGCTCTTCTTCTGCAGCAAGAGAGAGTTGATTGGCTAGGTTTTGATCTCGAGCTGTTAATGCCTGCCCTAAATAAAGTGCTTGCGCACAAACTTCACCGCTGTGGTTAATGCGCATTAGCATTGCAGAATGCTTTTGTTCAGTGGGCGAAAGAAATGTTGTATCGGCAGGATGTGTTTGTAGAGATGTTTTTTTAACAAAGCTGGTGGGTAGTAAGATCTTGAGGATCTTATCAAATCGGCAAGTCATTTGGTCAAGAGTGCTATGTGGAATCATGTTAGATAGACTAGCATGTTTGTTTTTATGCTACACCCTCCAAAGATTATATATAAAATAAAGGTGGTTACATTGCTTACACCCTTCGCAACAAGTACGAAGGGTATATTTAAAAATTAAGCCAGTGCTTCTACCTCTTCTTCAAGGTACTCAACCTTATTTTTTTCTACTTGGACAATAGATTCGTGGCTAATGTCGTCCAATTTGTTAAGCAATTTGGTTAAACCTTGCTCCCATTGCGATTGTCGAGTTTTAAAAGTGGCATTTTCGTTTTGTAATTTGGCATTTTTTTCTTCTAATTCTTCAACTTGTAACCGTAATAATTCAATGTTTTCAATTGCGTTGTCTATTTTTTCTTCCAATTGTGTTAATAACTGTTCAGACATATTCATTTTCTCCTATCAAGCTCTCTCTTTAGTTATTGTAAACTACAATGTGAAAGGTGTGTAGGAGAATCAGCCAATTAATAGTCTTTCTAAACCCAATTTATGGCAAATACTGATAAGTGTCATAGGCGCATTATTCGGTGTGCAGAGCAGTCGCGTAAGAGAGCGAGATTTTATGCGTGGACGCGCCTGGTGGGTATATGTGTTAGTTGGTGTGGTAGTTGTATTATTGTTGGTTATTCTTCTGGTGAGTGTCGCTAAGTTTTTAGTTTTAGAAGCGAAAGCCCCTTTATCTTGATAAAAATTCTTTAAGACGAGATAAAGGGGAGTAGGTATTGCTTTTAGTAAAATACGGTATCTGCTTGAATGCCCCTTTCTTCCATAATGGAGCGAAGTAGCTTTAAAGCTTCTACTTGGATCTGTCGCACTCTTTCGCGAGTGAGCCCTACTTCAACACCTACTTCTTCTAAAGTAGCTTCTTCAAAGCCTCGTAGTCCGAAGCGCCTTAACAAAATAGAACGCTGCTTTTCATTTAGCATGCTTAAACATTCTTCTAATTGGTTACGCATATTTTTGTCTTCTAAGATTTCGGCGGGACCATCTGTATTGTGGTCCGCTAAAGCTTCTAATAAGTGTTTTTCTGTATCATCGCCCATGGGGGTATCTACAGAGAGTGTACGCTCATTGAGCCTTAACAAGCGATTTACATCTTCTGGTGATTTAGACAAGGCTTTGGCGATATCTTCGAATGTAGGTTCGTGGTCAAGCTGTTGAGTAATTTCTCGTGCTTTTCGTAAGTAGACGTTCAATTCTTTAATAATGTGGATTGGTAAACGAATCGTACGAGTTTGATTCATAATGGCTCGTTCAATGTTTTGTCTTATCCACCAGGTAGCATAAGTTGAAAAACGAAAACCACGTTCAGGATCGAATTTTTCAACAGCTCTGATAAGGCCTAAATTGCCTTCTTCTACCA
>CADEGZ010000245.1 GCA_902827015.1 uncultured Pseudomonadota bacterium
GAGCGCCATTATACTTGGCTCTAATGCGTTAATACTTTCTACTACCTTACGAAAATGCTTTAATAGTCTTTCATTGCGACTTCCAAAGGTTTTTTTTACTAAACTGGTAATAAACATGGGTTTTTGCGCCTATTTAATTTAAAATTACCCTATAAATTCAAGTACGAAGGGTATAATGACAGATTATCGTAACAAATTTTCACTTACTGAGCTCCTGGCAGTTTCGCCTGTATTAGGAGAGATTGTAAATAAAGTTGAACAATTAGCCAAACTAAATCGTATTGTACACCAAAAATTAGACACCAAACTTAGAAGATATTGTCGCGTTGCAAATTTGCGAGACAACATTCTTATTTTAACAACCTCATCGCCAGCCTTAGGCCATTTATTACGTTTTGAAAAAACCGAACTCCTAACGACTTTAAGAACAGATCCTACCTTGTGCCACTTAAAATCCATTGAAATTAAAGTACGACCTTTATCTAACCAGAAACCGACTATAGAGAAACAGCCTACTGTTGTTAGATCTACCCTTTCAAAATTCAGTGCAGAATTAATTAAAAATACTGCTTTAAATATTGATTCAGTTTCTCTACGTACAGCCTTACTCCGCCTCTCTACCCTTCCGTAATTGAAGTTAGCTTGAATTTAAGCTGCCGTCGCCGGATACAAATAAGTAATGGGTGAAACTGCTGCATCTTCAAATGTTACAATTTCCCAAGCAGATTTTTTAGCTAATAGTGCCTGCAATAAACGATTATTAAGTGTATGGCCAGACTTAAACCCACGAAATGCCCCAATAAGACCTGTACCTAAAAGATACATATCTCCTACGGCATCTAAAATTTTATGCTTAACCAATTCATCTTCGTACCGTAATCCATCCTCATTAATAACGCGATAATCATCTAATACAATAGCGTTATTCAGGCTACCTCCCAACGCTAAGTTATTGGCACGTAACCATTCATACTCCGATAAAAATCCAAATGTCCGAGCCCTACTGACTTCTTTAACATAAGAGGTACTTGAGAAATCCAGAGTTGCCTCTTGAATACTATTTTTTAAAACAGGATGATCGTAATCTAAAGTAAAAGAAACCTTAAAACCATCAAAGGGCTCCAAACTGGCCCACTTATCATCATCGGATACCATAATTCGACGTTTAATACGCAGAAACCGCTTTGGTACTTCTTGTTCTAAAATACCCGCAGACTGTAATAAAAAGACAAAAGGGCCCGCACTGCCATCCATAATAGGAACTTCAGGAGCACTCACCTCGATAATTGCATTATCAATACCCAAACCAGCCATAGCCGATAATAAATGCTCTACCGTCGCAACACGAACACCATCCTTCACTAAGGTAGTAGAAAGTGTAGTGTCTCCCACATTTTCTGTTCTTGCTGCAATCTCAACAACGGGATTTAGATCAACCCGTCTAAACACAATTCCCGCGTCTGGGGCTGCTGGCTTTAAGGTTAAGTAAACCTTTTCACCAGTATGCAGTCCCACACCCATCGCGCGGATAACATTTTTTAAAGTTCTTTGCTTAATCACACTCTGCCCCCTCAATTGGTGCTCGACGCCGCAAGAAAGCAGGTATATCAAGGAACGGATAATCCATACCAGGTTCCACAGGCTCTAATGCACGTTTTTGAGACATCGCAGAAGTTCCTGTCGTTCGACGATATGTTGAAGAACGATCTTGCTGTTTAGCTAAATCTTGATTTAAATTATGTGATAAAGGCGTCATTCTTGGATTGCCAAAACCAACACCTCTTCCTGTCGTTGTTTCTTTTTTACCTAATCCCGTAGCCACCAATGTCACTCTTAATTCTTCTGTCATTGTTGGATCAATGACTGTTCCTACAATTACAGTTGCATCTTCTGAAGTAAAGTCTTTGATCGCATCTCCTACCTCTTCAAATTCAGCAATTGACATATCTTGTCCGGCTGTAATATTAACTAAAACACCCCGAGCACCCGATAAATGGATATCATCCAATAAAGGGCTCGAAATAGCTGCTTCAGCTGCTAAACGTGCACGGTTTTCTCCAGTTGCTGTCCCTGTGCCCATCATAGCGATGCCCATTTCCGACATTACAGTTCGTACATCGGCAAAATC
>CADEGZ010000246.1 GCA_902827015.1 uncultured Pseudomonadota bacterium
CTAAAACCACTGCCGCCAATGCCGCCGCATTCGATGCCGCATTATTCGCTATCGCCGTTAATGTCACTGGATCAACGTTCGCATGAGCTGTAACAGCTTGTAAAGCTGCAGCAATGGTACTATTTTGAGCAATTAATAATAAGGTCGCAACGTCTGTGTTTGGATGATTAGCAACAGCTAAAAAATCAGTTTGAGTGGCGTGAGCAATATGGTAAGCTACGAGACCAGCTAAAGCGGCAGCATCCGTATGACCATGAGTAGCTATGACATTTCGCCCTGGATTACCAACCCTTTCAAGGACAGCATTAAAGCCTCCAGTACAAACACACCTTAACGGGAATCGAGCTGCAAATTGCGCAACCCTTGTTTTTTTAGCAATTGGATTTAAAGCTCCATAATTACCTAAAACTTCATTATCTAATCCAGGACCACCCATGTTAAATTTAGCATTAAGTTGACCATCTGTCATATTAGGCATTATCTCTACTCCCAGTATCAAGCTGTTATTAATTACCCAAAACACAGGATATTACACACATAAACGGTGTTTTACTAACCAGCATCTTACCCTATGGCAAATATAAAAAACAAGACCTATTTAGCAAAATATCCCAACAAAAAATAAGTTTTCAAGTAAACTTAAAAATTTAAAAATAATGTTATTTATCAAATAGTTATGATGTGGTTTGTAATATAAAAATACTTAAATTTGAGTGTAACTGCTTCTTTTTTATTTAAAATTAAAGAGTCTAGACGCCAATTCTTAAAGTCCTGTAAGATGTGGGCATAAAAATTGGGAACTCAACACAATGTTCAGCTTTAAGCTTCCAAAATTCAACTTATCCTTCAAACTTTTGATCGTTCTAGCAAGCGCTTTATTATTTGGTAATTACCTTCCCGCAAACTTACAATCCGCGCTCTATGCTATTAGTTTAAATTTAAAAGGTTTGCTCTTATTTGTTCTGCCCGCAGTTATTTTTAGTTGCCTCTTTTCTTGTTTACTGAGTTTTAGGGGCGGCAAAGCAATTGGCTTTATGCTAATTTTGTTTGGCATAGTCTGTCTTTCCAATTTCATCTCTACGTTAATCGCCTATGGTGTTGGATCACTTGGATTACTTAATAATTTGGCTACTATCACGCCCCATCCTATAGGAACGACACAAGAATTAAGCCCTTTATGGAGTTTTACATTCCCTCAATGGCTGCCAAATGATTACGCTTTATACCTTGGATTTTTAGCAGGCTCTCTATTTTCCTTTTTTCCCAATGCTCGTGCTTATCGATTCAGCGAAAATGCAAAACGATGGGTAACTCTGTTTCTTGAGAAAGGGTTTATTCCAACGTTGCCGATTTTTGCACTAGGCTTTATTCTAAAAATGCAACATGATGGGATTTTAATTCAAGTTATTGAATCTTATTTACCTTTATTATTAATAATTGCTTTAACTTATCTAGTTTACCTGGCATTATTATTTGCCATAATAGCCAATTTCAACCTGCATCAATGTTTAAAATATATTAAAAATATTTTGCCGGTTGCCTTAACAGGGTTTTCCACGATGTCAAGTCTAGCAACCCTGCCTATTACTTTAAACGCTGCTGAAAAAAATACTGGCAACATCGATCTTACCCGCGCAATCATTCCAGCAACGGTTAATATTCATATGGTAGGTGCAAGTATTGCAATTCCTTTAATGGCGCTTTCTATTTTATTGAGTTTTGGTCATGAATTTCCAAGCTTGCAAATTTATCTTCCTTTTGCACTGTATTTCATATTGGCACAAACAGCGGTTGTCGCCGTACCTGGTGGTGGCATTTTAGTTATGTTACCAATCCTGGAAACACATTTTGGCTTTTCTGGCGAAATGTCTGCGCTTATTACTGCACTTTATATTTTATTTGATCCAGCAGTTACCGTTACCAACGTTTTAGGCAATAGCGCACTTGTTATTATGGTTTCAAAAATCTTCACAAAATTATTTAAAAGAACCCCGCTTATCCAAGAAACTTAAATGCCAAAATTGGCGGAGAGCGTGACATTCTTCCTCTGTCTTTAAGGGTTGAAAGTACTCCCTATTCCTACATTCCATCCGCAATTCTGAATGCTCTTG
>CADEGZ010000247.1 GCA_902827015.1 uncultured Pseudomonadota bacterium
CTCGACGAGCCCTCGGCCGGCCTGAGCCCCAGGCTGGTGGGCGAGGTGCTGGCGCAGCTGCGCCGGGTGCGCGACAGCGGCGTGACCGTGGTGCTGGTGGAACAGAACGTGAAGGCCGCGCTGGCGGTGGCCGACCGTTCGGCGGTGCTGGTCGAAGGGCGTGAGCAGCTGGTGGGCACTGCCGACGAACTGCGCGCCGACGCGCGCATCGCCGCGCTGTACCTGGGCCGCCGCGCGTCCGTGGCCGAAGGTGCGTAGATGCTGCAGATCGTCGCCGACGGGCTGGTGATCGGATCGGTGGTGTCGCTGGGCGCCATCGGGCTGACGCTGGCCTTCTCGATCCTGCGCTTTGCCAACTTCGGGCATGGCGAGCTGCTGGCCTGGGGCGCCTACGTCGCGCTCAGCGCGCTGGCGGTGTTCGGCGCGCTGGCCGGCGGCGCGCACCCGATCGCACCGTTCTCCTTCGGCTGGCCGCTGCTGGCGGCGCTGGCGGTGGCGGCGCTGGCGGTGGCGGCCATCGCGCTGGCGCTGGACGCGGCGCTGTTCAGCCGCCTGCGGCGCCAGGGCGCGATCACGCTGGTGATCGCCAGCTTCGGCGCGGCGCTGGCCTTGCGCAACCTGCTGCTGTTCGTCTACGGCGGGGTGCCGCAGTACTACGGGCAGGAGCTGCAGATCGCCGTCGCGCTGCTGCCGCGCGCGGTGCTGGGCGGGCTGCGCATCACGCCCGACCAGCTGTTCGTGCTGGGGCTCACCGCGACCGCCGTGGTCGGCGTGCACCTGTTCCTGTCGCGCAGCACGCTGGGCCGCTCGATGCGCGCCACGGCGATGAATCCGCAGCTGGCGCGCGTGGCCGGCATCGACCCCGAGCGCGTGCTGCGCGCCACCTGGGTGATCGGCGCGCTGCTGGCCACGGTGGCCGGCGTGTTCGCCGGGCTGACGGTGCAGCTGCGGCCGACGCTGGGGCTGGACCTGCTGCTGCCGCTGTTCGCGGCCGTGATCCTGGGCGGCATCGGATCGGTGGGCGGGGCGGTGGCCGGCGGGCTGATCGTCGGCCTGGCCGAGAGCGCGGCGGTGCACGTGGTGGGCGCCGAATACCGCGCGGCGGCGGCCTTTGCGGTGCTGATCGCCATCCTGCTGGTGCGGCCCACGGGCCTGGTGGCGGAGAAGGGCTGATGGAAGGCTGGCTGTCGTACGGGAGCTTCTTCCTGGTGTTCGCGCTGACCTACGCGCTGATCGTGCTGGGGCTCAACCTGCAGTGGGGCTACACGGGGCTGTTCAACGTGGGCGTGGCCGGCTTCGTGGCGGTGGGGGCCTACACCTCGGCCATCCTGACCACGCCCGATGCGGCCGACCGCGTGGGCGGCTTCGGCTGGCCCGTGGCGGCGGGCTGGCTTGCGGCGATGGCCACCTCGGGCCTGGCGGGGCTGTTCGTCGGCGCGCTCACGCTGCGGCTGCGCAGCGACTACCTGGCCATCACCACCTTCGGCGTGGCGGTGACGATCCAGCTGGTGGCCACCAACGCCCAGCCGCTGACCGGCGGCACCTTCGGCGTGCAGTTCATCCCGCGGCCGCTGCAGGGCTGGCTGGGCACCGGGCTGACTTGGAACCTGGGCTACCTGGCGCTGGTGCTGGCGGTGCTGGTGCTGGCCTACGTGGCGCTGCAGGCACTGGTGCAGGGACCCTGGGGCCGCGTGCTGCGCGCCATCCGCGAAGACGAGGACGCCGCCGCGTCGCTGGGCAAGCGGGCCTATGTCTTCCGGCTGCAGAGCTTCGTCATCGGCAGCATGCTGATGGGGCTGGGCGGCGCGCTGTACGCGCACTTCGTGGGCTACATCGCGCCCGAGGACTTCCTGCCCATCCTCACCTTCCAGCTGTGGGCCATGCTCATCGTCGGCGGCACCGGCCACAACCGCGGCGCGCTGCTGGGCGCGCTGCTGGTGTGGGGCTTCTGGGCCGCCGCCGGCGCCGCGCTGCGCGGCCTGGTGCCGCAGGACCAGCAGGCCCGCGCCGCCGCGCTGCAGGTGGTGCTGATCGGCGTGCTGATCGCCGGCGTGCTGCTTTGGCGGCCGCAGGGGCTGGTGGGGCCGGCGCGCGCACGCAACCCGCGG
>CADEGZ010000248.1 GCA_902827015.1 uncultured Pseudomonadota bacterium
TAAATGTGCCGACGTTACCTTCGATTGAACTTGAGGGTTTTAAAAACAATGCGCCTCACTTTCAAAAGTTGTGGCTGGTGCAATTGTGAGATCTTAAAGAAGGCAGTATAATCTCTCTTTTTGCTGGTGTAGCTCAGTTGGTAGAGCAGCTGATTTGTAATCAGCAGGTCGCGGGTTCGAATCCAGTCACCAGCTCCATATAAATCAAAGAGCTAGATATTTTTATGTCATTATATAGTTATAATTACGACTTTATTATTGTGGGCGCTGGTATTGTCGGTTTAACCGTTGCTAACCGATTAACTGCTTTATACCCTGATGCATCAATTGCCCTTTTAGAGAAAGAGCCCAGTTTAGGGGTTCATGCCAGTGGTCGCAATAGTGGGGTATTACACTCTGGAATTTATTATGGCAGTGATACGCTAAAGGCTTCTATGTGTACAGAAGGTGCACAAAGAATGGTGGCTTTTGCCAAAGAAAATAGTATTGCATGTCATCAATTAGGAAAAATCATTGTAGCAACCTCCGAGCAAGAAGAAACTTCCCTTAAGAAATTATTAGAGAATGCAAAGAAAAATAAAATACAAGCTTTTCACTTAAATGAGGCTGAGGTGCAAAAATATGAACCTTATGCAAAAGCACCTTTTGGGGGTGTATATTGTCCTTCTACAGCGGTTATCGATTCAAAAGCCGTTTTAAATGTTCTTTATCAATATTTACTTTCAAAAAAGGTGGTATTTCATTTTAACTGTTCTGTTGCATCAATTGAAAGCCAGTCTAAAAAAATTTGGGCTGGAAAGGGGCAAGCAATTTATTCATATGGCCATTTGTTTAATTGTGCTGGGACAAGCGCGGTGCAATTAGCACGCTACTTTGGATTAGCCAATGAATATGAGTTGCTTCCTTTTAAGGGATTATATTACAAAATAAAAGCAGAGAAAGATTATATTGTGCGAAGTAATATTTATCCGGTTCCCGATCCTGCACTACCTTTTTTAGGCGTGCATTTAACTCGTATTGTGAGTGGGGAAGTGTATGTTGGTCCTACGGTAATCCCGGCTTTTGGGCAAGAGAATTATGGGTTATTAAGTAATATTCGTTTAAAAGAGTTAATGTTGGTGTTAAGGTGCCTCACTATGATGATGGTTACAAATCAACAGAATTTTCGAAAGCTGGTTTCAAGTGAAATGAAAAAATATTTGAAGCCTTACTTTGCCAAGGCTGCTTGCAAGTTGATCCACAATCTTTCTTCAGTAGATTTGGTCAGTTCAAATAAGGTTGGCATTCGGCCACAATTAATAAATATGAAGACAAAAAAATTAGAAATGGATTTTATTTTAAAGTCTAGGGAACATTCAACCCACGTTTTAAACGCTATTTCTCCTGCATTTACCAGTTCTTTGGCTTTTGCCGATTTAATTGTTGAAAATGTTGAACGGGCATGATTCTTTGTGAAGTTGATCAGCTAAAATCAAATTATACAAATTAGTTATGTCGTTCAACTTTTTCTGAAAAACCGGGAATTACGATAAACAACTCTATGAAAGTAATTGTGTTTTACTATTGACTTCACTTCTTAAGTATGAAAAAATTCCCCTTTTGTATTTGGCCTGGTATAGATTTTTGTGTCTAGTTTCTTGACTTGACTCTAGTTTTTTGTTTTGGAGGGGTACCCGAGCGGTCAAAGGGAGCAGACTGTAAATCTGCCGGCTTAGCCTTCGAAGGTTCGAATCCTTCCCCCTCCACCAAGCGTCGTAAGTTAAAGTGTCGCGGGTGTAGTTCAATGGTAGAACTTCAGCCTTCCAAGCTGATAGCGTGGGTTCGATTCCCATCACCCGCTCCAGCTGGTAAAAATATGGGCTGGGTTGGAGAACAGGGGATTTTTTATTCTGGTTTCTAGACACTGGTTTTAAGGTCTCTAGAAAGGCCCACATAGCTTAGTGGTAGAGCACTTCCTTGGTAAGGAAGAGGTCACCGGTTCAATCCCGGTTGTGGGCTCCAAATGTTTGGGATTGAAAACGTTTTGGGGAGTATTCCATGGCAAAAGGTAAATTTGAGCGAGATCTTCCACATATTAACGTGGGAACGATTGG
>CADEGZ010000249.1 GCA_902827015.1 uncultured Pseudomonadota bacterium
TTAAACTTTTTCTAATAGCATCAAGCTTTGCAAGGAAATTTATATGAGCTTCTAGCTCAAGCCCTGTGGTTGAACGTTTTGATGACCAACTTTTAGAAGCTTCCTTCTTAATAGCCGCCATCATTATATTTAGATATGTTTTAAATGCTTCTGTTTCGGCTATATATTTAGGATTTGTGTTAGACATTTTCTTATCCCTTATTAATTTACAGAGAAGTTAACTTATTATTTCAAAAACTAAAAATAACTAAAATTTTCTCAATTAATTAGAGTGTCAATCTAGGAATTTGTTCCTTTTAATTTGTGATGAGGTAATATACACATTTGAAGTTGAATTTGGTTCTGGTACAATACGTGGTGGGTCACGGTCATTACACTAATGGTTTTGTAGAAGCCATTCTAAATGGAAACGACATTGTTTACGTTTGGTTAGACCTTATTTTTAAAGAAAGGAGAAAATATGAAAATAGCTGTCGTAAGTGATGAACTTTATCCTGTTAATCTTATAGTGATTGATTGGTTAAAAAATAATGGACATGAAGTAGTTCTGTTTGGTGCTCTTAAAACACATCAAGATACTCCTTGGGTAAAGGCAACCGTGGAAGCAGCACAGGCCATTATTAATCATAAAGCCGATGAAGGCATATTTTTCTGTTGGACAGGAACAGGAAGTGCTATGACGGCGAATCGTTTTCAACAAATTAGAGCAGCGTTGTGTACTGATGTTCAAACAGCCAAAGGGGCACGTATCTGGAATCATGCCAATGTTTTGGTATTATCGAATCGGCTTTTAAGTCAAGATATGGCCAAAGAAATTCTAAGTGCTTGGTTTGAGGACTACGATAAAGAGAAAGGTAAAGAACAAGTTGAAGCCTTAAACCTTATGACTTTAGATTAATGGCCTTGAATTCAACTGCTCTTTGCTTATGCAGCCACAGTATTTATAACAAAGTACTTTTTGCATGTGAAGGCGGTGGAAAACACGACTCTACGCCTATTTGCACAACAACACAATCTCTATTTTTTATAGAAAATTTGTAATATAATTTCTTAATCGTATAAGGGGATCCAGGTTTTTACATTACATCTGGTGTCATAGTTTAACCAAATTAAAATGTGAGGAAATTATGGCTACTGACTCTACAACAGTCTCTGAAACAGTACAAAATCTTCTAGAGAAATCAAAGGAAGTTACTGATCTTGCAGAAGATTTATTAAAAGCTGTTCAAAAGAAGGATTTAAAAGAGGTTCAAGAGGCGCATGAATTGCTGGAGAGGGCTGGAGGAAATATTAATTCTATTACTCATAGTCAACAAACCGTGATTCATATGGCTTGCTTTAAAGATTATTATAATCAGGACGTTTTACAATATTTAATGAATACTGCTGAAGCGGATTTACATTTACAAGATGGGCTTGGTTGGACTCCTGTACATTACGCAGCATATTCAGAATGTGAAGGTGCACTCAATGATCTTTTAGAACAAGCAAAAAAAATTGGATCATCTAATGTTGGATTTACTGATGCAACGGCAAAAATGACTAAAGCTCATATGAGTGTAGACAAATGGGAATTGCACCAAAAAGATCTTTCTGATCAAACTCCAAAAGGATTGGCTGAGAATGCTGGAAAAGAAAATGGTGTGTTATTCATGGGAAGAATTCTTGCCCAGCTTCCTGAACTTAGACGAGAAGAAAGCAGGGCAAAGGCTGAAGCAGCTAAGGCAACAGAGGCCAAAACAATGTTAGCTCAATATAAAGTGAGAAGTAGCATTAGTAGTAGTGCTACTAGCACTAGCAGTCAACTACACAGCGATCTTGGATTAGCAACAACAGCAGCTGCAGGGGTAACAGGCACAGACGAGCGACCTGCTAGTAGGAAGGCTACTGTTACAGCTAGCAAAGCTATTATGTGATGCCTTTTTCCTCCAGAGCTGAGTATAAATCTTCGCCTTTGGAGGAATGGCCCTACCCTAATTTTAGGGAAGTGGCTAATCTACCTCTGATATAACAAAAATACAACAAATGGCGCGCCCGGAGAGATTCGAACTCCCGACCACCTGGTTCGTAGCCAGGTACTC
>CADEGZ010000250.1 GCA_902827015.1 uncultured Pseudomonadota bacterium
AGCATTTTTTTTACACCCGGCAGAGGCCTCTCACGGCGATCTTGGAATGATTACTCCTAAAGATGTGATGTTTGCGCTTTCCTATTCAGGAGAAACAGAAGAAATTCTAACTATTCTACCACTTGTTAAACGTTTAGGAGTTAAAATCGTCGCTTTAACAGGCACACCACATTCAACATTAGCAAATCTTGCTAATATTCACTTAGACATTAGTATTCGCCAAGAAGCTTGCCCATTAGGGCTTGCTCCTACTGCCAGTACAGCCGTTATGTTAGCAATGGGAGATGCCATCGCACTTGCAATTCTAGAAGCACGTGGCTTTACTGTGCAAGATTTTGCCCAATCACATCCAGGAGGACGATTAGGGCGCCGCTTATTATTAAAAATCGAAGATGTCATGCATACAGGTGCTCATGTCCCACGGGTTACCGAAGAAGCATTGTTAGTACAGGCCCTGATGGAAATGACAGAAAAACGCTTAGGCTTCACAGCCATTGTTCGTGAAGACGATCCTGAATGTATTCTAGGTGTCTTTACAGATGGTGATTTACGAAGAACATTAAATCGTGGTATTGATATTCATCAAACCAAAATTAAAGAAGTCATGACAAAAAATTGTACAACCATTTCTGCCCAACTACTTGCCACAGAAGCTATTGCTGTGATGGAAAAATTAAAAATTTTAGTACTACCCGTTATTAATGAACAAGGGAAACTTGTTGGTGCACTTAATATGCATGATCTATTTAAAGCGGGTGTTATGTGAGAAACAACCTAATACTAATTGCTTTTGCCTTATTAAGTTTTGGGATTGGCACTTTAATAAAATCCACACCTTCAAGTTTAGAAGGGATGAACATTACAATAAGAAAACCTCAAGAATATATGAAAGAGATTTTTGTGACGATTTTTACCGAACAAGGTCTTTTAAAAGATGAGCTTACTGCTAATTACTGGGCCTATTTACCAGCGGCTCAAATATCAACTCTCATTACTCCCCATTTAACCGTGCACAGACCAGATGGTACTATCTGGACTATAAATGCAAAAAAGGGGGAAATTAAACAACCTACCTTAGGAACCATTGAACAAATTGCCTTACAACAAGATGTTGTTCTTGAACGCCCAGCAACAAAAACCGCTGTTGCAATTAAATTGGAAACTAATGAACTTCAATACCAACCCAAAAAAAAATATGCGGAAAGTGATCAATTGATTACCATGACCAAACCTGATCTAAAAATTACAGGAATTGGTCTACGTGCTTTCCTTGATCAAGGCTTAGTGGAGTTACTACGTGATGTTAAAACGTATTATACCCTCACGCCTTAGTTGCTTTTGCCTTTGGATCATTGCAATTAATACCACTTACGCGACAGAAGCACCAGAAAATATGGATGCAATGCCTATAGAGATCCAATCTGATACCGCAGAGTTCGACGACAAAAAAGGAACCGCTATTTATCGCGGTAATGTTGTTATGAAACAGGGTAACCGCCATCTCTCTTCCTTAAAATTAGTTATCTTACGAGACGAACATGGCAAAATTGAGTCCATGGTGGCAACAGGAACCCCTGCTTATTTTTATGCTAAATCTGATCCAGAAAAACCACCCATCCAGGGACAAGCTAAAAATCTTAAATATTTTCCAAAACAGGATAAACTTTTATTACTAGAAGAAGCTGAACTCATCCAAAATGGAGATACTATTCGCGGGTGTCATTTAGTTTATTTTATATCCACTCACGTTTTATCTTCTCTTCCTGTGCCTGGAAAACATACCACAGTTATCTTAACTCCCAAATCCAAGCCTACCCCTGAACAAGGAATGCAATGATCACGAACAGCCTTACCGCTTTAAAACTTTCTAAATCTTATCAATCTAGAACGATTGTAAACGCTGTCTCTCTTAACATTGCAAGTGGAGAAATCGTAGGCCTTCTTGGCCCAAATGGTGCCGGCAAAACCTCTTGTTTCTATATGATGCTAGGCCTCATTCACCCAGATAGCGGTAAAATATTACTAGACGATGCAGATATTACCACGTTGCCAGTGCAC
>CADEGZ010000251.1 GCA_902827015.1 uncultured Pseudomonadota bacterium
TGGA
The DNA here is from genome assembly GCA_902827015.1 of uncultured Pseudomonadota bacterium. Taxonomy (GTDB): domain Bacteria; phylum Pseudomonadota; class Gammaproteobacteria; order UBA6186; family Azoamicaceae; genus CADEGZ01. The sequence continues at coordinate 5 of CADEGZ010000251.1, forward strand.
CACACTTGCGATTAACCCTTTCTTGATATTCACCAGAATTCAACACCGCCGTGATTTTACGATAGCCATAAAACTGCCACCGCTGCCAGATCTCGCTAATCAGATTTAACAGCCTTAATTCATCTGCCTTGTCCCTCGGCTCATAGTATAACGAACTACGACACACCGTCATGAGTTTGCATTGCGTCCGAACACTCAGGGAGTGAGCCGGATCAATTAATCCTTTACGCTCTTCCACGCTCATTCCCCGACAACTTTTTTTAAGAATTCAACTTGCGTCGATAATTCCCCAATCCGCTGATAAAGCTTCGCCGTTTCAACTTCCTTGGCCGTATCTTTCACTTGGCGCTTTTGGCTGAATACATCAGATCCTCGCTCACGTAACTCCTTCCGCCATTTATGCACCAAGCTTTCAGCAACTTCATACTGCTTACAAATGTCTATGATCGGTTGGCCCGTCAATGCCGCTAGTGCTACCTTAAACTTTAACCCAGGACTATGTGTCTTCTTCATATCTAACCCCTTATCTTGATTACCCAATAACCAAGACTCTCTATCTTACACCTTTTTTTTGGTCTAAATTTTAGGGGTCATCATAAACAGAACAAATTTGTGATATCTTTCTTCATGAAGTCGATTTTTTATTGGTGCAACTTTAAATTTAACCGACTTCCTTTCATTATGCACTACACAACATCAATAAACTCAGAAACTTTCCCGCTTATCCTAATCCATTATTCGCGTTTGAAGATAAACTTTCTTAATGCTGATTTCTCCATTCTCGTAAGTATTTAAAAACCTCCGTCTCATTTGTTAGTTTTTGTTTTACAAACGCTGCAGCGGTGTGTTGAATTGAAGGTTGATCACATCTTAAAAATGGATTGGTTTCCTTTTCAAGTAATAAAGTTGAAGGAACAGAGGGTTTACCTTCCTGACGCAATTTTAAAGTTGTTTCAATCCTTTCCTGAATCTTTAAATTATTGGGTTCTGTCTTTGTGGCAAAGTTTAAGTTTTGTAACGTATATTCAAGACTGTTGCATAACTTGAGTTATATTTGTTCGTCATCCTGATAATGCGCAGCATTCATCAGGAACCAGTTGTAATAAAATTCTTCATCTGATTTAGGCTGTATGCTATAATTCATCTGTGTTTTAAAGGATTTACCAGGAGAAGAAATGGCAACGTTCTTTACTTTAGGTGCAGAAGCTTTAATTGGACAAGACAACCAATTGCTAAAGTTAAATCGTCTGATTCAATGGCATCGCATTGAAAAGCATTTGGTTGGCATTCATAAAAATGATATCAGTTCGGACGGTGGCCCAGTGGGATATAATAAGCTTGCGTTGCTCAAAGCCATTCTTCTAGGGCAATGGCATAGCTTAAGTGATCGTGATTTAGAAAACTCCTTGCGAGTACGGATAGACTTTATGTTGTTTACAGGTTTGGAGCTGGATCAGGCCTTTCCCGACCATAGTACCCTATGCCGTTTTAGAAACAAACTAATTGCCAAGGGATTAGATAAAAAGATCTTTAAGGAAATGAATCGGCAATTGGAGTCTTTGGGACTCAAGATAGAATCATCCCAAGGTGCAGTGGTTGATGCCACTATCATTCAATCAGCAGCAAGACCCAATCAGCTAATAGAAGAAACGGACATCCCAGAGGATGGTCAAGAGGAAGATAAGCCAGAGTTCGAAGTCAGAGATAGCATTGATCCTGATGCAAGGTGGTTAAAGAAAGGCAATCGCTGTTATCTGGGCTATAAAGCATTTGTGAGTACGAGTGAAGGAACGGGATTTATCCAAGCCTTACATGTTGAGCGTGCGAATGTATATGAAGGTCATTACCTATCAAAGGTGATTGAGCAAACGGAAGCAAAAGCTGTATATGCAGATAAAGGCTATGCGGTGGGAACCAATAGGAAGTGGCTGAAGAACGAAGGAATTAAATCGAGGATTATGTACAAGGCAGTTAGGGGCAGGGCTTTAAGCAAGAGGGAGAAACTATTAAATAAGTTGATATCGAAAAGGCGATTTATTGTGGAACAGT
>CADEGZ010000252.1 GCA_902827015.1 uncultured Pseudomonadota bacterium
TAAGGGGTATAATCTGATTTGTTTCAACGGAAACGGAGTGTTGAAATTCGGTTTTGATTCCATCAACAACAGCATTTTTTTTTGATTGTATCCCCTCTGTTTACTTGTAAACAGAGAGGATACGCTTATAAAACGGAAAAAAAAATCAAAGAAAAAATAGTGAAGAACGAAAAAAAATCACTTTCTTAACTGAAATTCCATGTTATCCTTATCGGAGTGCAGAAAAATACTCGGAAAAAAATTCGAGCATTGCACAGATCAGCAAATCAAACAAATTCGTAATTGGTTATATCAAATTGTTGGATTGGAAACTAAGGGAAATACAAAAAATCAAAATAATAGCGAGGATGAAACGAGCAGTAATATACATACGCGTAAGCACGGACGAGCAAGCTGATAGAGGATACAGCTTGGGGGTACAAAAGGAACAATTGGAAAAATATTGTTTAGCACAGGATATTGAAATAGCCATGTTGTATCGTGAAGATCACAGCGCAAAAAACTTTAACCGACCAGAATTTAGTAAGTTTCTAACGTTTGCAAAATCGAATCACAGAAATATAGATTATTTTTTGTTTGTATCGTGGGATCGGTTTTCGCGCAACGCACCTGATGCGTATAAAATGATCGCGAAACTCAAACAATGGGGTATTGAACCCCAAGCTATAACCCAACCCATTGATTTTAGCGTTCCGCAAAGTAAAATCATGCTTTCAATTTATTTAACACTTCCCGAAGTGGATAATGATATACGTTCGGAAAAGGTTAAAGGAGGAATGCGTGGAGCAAATAAAGTGGGTCGCTGGACAACAACCGCACCCATTGGGTATAAAAACAAACGGGATGAGGATAATAAACCCATTATCGTACCCAAGGAAAATGCGCATTTAATAACATGGGCTTTTAACGAGCTTGCAAAAAATGAGCGGTCGTTGAATGATATACGGTTGGAAGTGAATAAAAAAGGGTTAAAGGTTTCGCGCAGTACATTTAGCAGAATGGTTCGGAATCCTGTTTATATGGGTAAAATACGCGTTGCTGCGCATAAAGATGAACCTGAACAAATTGTAGAGGGGTTACACGAGGGAATTGTGTGTACAGATACATTTGAAAAAGTACAATTTATTTTGAGTGGTCGAACAATTAAGCAACGAAAAAACATACGCATATCGGTGGTGAAAGATCACGAAGAACTTCCCCTTAGAGGGTTGTTAAGCTGCTCAAATTGCGGTAATCATATAACAGGGAGCGCATCACGAAGCAGAAGTGGGGATAAGCACTATTATTATCATTGCGCACATTGTAAAAAGGAACGATACAGAGCAGATGTTGCAAATAAGGAAATGGAGCAATTTTTAGCAGGGATTGAAGTCATGGAAGAAGTAGAAACACTTTACGAAAAAATTCTTGAAGCGGAACTACGCGGTTCAACCCATGAGCGTACCCAACAAAAAACCGCATTCAAACAGCAGCTTGAAAAACTCGAAACAAGAAAACGAGAGCTTCAAAACACATTTTTGGATGGTGACCTAAACCCGAATGATTATAAAGAATTGAAACAACGTTTGGAAGATCGGATTTACGAAGTGAAAGCAAAATTAAATGATTTAAGCGACGAAAAATTGCAATTAAAGCAACAAGTAAGCAAAGCAATTAAAATTCTTCCAAATATCGTTGAATGGTACGCAAATAGTGGGGTTCAAGATAAAAAACAATTAATTGGTTCGATTTTTCCCGAAAAGTTCACATTTGAAAAAAATAAAGTTAGAACCACTTCAATTGATTCTGTTATGGGGCTAGTTCTCAAATATACTGGGAGATTCGAGGAAAAAAAAGTGGGACAAAAGGGATATAATTCCCTTTTGTCCCATCTGGTGAACCGACGGAAAGCTGAACCAGTTGTAGTCACACGGCAAAAAGACACCTCCGACAATCTTTTCAAAGACTTAGTTTATCAAATGGCGGTTGTAGTCACAGCAAATCAGCACCTCCGACAATATTCCCCCACCACACCCAAAGCGTCATCCAGTTGTAGTCACACTAAAAAT
>CADEGZ010000253.1 GCA_902827015.1 uncultured Pseudomonadota bacterium
AGGTTGGATAGACGAAAAAAGTACGGTATTGGAAATATTGACCGCTATTAGACGAGCAGGTGCAGATTTTATTATTACCTATTTTGCAAAAGACGTCGCTCGTTGGCTCCAATAATGCTTTAACGCACCCCTTTTTGGATCAACCCAGTATGTAATGACAATGCAAAACCTATTGAAGCACCGACCCGCCGTGCGATTCTGTCTAATAAATTTAAGGTGGGCGTGTAATCCACGAGGTTCTCTACTTTAATAATTTCCCTTGCAATAAATTGGGCATCTCCATAGCCATCAATCAAGCCTAAGCCCAATGCTTGTTCACCACTCCAGAATAGGCCTGAGAAAAGCTCAGGATCTTCACGTAAACGTGTCCCACGGCCTTCTTTGACATTCTCAATAAAGGCAGTATGCACAGTATTTAATTGTGCCCGAATAAAAGCATCTTCTTCTGGAATACGTGGCGTAAAAGGATCTAAAATACCTTTGTATTTTCCAGCAGTATATAATCTACGCTCTACGCCTATTTTGTTCATAGCTTCTACAAAACCAAATGAATCTATCTTTGCTCCAATAGATCCCACCAAACTCGTTTTATCTGAATAAATAGCATCTGTTGCCGACGCTATTAAATAGGCTGCCGAAGTTCCAATATCCTCAATTGCTGCATAAATTTTAAGTGTGGGATTCTTACTCTTTAAGGCTCGAATTTCACTATAAATTTGACGCGCCTGTACAGGACTTCCACCTGGGCTATTGATTCGTAATACAATACCTTTTACCTGTTTATTTTCAAAGGCGGTTTTTAAAGCATCTCGAATATTATCGGCATTGGCTTCTTCTTCTGCACCAATTTCTCCTTCAACGTCAATAAGTGCCGTATGCGCTTGAGAAGCAATGGTAGGCTGAGGAAGATCTTTATTAAAAAGTCCAAAAAACAATGCCGCTATAACACCCAAAACAAGGAGCTTAAAAAATAAACTCCAACGTCTTGCTCGACGTTGCTCTATAATATGCTCTAACAAAACCTGGCGCAAAGTTTGTTGTTCCCAATGAGCGCTCTTTGAATGCTCAAACATAATTTTCTCCTTTTCCAAGTTTTGAGAGACACATTTGCAATTGTTGATCTAAAGGTGCTTCTATTGAAACTACCTTTCCCGATTCTGGTAATCTTAATATGATTTGTCTGGCATGTAAAAACAAACGCTTAAATCCTAGAGCTTTCATGTCACGATTAAAAGAATTATCACCATATTTTGGATCGCCTACAATTGGGTGCCCAACATAAGCTGCGTGAACCCTAATTTGATGGGTTCTTCCAGTTTTAGGCCTAGCCTCTACCAATGTTACATTCGGATATTTTTCTAAAACCCGAAATTCCGTAAGAGAGGCTTGGCCTTCAGGAGAAACTTTGACGATACGCTCTCCCGAACTTAAAAGATTTTTTTTAAGCGGTGCATTAACTGTATTGCTGCCTTTCCAAGCCCCTTTCACTAAGGCCCAATAAACTTTTTCTACCTGCCCTGTTTTTAGCATTTCATGAATAGCTTTTAAAGTACTTCGACGTTTGGCGACCATAAGGCATCCTGAGGTATCTCGATCTAAACGGTGGATCAATTCTAAGCTTTTTATTGAAGCCCCTCGCACATACCTTAAGGCCTCTATTACCCCAAAACTAATGCCGCTTCCACCATGCACAGCAACTCCAGCGGGTTTATTGATTACAATTAATCCTTCGTCTTCATATAAAATTTGCTCTAAAAGGTGGTGTGCTGTCTTAAGGCTCCCAGAAAAATGCATAATGGATTTTTTTTCCCCTTGCCTTATTGGGGGGATGCGAAGTAAGTCGCCTGTAATTAACCGATAATCTGGCTTTGCCCGTCCTTGGTTAACCCGAACCTCTCCTTTCCGAATAATGCGGTATATTCGTGTTTTTGGGACACCCTTAAGATAAGTTATAAGAAAGTTATAAATGCGTTGTCCTGCGGATTCGTGCGATATCACAATTTT
>CADEGZ010000254.1 GCA_902827015.1 uncultured Pseudomonadota bacterium
ACCCTGTTTTTCTGCAAAGCGTGCGTACATACGAAACAAATCACCCGCAAATATGGCGGCTTCATCTCCACCCGTGCCCGCACGAACTTCTAAAAAAATATTGCGGTGATCATTCGGATCTTTGGGCAATAAAAGACGACAGAGATTATCTTCTAAAGTTTCTATTTGCAATTTAATTTGTTTTAATTCTTCTTGAGCTAAATTGCGAATGTCAACGTCTTTATCTTTCAACATTTCTGTTATAAGCAAAGACGCTTGTTGAGCCTCTTGAAAAACTTGAAATTCTAAAATTAAAGGCTCTAGTTCTGCATATTCTTTAGAAAACGCACGAAAACGACTTTGATCACGAATTACCTCTGAGTCACTTAACAAAGCTTTAAGTTCTTCGTATCGTTCGGCTAACATTTCCAGCTTATTTTGTATAGAAGGTTTCATGATTCAACTCAAACAGATCTTTTATCAAAAATAATAACGTTTCTTCTTTTTCAAAGGAAGCACACCGTAAACGACGCGTTGGTTCATGTAAAAAGCGATTCGTTAAACGATATGCCAAATGTTTTAATACCGTTTCTGCGGTTTCACCCAATTGGAGAGAATGTAAACTTTCTTGTAATAGTTGATCCCGAATTTGTTCAAATTTTTCTCTAAAAGCACATAACATCTTAAAAGAATCCTGAGCATCTAACCAATTCATAAATTGATCTGCGGCTTCCTTAATAATAGATTCCGCCTGAGTTGCCGCATCAATACGGAAACGTTTATTTTCTTCAACGATATTTTGCAAATCATCAATACAGTACAAATAAATATCTTCCAGTTCACCCACTTCTACTTCAATATTACGCGGGACACCTAAATCTACCATAAATATAGGTTTTCGTTTGCGTTGACGTAACGTACGCTCAACCATCCCTTTTCCCACAATGGGTAAAATACTTGCAGTACCTGTAATAACAATATCAGCTTGACCTAAATATTCTGGAAGTTTTTCCAAGCCAAAGGCTTTTCCTCCAAAAGACAACGCCAACCGCTCTGCATGCGGTTCAGTACGGTTAGCCACCATAATCTCTTGTACACCCATACTTACCAAATATTTTGCAATTAACTGATTTAACTCTCCAGCACCAATAAGCAAAACTGTTATTTTACCTAAGTCCGAGAAAATATGTTGAGAAAGCTTAGCAGCAGCATACGCAACCGAAATGGGGTTTACCCCAATGCCAGTATTTGTTCGAGTTTGTTTTGCAATGGCAAAAGTGGTTTGAAATAAACGCCCCAAATATTTACCCACAGTACCCGCGTTTGCAGCAGTAGTATAAGCCTTTTTGATCTGGCCTAAAACCTCCCCTTCCCCCAACACCATAGAATCTAAACCACTTGCCACCCGCATTAAATGCCTAACCGCTTCAGATCCCAAGTGTGTATAGACACATGGCCGAATCAATTCGATTGCCAAATTTCTTTGACCTATTAAAAGTTCTAAAAGATTAGAAGGTGTTTCGCCTTCGCAATACAATTCGGTCCGATTACAAGTTGAAAGAATCACGGCTTCAGTAACCAAACCCTGGCCTACCAACCAACGTGCTTTATCTACACTTGCTTGATAATCAAAAACTAATTTTTCACGAATATCAATGGCAGCTGTTTGGTGATTAACTCCTAATGCCATTAAGGCCATATACAGATCCTTCAGCTTTACCCTTTATAAGCCGATGAGTTATAGCATAAACAAAACTTGGGTTTTTAGTCATGAATCAAGCTTCCATTAATAACAAGAACCACTGGTTTCCTCATAGTCTGCGCACGGTAGTATATCTTGTTATTATTGCCTTGACGATGGGCGTGTGGCCTACCATTGCAAATCCAAACAAAGAGCTGATTCAAAAATTACCTGTCCTGTCAAATTCACGACATCAAGAGATTTTATACAAACTCGTGATGTCAGAAATCGCAACCAGTATAACCATCAAAAATAAACTCTAAAATATTCACTATAAAACGGG
>CADEGZ010000255.1 GCA_902827015.1 uncultured Pseudomonadota bacterium
TCGCTTCCTCCGCGCCCGCGGACTCACCGAGCGCCACTTACTCAAGGATCAGACCACCGCCGCGGCGCACAAGAAGTACGAAGCCCAGTATGCCAATCAGACCTGGCAATCCGATCTGTTGTTCGGACCCTGGGTGGAGCGGCCCGGCGGCGGTAAGCAACAAGTGTTCCTGCAAGCCACGCTCGACGATGCCAGCCGCCTGGTTCCGCACGCGCAGTTCTATCCCAATCAAGGCTTGGATGCGTTCCTCGATTGCCTGCGGCAAGCCGTGGCCGCGCGCGGCTTGCCCACGCGCTTATACATGGACAACGCCAAGATCTACCGCTCGCCGCAGTTGGCGCGCATCGCCGCGTCCATCGGCATTCTCATCGTGCACACGCCGCCGTATCAGCCCGAAGGGCGCGGGAAAATCGAACGCTTTTTCAGAAGTGTGCGCGAGCAGTTTCTCGACACCCTGGAGCCCGCCGCGCTGCGTTCGCTGGAGCAGTTGAACGAGCGCTTTTGGCACTGGCTCGAGCATGTTTATCACCGCCACGAACACAGTTCACTGGGCACCACACCGCTGTTGCGGTGGCAACGCGATATCGCCCAGGTGCGGCAACTGTCGCCCGCCACCGATCTGCGCCGCCTGTTCTTTCATCGCCTCGACCGGTTGGTGCGCCGCGACTCCACGTTCCTCCTCAACAGCCGGTTCTTTGAGGCGCCGCCACAGTTGGCCGGGCAGCGCATCGAAGTGCGTTTCGATCCGCTCGACCCGGCGCAGGTGGAGATCCATCACGGCGGCGAGTGCCTCGGCGCGGCGCGCTTGGTGGATGCCGTCGTCAACGGAAGGACGTATCGCTAATGTGGGAAACCTTCTTCGGCCTCAAGAAGACGCCGTTCTCGGACCGTCCCGACGGCAAGTTACTCTTCGCTTCGGCGGCGTGGCAGCAGGTGAACGAGCGCCTGGAGTTTCTCGCCCAGCACCATGGCGTGGGTTTGCTCACCGGCGAAGTGGGCGCCGGCAAGTCGACGGCGGCGCGCGTGTTCACCGCCACGCTCAATCCCAATCTTTACAAGATCCTCTATATCCACTTCTCGTCGGGCACGGCGCTGGATCTGCTGCGGCAGATCGCGCTGACGCTGGACCTGGAGCCGGCGCACTATCGCGGGGACCTGGTGCGCCAGATCGCCGAAGCCGTCGTGCGGCTCAATCAAAGTAAGAAGCAGCACCCGTTGCTGATCGTCGACGAGGCCCACTTACTCCCGCACGCGGCGCTGGAGCAACTGCCGTTGCTGTTGAACTTCGACATGGACTCTGCGCGGTATCTCTCGCTGCTGCTCATCGGCCAGCCGTTGTTACGCCGCACGCTCACGTTGCAACTGCACGAAGCACTGCGTCAGCGCGTGGCGGTGCACTATCACCTGGAAGGGCTCACGCGCGAGGAACTCGATGCTTACCTGGCGCAACAGCTCAAGGCCGCTGGCGTGACCGCCGCGCTGTTCACCGACACCGCCCGGCAGACCATTTATCAAGCCACCAAGGGCATTCCGCGCAAGGTGAACAAACTCGCCGTGGCGGCGCTGCGCTTGGCCGCGCAACGGCAGGCGGAGTCGGTGGACGAAGCGGTGGCGTTGGAGGCTACCAAGGAGGTGCTCCTTTGATGAGGCTGGATCGACTTCGTCGCGGTTGATCGCCGCGGCCACGCTTGTCCGCACGGGGTCGCGCCTGTGCGGATGCCCAAGGCCGATGCGACGGGGCTGGCTCCGGAGAAATCGGCTGATCGAACCCCCGGGCCCTCACGGGCGCCGGGGGTTCTTGATTTCTTGGGTGGAGTTCCGAGCGGAGGCCTTGGGCCTTGCAATGCGACGACCGCCCGCAGGGCGCTCCTCATTCTCAAGCGCTTCACTCCGAGTGTCGTGGATGGCGGAGAGCTTGAGAAATTTGCCGGAAACCAATGTGAGAACTA
>CADEGZ010000256.1 GCA_902827015.1 uncultured Pseudomonadota bacterium
AGGTAAACCAGAAGCATTTACAAAATGCGTATTTATCATTCCGAGCTGCTTTGCATAAAAGTTCATTAATTCTGCAAAAGCGTTTTCTGAACCTGCAACGTGTTCAGCAAGTGCTACGGAGGCATCATTACCCGATTGGATAATAACACCTCTCAACAAATCTTCTACAGATACTAAAGAATTGACTTCTATAAACGTTCGTGAGCCGGGCGTTTTCCACGCATTTTCACTTATGCGGACAAGATCTTTTAATTTAAGTTTGCCATTTTTTAGAGCGTGGCCTACTACATAAACATTCATCATTTTGGTAAGGCTTGCTTGGGAGACTCGTTGGTCGATATCTTGTTCTGCAATAACGTAGTCACTTAAATAATCAATTAAGATGTAGGACTTGGCAGCAAGGGCTGGAGGGGCTGGAATAATAACGGTTGGTTGTGGTAATGAGGGTAAGTTGGCAAAGAGACTAGAAGAGATCAGAAGTAGAAATAAGGATACCATTAATTTAGAGTGTTTTATTTGCATTAAGGCTAACTCCACGTCTTAGTATTGCATTTTTTAGTCTATCACATACCCTTCGCGAATGCATTTTGTGCCTCGCGTAGGTATAGTTTTCTTTCATTTTCTCTCGACAGTTGCAGAACGCGTATTTCGGCTCCGCCCTTTGAGGGCTTTGGAGTGTGAAATCTTTTTGTTGCTTGCAACTCTTGTTTTAGTTGTTCGACTTCTGTTTTTAGAGGGGCCATGTCTATTTTTTGGGGTTAAACCGCCATGATCACGTGGATCAATAGACTCAACTTCGACTCTCCCAGTTCCTCGTCCTAGGATACCGAGTTTGGCGGCAGCCACATAAGAAAGATCAATAATCCGATCTTTGTGAAAAGGGCCGCGATCAGTCACTCTAACCACAACGCTTTTGCCATTTTCTAAGTTGGTTACTTTAACATATGTTGGTAAGGGGAGACTACGGTGAGCGGCTGTCATTGCGAACATATTGTATCGTTCGCCGTTGGATGTTTTACGACCATGGAATTGTGTTCCATACCAGGAAGCAATGCCGCGTGCGCGGTATCCTCGGCTGCTTGACATCACTCGATAACGACGATTCAAAGCGACATAGCTATTTGATTTACCTTTGTTAAAGCGATTTCCATAGCGACTTAATGGTTCTACTTTTGGTACGGCATCGGGTGTTTTCAATAGATGAGCAGGCACATGTTTAGGGGCGCCGTCTTTTTTCTTTTTGCTGACCTTTGTTGTTGTAGTACAACCCGTTAAAATACTGGTCGCTACTAGAATAGCGGTAAATAGTACGAAGTAAAATCGAGTTTTAGGGGCTTTTATTACCATTTTTATCCTTGATATAATGCCCGAATTCGTTGGCTTAGTTGGTAAACAGCCATAGCGTAATGAGTACTACGATTATAGCGCGTAATAACGTAGAAGTTATAAAAGCCAACCCAATATTCTTTAGTATTACCCTTACTTTCCAGCTCGATGAACTTTACCTTTTGTGTTGTGTCTTTAAATATCTTTGAATTGGATAACTGAACTTTTTGATCGAGTAGTTTTTTTAGGGTTATATGGGGCTTGAGATCTTGGGTTTTTGCTATTTTTGAACGAAAGTGTTTGGGAGCAACAACAGGATTTGCAATGGCCTCATTGCGACGCCAACCATGACTTTTTAAGTAGTTAGCTACACTTCCAATAATGTCTGCAGTATCTTCAAGAAGGTCTTTTTTCCCTTTGCCTGAAAAATCTATGCCATATCGACGATAACTGCTAGGCATAAATTGTCCTGTGCCTATTGCGCCTGCATAAGAACCACGAATTAACAGGGGATCAAGCTTTTCTTCATAGGTTAATAGCAAAAAGTGCTCCAATTCTTCACGGAAGAAACGTTGGCGTGGTGGATAATCGAAAGCTAAAGATGATAAAGTTTGTAAAACT
>CADEGZ010000257.1 GCA_902827015.1 uncultured Pseudomonadota bacterium
CCGTGGGACACGGGGCACGCGACGATCGAGGCCAGGACGGTGGCGGAGAAGTTCTGGTCGATCGCGCAGGCGCGGAGCGAGACGTATGTCGAGGTGAAGTGAGGTCGACTTCGACGTCGACTTCGACTTCGATTGCGGCTTCGCGCTCTAGGGTTGCCGATCATCGGCGTCCCTCCCCTAGTACTTCGACACAGGGGTCTTGATCGGTTGGGTGAGCCCGTCACCGCAACATCGGGAGCTGCTCGGGGGGGACGAGCAGCTGGATGCTGCGCGCGGTGCCCGGCTCCCGGCGAATGAGTGCTCGCTTCTCGAGCTCGAGCACCATTCGATGCACCGACGGTGGCGTGACCTCGAAGTACCGCTGCATGTCCGCCTCGGCGGGCGGACGGCGGTGGATCTTCGCGTAGGCGTAGATGAACGCGAGGTACTGGCCCTGGGCCTCGGTGAGCCTCGGTTCGCGAACGTCGAGGGGGATCGACACGATCCCGAGAGCCTGATCTCGTTCCTGCCTAAACGGAAGGCAGGAGCGAATGAACGAGCGATACGTGGTCGAGCTGACGGATGCGGAGCGTGAGGGGCTGAGGTCGCTGGTGAGCGGAGGCAGCAAGCGCGTGCGCGACGTCAAGCGAGCGCAGGTCCTGCTGGCCGCCGACGCGGGCTCGAGCGACGAGGAGATCGCCCGCTCGGTGAGCGTCGGCACCTCGACCGTCTACCGTGCCAAGCGGCGCTTCGTGGAAGGCGGGATCGACGGGGCGATCCACGATCGTCCCCGACCGGGCGCAGGTCGCAAGCTCACCGGCAAGGAGGAGGCACTGTTGGTCGCCACGGCCTGTTCGAGCCCTCCAGCGGGCCGCGCACACTGGACGCTCGAGCTGCTCGCGGGCGCGCTCGTCCAGCTCACGTCGCACAGCAAGTTGTCGCGCGAGACCGTGCGCCGTCGTCTGTCGGAGAACGACCTCAAGCCGTGGCAGAGGAAGATGTGGTGCGTGCCGAAGGTCGACAGCGAGTACGTCGCTCGCATGGAGGACGTGCTGGACCTCTACGCAGAGCCGGCGCGGTCGGAAGCGCCGGTCGTGTGCTTCGACGAGTCGCCCACGCAGATGATCGGAGAGACGAGAACGCCGAGCCCGCCCGCACCGGGCAAGCCCGCGAAGATCGACTACGAGTACCGGCGGAACGGGACAGCAAACCTCTTCGTTTTCCTCGACGCGCATCGGCCCTGGCGACACGTGAAGGTGACCGACCAGCGAACCGCGCTCGACTTCGCGGAGTGCATGCGCGAGCTGGTCGACGACCACTACCCGAGCGCAGAACGGATCCGCGTCGTCATGGACAATCTGTCGAGCCACAGCCCCTCTGCGCTCTACCAGGCGTTCGCGCCCGAGGAAGCGCGACGAATCCTCCGCCGACTCGAGTTCCACTTCGTCCCCAAGCACGCGAGCTGGCTGAACATGGTCGAGATCGAGATCGGCGTGCTGAAGGGCCAGTGCCTCGACCGACGCATCGAAGACAAGCCCACCCTGGTTCGCGAGATCGCGGCGTGGGAGAGCGCGCGCAACGCGTCCGGCGCGCGCGTCCGTTGGATGTTCACCGTCGAGAAGGCCCGCACGACGATGGGCCGAGCATACCCAGCCGTGGTCCCGCCCCGCGAACGCGCCGCCGCGTGAACCCGTCGAGCGAACCCGTCAAGACCCCTGTGTCTAGGTACTAGAGCACCGATCCATTTGAATTGCGCAGCAAATCAAACGGATCGGTGCGATATCGGGGTGTGGGGCCCCGACGAATTCACTTCGGCGGGGCGAGGGGGCGCACGCCCCCTCGGAAAACAACGTCAGAACAGGCGATTCAAATGAATCGCCGTTCTAGGGTCCCCGGGCGCAACACGCGAGCGAAGCGAGGCGGAGGCGGGCGGGGGGCCCCGATCTGGCTTCGCCAGTC
>CADEGZ010000258.1 GCA_902827015.1 uncultured Pseudomonadota bacterium
CTGGGCGATCGCCTCGAGCATGACGATCGCCGTGTCGAGCGACTGGCCGACACCGAACGCGAGGCCGGCGAGCGAGATCACGTTGAGCGTGCGGCCGAACGCGTAGAGCATCACGAGCGTTACGGTGAGGCAGATCGGGATCGAGAGCCCCACCAGCAGCGTGGCGCGGCGATCGCGCACGAAGAACCAGAGCACCGCAACCGCGAGCAGGATGCCGGCGAAGAGATTGCCGGTGACCATGTCGATGGCCTGGTCGATGAAGACGGACGGGTCGAACGACTGCGCAATCGACAATCCCATTCGCTTCAGATCGCCTTCGCGCATCTTCTCGATCTCGGCCTTCACCGCCGTCAGCGTCTCGAGAACGTTGGCGTCGTTCTCCTTCATGATCTGGATGCCGATCGCAGGATTGCCGTTCTGCAACGCGAGACTGTTTCGATCCCCGCGACGCACCTGGACCGTGGCGATGTCGCCCAGACGGACGGGCCGGCCGTCGCGCCACTCGATGACCAGGTCGGCGAACTGTTCGACGGCGTAACGGCCGGCGAACCGCACGGTGTACTGACGCTTGCCGATGTCGACGAAACCGCCCGAGACGTCGTCGGCGCTGCCCGCGACCTGGGCGATTCGCGGGATCTGGATGCCGAGACCGGCCGCGCGCGCCGGATCGAACACGATCTGCAGCTCTTCGTCGGCGCCGAAGTTGATGCGCACGTTGGCGACACCGGGGATCGACTCGACGCGATTGCGGAACAGCTCTTCGATCTGGCGTCGGTAGTTGTCGATGGGCCCCGCCGTGCCCGGCAGCAGCTGGACGAAGAACCACGACAGGGTGTTGTTGGGGCCGTTACCGCCGTCTGCGCCGAGCGAGATCTGCGGCGCCTGCGCGTCCCGAGGCAGGGGCGGCAGCTGGTTCATGCGGCTGATGACCTCGAGCATGGTCGCCTGCATGTCGGTGCCCACGGCGAACTGCAGGTTGATGAACGCGCTGCCCTGATTCGCGAAGGCGTTCATCGACTGGACACCGCGCAGGCCCTGCAGCGCGCGCTCCTGCGGCTCGACGATCTCGGACTCTATCTCGGTGGGGGCGGCTGCGCGCCACGACGTGAAGATGGAGATCGCCGGCTCGTCGATGTTCGGGAAGAGCTGGATCGGTAGTTTGATCAGCGCCAGGACGCCGAGCAGGGCGACCATCAGGATGGCCACGAGCACCCCGGCGGGATTCCGCAGCGACATCTCGGTGAGGTTCATGACCGCGCCTGCCCTCGCGCCGGAACATGGCGCCACGATGTGAGGTTGGAGCGGTTATCGGCGGCGAGGTTTACACGTTCTGGCTTGGCGGCCGGTCAGCTGGGCGTGCGACGAAGCGAGGGACGGGGACAGACCCCATTTCCGCTCTGGGAAATGGGGTCTGTCCCACTTCGCGTTACCAGGTGTATCTCACCCTGTACCTCACAACCACCTCACCATCCTTCGGCACCTTCACCGGGAAGTGGATGGTCCGCGCGTCCTCTTTCTCGAAGTTGTGCGTCTTCGTGAGGATCTTCCAATTACTCCAGCGGTAGAGGTTTTCTTTCACGATCACCTCGACCGGCAGCGATTTGTGATTGCGCAGCTTCACCTCGATCTCTTCTTCCATCCACTTGGCGTTCGTATCGACTGCGAAATTGACCTGGCGGCGCTCGCCGACGACGTCGAACGCCGAGCCTAGCTTCACGCGCACGGCTTCGTCCTTTGGCGTGTGGTCGATCTTGTCCTCGCCGATGAATTCGAGGCTGCTGTCGGCCTTGTCGACCTGCGAGACGCGCAGACGTCCCGCCGGCAGCGGCACGCCCAGGCCGAACTGCTTGTCGTTCTTGAACTCGAGATAGACGTCCTCCTTCTTGTTCATCTCGGTGCCGATGTTCCGGTCGGTGTACGCCGTCG
>CADEGZ010000259.1 GCA_902827015.1 uncultured Pseudomonadota bacterium
ACGGCCGGCCCTTCTTCGACGGCGCCGAAGGCCTCATCGACGCCGCGAACGAGCTTTGCCAGGCGGGCGACAACACGGCCAAGAGAAACGCCGAAGATACGCTCGTCGTCAAAGAAGACCCCGACAAGGCGCCGCCGCGAGCGGTCAAAAAGGGCGCCCTCGGGGCCGCCGAAGCCAAAGGCGGCGCGGAGTACCTGTCGCAGAAGGGCGACTCGTCGAAGCTGCTCTACGAGCTATCGAACCAGCGGGCGGCGCAGGCCTACCGCCAGTCGCACGTCATCAAAGTCGACGTCGAGACGCTCTCCCGGCAGACCACGGGCGAGGCGCTCAAACGTCTGTACTCGGCGCAGATCAACGAGGCGGACAACGTTCGGCTGTGGGTCACGAAGTGGCTCCTCTTGCCCGCGTGCGCGTGGCTCCTCGCGTCGAGCCGGGCGATGGTCGCCTTCGGTTACAAGGTCCGCATGCCGCGCCTGAAAGGCGTCGACAAAGAGACCGGCGAAATCACGTACGCCGAGCGCAAGCCGGGCGCCTCGTCGGCGATCGAGGTCACGTGGCCGCAAGCCTTCCCCCCGACGCCCGACGACGCCAAGGCGGCGAGCGAGACCGTGAAGAACGCCGTGGGCGCGGGCGCCATGTCGCGCGAGACCTCGGTGAGCGTGCTCATCGCGGCGGGCGTGCCGGCGGGCAGCCCCGAGGCCGAGCTGAAGCGCCTCAAGGAAGATGCGTCGGAGGCGGCGACGAACGCCGCGAAGGCACTCGGCATGGCCGAGGGCGAGAAGGTCAAGGCACAGGCCGAGGCGGGCGACGTCACCGCCGGCCCCAAGAAAGACGAGCCCAGCGAGTAGCGTGCCCGCGCCGGCCAAGGTCCCCAAGTCGTTCAAGACGCCGACCCCGGCGAGCAAGGCCCGCTCGGCCGCGCAAGAGCTCTTGAACGACGTGCGCGACAAGGCCCTCCGCGTCGCCGGACCGGCGGGCCTCGTGCCCATCCTCGCGAAGGCCGAGGCCCGCCTGCGGGCCCGCCGCGCCGCCATGGCCCGGCACGGCGCCGAGCCCGCCACGACGGCCTACGTCGATGCGATGCTCGTGCAAACGCGCGCCGTGCTCGGGCAGGTGGCCCCCGAGTTCAAGCAGCTCTTGGTGACCAACGCGCGCACGTGCGCGAAGTTCGGCGTCAAGCAGAGCGCCGACTTGCTCGCCATGTTCGAGGGCGAGAGGCCCGGCTCGGTCCGGCCACTCGCCGTCATCGAGGCCGCCGCTGCGAGTAAGACCGTGCTCGAACGCCACGCCGCATCGGTCGACCGCTACGGTCAGCACGTCATCGGGCGCTTTCGCGAGATCATGCAGACGGGCGTCTTGCTCGGTGAGACCGTCGACCAAATGGCCGCGCGCATCCACGCCGAGGGCGGGGCGTTCGTGCCGACGATCGGGTGGGCCACGCGCATCGCGCGCACCGAGGGGATGAACGCCCTCAACGGGGCCGCTCTGGCCGAGCTGCACGAGCAGCGCGCCGACGGGCACCACGACCTCGAGAAAAAGCTCATCGAGACCTTCGACGCGCGCACCGCCGAGGACTCGTACGAGGCCCACGGGCAGGTGCGGCCGCTCGAGGGCTATTTCAAAGACGGCAAGGGCCGCGAGTATCAGCACCCGCCCGGCCGACCCAACGATCGCGGCGTGGTCATCCCCTGGCGCCGCGCGTGGGACGAGCCCGAGCACGACGCGGTCGAGGCGCGCGAGGGCGAGCCGACCACCGAGCCAGAGCAGACCGCCCCCGAGCCGGTAGCCCCGCCGCCACCGCCCCCCGTGGTGGCCCCACCCGCGCCCAAGCCTCCCCCTCCCCCACCACCACCACCACCCCCGGCGCCCGAGCCCGCCAAGGTCCCGCCGCAGCCCGCCGCGCCCGCTC
>CADEGZ010000260.1 GCA_902827015.1 uncultured Pseudomonadota bacterium
TTCATATATTTATTGGGGCATCAAAATAATCACATCGGTTATAGTGAATATATGAATATTATTCATGGTGTAGCTTATTGTCCTGCGCCTTATTTTAATCTGGAAGAAGAATGCAGATTGCATAATACTATCAGAGCTTGTATTATTAACCAATGGGTCGCATCAGCTCATGATGTTTCTGAAGGAGGTATTTTTGTATCTCTTACGGAATCGGCAATGGCCTCTCAACTAGGGTTTAATATTAATACCATATCTTCAATAAGAAATGACCTTTTTCTTTTTGGTGAATCTCAGGGAAGGGCTATTATTACCATACCACTTGAGAACAAAAATGCATTTGAAACGTTTGTAGCAAATCAAAAGGTTGACTGCCATCACCTGGGCCGAGTAGAAGGTTCAGATTTAGTCATCAATGGAACATCTTTTGGAGATTTATCCTATTATTCAGAGCATTACATGAATGCCATAGGAAATAAAATGGAAGAATAAAATTTTTTAAAAATGAGATATATTATTAATTTTTTATTATTGTTAATGAGTGTTGCATTCCTAAGTGCATGCACTAATGGTTTTCAAATTAAAGGTAACTTTTCCGATGGTGGTGAACTAAGTGTAACCTTAGACAGAATTGGTCTGGATAATTCTACGGTATTAATTGATGAACAAAAAATGGTTGCGGGTAAATTTACTTTTGCACCAAAAGAACCAATCAAACCAGGTTTGTATCGAATTAAATTGGGTCAACAAATGGCTGTTTTTGTTCTGGATGGAACTGAAAAAAAGGTTGATATATCTGGAACCCTTGCAGGTTTAGCATCTGGAACCTATGAGATTAAGGGCGCTCCGGTTGCTGAAGAGGTTTTAAGTTCTCTTAAAACCGTAAAATCAAAACAACTTACGGTTGATGAAGCTCAAAAAATTATTGATAACGCAAAAAATCCTTTATCAGCTGCATTGTTAGCTGTTCAATTATTGGGCTTCAGACCTGAATTTATTGCTAAACATAAGCCTGTTTGTGCTAATCTTAAAGCTAAATATCCGGAGTCAGAATTTGCTAAGTCTTATGAAGCATTTATTCTACAAACTGAACAGACAGTTAATCAACAAAGAGCTCAGGAATCCATACAAGTAGGGATGGATGCACCTGATATTAACCTGACTTCTCCTAAAGGCAAGGCCTATAAATTATCGGACCTGAAAGGGAAAGTGGTATTAATTGATTTCTGGGCAAGTTGGTGTGGACCATGCCGAAGAGCCAATCCCCATGTGGTTGATGTTTATAATCAATATAAAGACAAAGGATTTACTGTTTACAGTGTTTCTTTAGATGGTGTTGATAGTCGAACTAAGGCACAATTAAGCAGCGAGGCCCAAATCAAAGAATATACAGACAATGCCAAGACCGCTTGGGTTGCAGCCATTGAAAAAGATGGATTGGTTTGGGATACACATGTGAGCGACTTGAAAAAATGGGAAAGTGATCCTGCAGCTGTATATGGGGTAAGAGCTATTCCTAAAACATTTTTAGTAGGCCGTGATGGAAAGATTGCCGCCATAGATCCAAGAGATAATCTAGAAGAAGAAGTCAAAAAAATATTATAACAGAATTTAATTCTGATTTTAAAAAAATGAGCCTCGAATATTTTTCGGGGCTTTTTTTTATCTAAGAAATTTTAAACTCATACTTAAATATTATGCTAAGACAGTGATCTATTTTTAAAAAATATACTACTAAACCAATCAACAACTATGGATTAAAAGCCCTCCCTATTAAAGCTCGTTCAGCTTGAAAAGATCGAAAGGATTTAAATATGTTATACAAATTCTTAAAAAATAAATTACCGAATCATTTCACAAGTACTGCATAAAAGTCCTCCCTTTCCAAGCTCGTCCAACTTGAAAAGTTGG
>CADEGZ010000261.1 GCA_902827015.1 uncultured Pseudomonadota bacterium
TGTGTTGGTTGTGGTTGCTGTACTTGCGTTTGTTGATTTGTGTCATTGTTTTTACTGCCTAATAATTGAATACTTAAAACTTTTACAGTAAACTTACCTTGTGTTTTTCCGTTTCTATCAACGTATAATTGCATATCTACTGTTCCTTCAACAAAAACATTATCACCACGTTTTATGTAATCTGCTATTTTAGTTTTATCTGTAAAATAGTTGCACTCGAACCATTGGGTTTTTTCAACCTTTACTCCGTCTTTGTTTTTATAACTTTCGGAATGGCACAAAGAAAAGTTTATAACTTGCGTTGTCCCTGCTTGTCGAATTTGAGCATCTACTCCAACTCTACCAATTAAAATTAATTTTTGCATTGTTTTTTGTTTTTAATAATATTTAGTGAAAAAAGAAATTACGTACATTGCTAATAACAGTATTAATCCAATCACTTTTAAAATAAATGGATTAAAGTTGTTCTTCATAAAGAACTTATCAATAGTAGAACCTGTTTTAATTGAAGTGTAGTTTAGTGGAAGATTTCTGAAATAATTTAACATTAAATCAAATACTACAAACCTTACATACACAATCATTAACAACCCTACAAATGGGTATAAGTCAAATTGTTCACTCAATAAATCAATTGATACTACCGCAGAAAAGCATACAAAAAAGTAAACTACGCTTCTCCAAAAATGGTCTATGTATTCGTTCTTTTTAATCTTTTCAGCATCTAAGTAAGCATGAATAATTGTTACTAATAAATTAAAAAATAATGTAATCATGTTTGTTGGTTTTATTTGTTATTTAATTTTTGTTACGTTATTAGCATCTACTACATGAATAGTAGTTTCTTTACCTTCTAAAATATCGTCTAATACAGTTTCTAATGCTTCTCTTTGAGTAGGTGAAAGTAGCCTTATTTTAGCTTCTATTTCATCAGGGAGAAAAACATCACTTTGCCATTCAGATTTGATAGCATCTCTTACTGATTGGTCTAAAAATGGATGGCATTGCATTTGTTCATAAATCCAATCAATTCTTGAATTACAAGTACTAAACATTCTTGCTCCACTACTTGCTTTATGTTCATTAATAAATGATGTAAAATGTAATTTAACAATAGCTAAATTATGTATTGCACTTACTATATTGCTCCCTCCTTTTGTTTTCATTTTTTTAGTTTGTTGTTTTAGAATTAATAAAATCTTCCATTTCTTTAACGTCTACCATAATGTTGTTTTTAAAATGGACTATCCAAAATTGATTGTGAATTAAAATTTATACTTGTATTTGTATTCCATTCTTTTAATTGAGAGCAAGATAATTTTGCATTAAATTTAAGTTTACCTAATTTACCATCCCTATGTTTTGCAATTATTTGATACATTAACCCTTTTATATTTTCTCCCATTTCATCAACTGTTGCCTTTTCATCATAATATTCAGGTCTATGCAAAAAAGATACTTGGTACGCTTTTTCTTCTATTTCTCCTGATTGTTTTAAATCGGCAAGGTTAGGTTCTTTTGCTCCATGCCTACCAAGTATTTGTCTATTCATTTGAACGTATAAAATAATAGGTATTTTTAAATCTTTTGCTAATGAAACAAATACATCTAAAACATGATTAACCTTTTGTGTTTCACTAAAATATTTACCTAAATCTTCGTGTACTTTAAATAAAGTTAAAAAATCAGCAAAAACAAGTTTTACACCTTCTCTTTCAACCCACATTTTTATTTTGTTTGCTATCTTATGAATGTACCTATTGTTTTCAATGTGGATTTTTAAGTTTAATGCTTCATTCATTGCATCATGTAACAAATCCTGTTCTTCGTCTGTTACAAACTTTGGGTTTTTCTTAAAAAGAAAATTATCTATA
>CADEGZ010000262.1 GCA_902827015.1 uncultured Pseudomonadota bacterium
ATTCTCTGAGGAAATGCGTAGATCTGGTATCAACAACAAACCAGAACGCATGTCCGCAAGGAGGATCTCAGGTGAAACGGAATGTCGCGAAGAAGGTGGCCAGACGCAAGCGTCGAGTTCTTAAGAGGCTGGAACGAGCTCGTGAACGACGGTTTATTCGGGGATTAGATTCGACAACGGTCATCGGTGCGAATGCGATTCAGTATGAACTGTCGGAGCGAGTTCATGCGATCAATCATGGCGGTATTGGCATGATGATGAAACTGGCACGAAACACCGGGCTCGTCAGCGAGATTGATCGAAGAGTTCATCTGCTGAAAGTGCATGCTCCGTATCAGGAATCCGATCATGTGATGGCCCATGTGCTGAACATGCTGTGCGGAGGAACGCGACTGGAACATCTCGAACTGCTCCGCAATGACGAAGCTCTGTTGAATGCGGTGGGAGCGGATTCGATTCCTGACCCCACGACAGCCGGAGATTTCTGTCGCAGGTTCGCTGCGGATGATCTGGACTCGCTGACTTCAGCCATTCATGCCGCGCGACAGAATGTCTGGAGTCAGCAGCCCGAGAAGTTTTTTAACGAAGCGGTCATTGATGTCGATGGAGTCATCGTCGGAACAACCGGTGAATGCAAGGAAGGAATGGACATCTCCTTCAAAGGAATCTGGGGCTATCATCCGCTGCTTGTCAGCTTCGCGAACACAAAGGAAGTTCTTGCGATCATCAATCGTTCGGGCAATGTTCATAGCGCTGAGGGTGCGGCCGGCCATCTCGACAAAGCGATCGACGTCTGCACCAAGGCCGGCTTCCGACGCATTCGCATGCGAGGTGACTGCAAGTTCAGTCAGACTCAGCATCTGGATCGCTGGGATGACCTGGGTGTGAAGTTCAATTTCGGCTACGAGAACCGAGCAAACCTCAAGGCTCTGGCCGAAGATTTGCCGGAATCCGCATGGAAACCGCTGAAGCGCTCTCAGCGGACCATCAAGACGACCGAACGAGCGAAACCTGTGAATGTCAAACGACAGATCATTCGCCAGCGAGGCTATGAACATCTGGAACTCGAACACGAAGACGTGGCCGAGTTCGAATACAAGCCGACGGCCTGCCATCGCGGCTATCGGATGGTCGTCGTTCGCAAGAACATCACGAAGGAACAGGGTGAGACCGCGCTGTTCGATGAAATTCGATACCTCTTCTACATCAGCAACGATGACAAGTCCGTGACACCCGAACAGATCGTCTTCAGCTGTAACAAGCGATGTGATCAGGAGAACTTAATCGCGCAACTGAAGAGCGGTGTTCGCTCCCTGTGTGCTCCGACGGACAACCTGCTGAGCAACGGTGCCTACATGCTGATGACATCTCTGGCATGGACGCTGAAAGCATGGTCCGCTCTGCTGCTTCCGGTGTCACCTCGCCACCGATCAAAGCACGAAGCCGAACGCACACGACTCCTGACGATGGAGTTTCGCACCTTTCTGGACCTGATGATCCATGTGCCATGCCAGATCATCCGTCATGCTCGCAGGACGGTTTATCGCCTGCTGAACTGGACCGATCTGACACCGGCGTTCTTTCGCTTATGCGACGGTCTGCAGATTTAGCCATGTGACGTCGACCTGGAAACAGCTCGACACAAGAGCCGCAGACCTGGACGTCTCCGGCAAGCCGCTTCCAAACAGAAATCCAACGACAGAAGCAACGACCAATGCATTACAAACAACTCGATCCACTCGCCGCGCTAAAGAGCGAACGACGGCCTACGCGCGGACATAATTTTCTAAACCACTAAAGTGTTCGCTTGTTTGAGGCCTAATTGCAGGCCTGGCTTGCTTACCATCGCGTGGTTGTTGCGGTGCTGACGTAG
>CADEGZ010000263.1 GCA_902827015.1 uncultured Pseudomonadota bacterium
GGTCGTTAAGTGCCGGTATAATGGGTGAAGCTAAAACATTTACAGGAACACCCAACGCAACCAAATCGGTAATCAACGCTAGTTTTCGGGTGGTGGTAGCTGTGCGTGGTTCAAGTGCTTGCCGTAAATTTTCATTTAGGGTGGTTATACTCATATTTACACTGATTAAACCAAGCGAAGCCAGCTCTGCAATCAAATCAAAATCGCGCCGAATGAGTACATTTTTAGTGATGATTCCCACCGGATGTTTATGTTCCAAACAAACAGCTAACAACTGACGCGTAAGCTCAAATTTTTTTTCGCAGGGTTGGTAACAATCTGTATTTCCGGATAGGATTACGGGCTTTACTTTCCAGTTTTTTTTATCAAATGTTTTTCGGAGTAGCTGCGGTGCATTGGATTTATACAGAATGATTTGTTCAAAATCCAATCCGGCGCTATAGCCCCAATACTCGTGCGTGGGCCGGGCATAACAATAGGTACAACCATGCTCACAGCCCTGATAGGGATTTGCCGAATAATCCATGGCAATATCCGGGCTTTTAACTTGGTTAACAATGGTTTTAGGAAAAATTTCAATAAATCGGGTTCGGTTTGAAGGTTCTTCATCAAAAGGAGTTCTTTCCAAATCATCATCATCCGAATAGGTTTGTTTTTGAAACCGATTGTTAGGATTTAGTTGGGCTCCACGACCTTTATTATATGTATTAGGTAAATTGGACACGAAGCAAATATCTTAATTATTAATCGTTTTTGCGATAAATAATTAATCAATTTATTCACAAAAATGAGGTGTGAAAATTAACCCGCCGAAATTTTATGCACCGAAAAAAAATCGGCTATTCGCTTCCCTCTTCGTGATTTGCCGGTCGCTCACCCTCTTCCGGATGGTGGGTTTTTATAGCCTTTTGCAGCAGAATATTATTGGGCAACGAAATAATTTCGCCTTGTTGGGTTTTAATTTTAACGAACATAAAGCCAATGTCAAAAATCTCCCCTTGTATGTCAAAATCCTTATCAATAATTTTAATATGGTCGCCTATTTTGGTGGAGGTATTGAAGAAAATAATAACCCCAGAAGTGATATTGGACAGATGAGACCATTGCGCAAAAAAGGCCACGCCCAAAACCGTAACAACCGACGAAAGCAAAAGCAAAATATCTTTTTGATCCACACTCCAAATAATAATAATGGCGGAAACAACCAAAACGTTCAAAACGGCGTTTACACTTTTTATAGCCACTCTCCTGCGCGCGTCGTTGAACTGGCCTATTTTTAACCGACGGATTACCAATATCCTTACCAAAATGCGTAAGGCCAACCACACTCCCATGGCAAAGGCTGTTCCAAGGATTAAAAGCGAATACGGATTTAAAAATTCAATCATAACAGGGTGTGTTGTGAAATTAGATGCAAAGCTACTAGGAAAATTTGAAATTTTAAGCAGAAACAATTTGCAACGAAGGCGACAAACCAACTCAAACCATTTTAACGGAGACTTACGACATTAATTGCGAATTGAATTAAGTTATTTCAGCTTTAAATTCGTCAATAATGGGTGTTTTTAGCACAACTTGCGTGCCTTCATCTAAATCAACATAGTCCACCGAAAAATCATTCCCATATTTTTTCTGCATCCAATAAATGCGATCCACGGTAATTTTTATTCCATGCGAAATGCCTTTATGCGTTTTGCCAATTTCTTTTGATTTTGTGCGGCCTATTCCGTTATCCGTAATTGTCCACAAAATGTGATTTTTTTGAGGCTGAATTTTTACCGTTAGCCGTTTAAGGCCATTCATTTTATGATATAAACCGTGCACCAACGCGTTTT
>CADEGZ010000264.1 GCA_902827015.1 uncultured Pseudomonadota bacterium
TTTGGTATGTTTTTGGGTACCAATTAAAACAATTTTTTATCGCTGTTAAAATTTGTGAATTAACAGCCACTCGTTTTTATTTTGAATTATTTCCGAATGATTTACCTTGGATTGGTGATTGGGTTCAAAAATGTCTGGGGGAAATTACCGCCGACTTAAATGCCGCAAGGCAATTAACGCCTGAAAACATTACTTTAGAGATTGCTGAAATATTAAGTGATACTACAGGGGTATATTTGCGTTATCCTGCTGCAATTTATTTAGGAATTTTATCCATTGCCGTTTTTAAAACAAATATTCAAATGCGTCTTAAGAAAAAATACAATATGCACACTTTAGCACTGCAAGAACAAGCAAATTGGCCCCAAATTAAAATTGCAACCAAAGTCGATTTGCTCAATGAAGATTTGGAGTCAGGTCCTTGGGCAATGGCGATGACACCTATGCAATTTGCTAAAAAAACCAAGCTAATTGCGGTAGATTTAGTAGACGCTCCAAGTAACCCTTTTAGTAAATCTAAAGGTGCTGAGTATAAAGTTACTTTAGATCGGACCCGAACAGAACGCGCTTTTTCAGTACAATTAGGTCGTGCTTGGCAAGGTGTAGAACGTATGCCGCCTCATCGGCGCGCTATTTTTGCTGTATTTGCTGCACGTGGCAGCCGAGATACTAAAGCAGCCCTTTCTTTAATTGGTCAATTAGCTGCTTCCGCTGCGGATGGCACATTAGATTGTACAGGGGCAGACGAGTTGTGGCGCAAACATATTAAGAATAAGTCTGTAAAAGAAATTTGTGAGCGTCATGCTTACGAATTTACTGTCTTTGTTTCTATGTTACAGTTTGCAAGAGAAGATGGCGTTATGGCATCTGCAGACTTCTTATGGGTAAAACCTTTAGATAGGCGTTTGTGGTATGTAATTAATAATGTTGGCAGGCAAACGCCTGGCGCAGAAGTTGGTGGTATTTTTTCTCACTGGTATTATGAAATGGCATTAAAGCGTCCTTTAAGCGCCCCCCGAGTAGACGCTGCTGTAGATGCTTTAGAGCTTGCTTTATCTGAGGTTATCTATATACCCGATGATCAGGAAAAAGAAGAAATTTTGAAACGCCACAAAGAGCAGCATCATGAAGGACCGCGTGAAGAAAAAGAGCCGGTGGTGGAGCAATCGGCATGATTCGTGGGCTGGATTCTAAACAAGAACAATCGGCGCGCCAACTTGCAAGAGATACCCGACCTTTAGGGGTACGGCTTGCAGAAGGGCTAGCCAAGCCAGAATTAATATTATTGGTTTGTGGAACGGCGGCAACCCTTAATTTTCTCTATCCTGCAACAACCGATTTTGTGGTTTTCCTTTGTACCTGCCTTTTTATTTTCTCAGTAACACGTAAAAGTACGCTGCCTTTTCGGATCCCTAAATCTGCACATTTAAAAGATTATAATGATCCAATACCTGGCAGTAATAAACCAAAAATAGGGGAAGGAATAGCATTTTTTGGTAATGATCGTGTTACACGAGAGGAAATGTGGTTTTCAAATGACGATCTGCGAACTCACGTATTAATTTTTGGTTCTACAGGAAGTGGTAAAACGGAAGCCTTAGTTTCTATTGCTTTTAATTCTTTGGTATATGCCAGTGGGTTTATTTACATCGATGGAAAAGGAGATAATCGCTTATTTGCTAAGGTGTTCTCGATGGTTCGTGGTATGGGTCGTGAAGATGATATGTTATTAATTAACTTCATGACAGGCGCACGAGATGTTATAGGGCCGCAGAAAACCCGACTATCTAATGCCATGAATCCTTCGGCCCTTGTATCTTCTGGTATGT
>CADEGZ010000265.1 GCA_902827015.1 uncultured Pseudomonadota bacterium
TTTGCTCTTTAAAATGGCTCACTCTAAAGTTACGGATTTGCCAGTTCTGGTTCTCACCTTCAGTGATAAAAATTTTAGTGGGGGTGACAATTCTGGAATACTGTGGCTCGGATAATTGGCTAGCCAGGGTATCAAGCTCTGAATAATGAAATTCTTTCTCGTACAAGGAGTCATTGGGTCTTAACAGGCTATCGGTCCATTGTAGAAAAGCTTCTGGCTCTAACACCTGTGGTGTCATGCCTGCACCTTTTAGAGCGCCTATCAAGGCATTTTTTAAAGAGAGGATTTTAGGCTCCGTTAAGCCTAATTGGTTGTCTAACACTAAACTGATTAACAAGCGGTAATCTCTTAAGACTGCTTGTTGGCCTGGGATCAGTGAGTGTTGAATGCCTTGTTTATAAAAGGTAGCTCTTTGCACAGCAAGTTTTTGCGTTAAAGCATGATGGTTTTGCCGCTCTGCGGCATATTCATCAAACTCATGGGCTATTTTAGGCGAAGCATAGAGTACACAGTGTAAAATGGCGCCTTCTGGTAAAAGTCGTTGTAGCAAAGAATAAAACACTTCTACATGATTATCGGAAGCCCCTACCATTGGGGAGGCTTCCAGGATAATGCCTTTGGCATCTTTACATTGATAGATTTCAGTTGAAGGATTGTAAGTCTCATAAGGTAGATATTCACTAATGGAATATAGCCCTAAACGTTCATTGATGTTTTGTAAGCTGCCAGACGCTAAGGGTTTCTCGCTATCTTGCAACAAAGTGGAGTTTAAAAACTCAGTGGCTTTCTGTAACGGTTTCATGTGGTTCATCCTCAATTTCATTGGCTGTGTTTAACCATTCTGCCGGTCTTGCGACAAAATGCATCAGTTTTTCCTCATGGTAAGTGCCATCTTCGGTTTGATAAGGGGCAACCCAAATGGTGAGCACTTCCTCGGCAGTTCTAAGGGGGGAATCAGGCACTTTTTGCGGCTCTAAGGTTTTTAAAGGTTTAGCATTATTTTTTTGATTCAATTTGCCAGCGCTAATTTGTTTGTCGACTTCGCTTAACGGTAAACAACGAACCCCATCTTTATAGGGACAATCAAAGCTTTGGCTGCAACCAGTTAATATCAGCAAAGAAAATAGGATTACAATTCTCATAGTTTTTCCTTATAATCTTGAATGTTTTTATAAATCGCAAAAAACAGTTCTTGCTCTAATACACACGGGTAGTGACTACGGCTAAACAACGTTATCTGCCGCTTTTTAGGATTTAGTAAAAACACATCATGGAAGTTGGCATTTAATCGGTTAAACACATTTTGCAATGAGACTGGGGTTTCTATTCCTTCTACATTGAATGGGAAAGTGCCGTCTTTTTTATGCACTACGATTAACGGCAATTGGTACTGTTCAGCAAAATGCCGAACCATTTGTTCACGTGCGGAGTGCTCGCTATCACTAAACAATAGAAAGGCATGATTATCTATAAATTTAAGTTGTTGCTTTACTTTTTGATAAGTGGGTTTTTGTTTTGCGATATCAAAACATAAATCCTCACCGGATTGTCTTTGCCATTCTTTTAAAAAAGCTTCTTCTTGTGGCTGGGTAACGGTTTTGCCAGCGCTGTAAAACCAAAAACCTTGATAGTCATTGACTTCTACTAAAAAATGTTGAGTTTCTTTTGTCACATCGGCATTGATGTTAAAAGAAAGCATAAGACAAAATAATGCTATTAAAATTTTCATACCACGCCTCTCTTTTGTTCTAAGTGTTGATAAACATCTAAGAAAAATTCCTCTTCTAGCCAACAGTCGTGATGAGCGCGACTTACCAGTCGTA
>CADEGZ010000266.1 GCA_902827015.1 uncultured Pseudomonadota bacterium
CAGAATAACGGAGGTTATTAAGCTCACAAAACTAGGAACGGAAGAACTAAACTAGCCGCCACAGGGTCGATAATCGACAATTATTAATAATTAAAATAGCGTATATGAAAGAAGTAAAAGAAATGGTTGTGGAGGTGTGTACGAAAGTCATTACGCAACTGGCAGCCGAGCAAAAACTGGACAAAAACAAGTTGTTTATCCGCATTGATTTGGAAACCATAAGCAGCAAGCCCATTTTTAGCCTGTTCAACCAATCGGCTTTTATAGGCCAAAAAACCATAAACGAAATCATAAAAGCGGGCGGGGGATCAGGTTTCAATTTAATATTGGGAACATATATAAAAAAAATCATTCGTGATATAATTGGCCAAACCATGAACGAATTAAAAATTAAAGATTCAAAAACCCTTTTTGTTTTGCTTTATCTCAAGGAGGGAGAAACCCAAGCAGAACCAACCTTGGCAGCCTATCATAATAAGGCATTCCTTTGGTCAATGCGCATAAGTGAGGCCATTGAAGCTGCACCACAAACCTAACGCCCTATGTTAACAAAAGACATTCAGCAAAAAATCAAAAATACCATAACGGTTATTTTAGTCGGTTCGGTTTTATCGTTTATTCCATTTTATTATGAAACGAATGCCAGAACCAAAGAAAACGGCTTTGTAAACAAAAGGCAGGACGAACAATTAAACACCCATGAAATGGAGATACAAAACGGTAAAATAAATGATGCAGTTGAAAAAGTTGAATCGGAACAAATAAAGGCAAGCCTTAAACGTATCGAAGCCAAACTAGATCGTTTAATAGAGAAAGAGATAGGTTTAATCAATTAACTTCATTTAACAGGTTTTTAACTACACAATTGGGCAAAAAAAACGTATTTAGCAAAAATAATCTTACCCCGTGATGGAAATGAGCAGTTGGATCAGGGTAAGTATGGTGGGCGGAAAGGTGAGTGCAAGAGTTCGGTAAAAGTCTTTGATCTCGTCCCTGCCCGACCCACCAATTTTTTTTCCCTTTTTTCTTCCTCAAACAAAGCTAACATTTTCAGCATGAAAAAGGTAAATTTAATACTGATTTATAGCATTTTACTGATTTGTTTAGCGGGCATTGTGGTAATCTTAAAAAGGGGATCGGTTAAAAACAAAGTCATCCGTGAGGCAAGCAAGGAGCTAAAAAAATGGCAGGGCATTTCCGAAACCTCACCACAAGCAAGCCAATGGCTGATTGATTATTGGCAAAGCGCGGGGCGGATGGTAACGGCTTCACAAATGCAATCACCTAATTTTCATCAAGCCTATCCGTGGTCAAGTGCATTTATATCCTACCTTTTTTACAAAGCCGGTGCAAAAGAACATTTTCCGTATTCGGCTTCGCACAGCGGTTATTTTCAACTGGCCAAACAAAACCGGAATAACCCCAAAGCAAATTTGAGAGGGTTTAGAATTACCGAATACGCCCCAAAATTGGGCGATTTGGTTATTTACTCTCGAACCCAAGGAAAAGGATACGATACATCAGGCCATTTTGCAGCACATGGCGAACTGGTTATTGAGGTTGGAAAGGGTTACATAAAAACCGCAGGTGGGAATGTATCCAATACCGCGAAAGAATCAACCTACCAAACAGATTTAAACGGCTTTTTAAAAGGAAATCGGGTGTCCTTTTTTATGGTCATAGAAAATAACATCCGCTAATTTAAGAGAATAAAAAATGCAAACGAACAAGCAGAAAAACCAAAAAGCAGAAACAAAATTAAGGGGTATAATCGGATTCGTTTCAACGGAAACG
>CADEGZ010000267.1 GCA_902827015.1 uncultured Pseudomonadota bacterium
AACACCAAACAATTAGCGGAGCTTTTGCGTAAAGCCATTGCGGGCGATAGCAAAGATCAAATCAACCAGGCGATGGAAAACCTGAATGTGTACACCACGCCGCTGGCGCATAAGGCGATGGAGTTGGCGATCAGGGAGGCGATGAAGGGCAAGAAGGTGGATGATACTTCGGCTTTGTAATTTGTGCTTTGCTGGAATGCCTTTTTTCCCTTTGCGTTTTCTATGGTTAATCCAAATCAATTTGGAGAAAAATTAAGATTTTTATCATATATAACTTGATTTCTAACCACAGCAAATATTCTAAGAATTAGTTTATTCCTCATGGCATTGATAATTGTAAAATGATCTTTTCCTTCCTTTACTTTTCTTCTGTAATAAAGAGCTAATTCTGATTTGCCTTTTAATAAGGAGCTAGCACAAAGAGTCAGTAAGGTCTTCAATTCTTTATTGCCTTTCTTGGTTGTTTTTTTAGCTCTTCGATACTTACCTGACTGTTTTTCTTTTGGTGTTACTCCGCTATACCTTGCAAATTGTTTGCTTTGATTTGGGGTAAAATCTTTAAATCCAGCTGTAGTTATAATTACTTCTCTTGCAGTAGCTGGTCCCACACCCACAACAGAGGTGATCAACTTGTACAAATTCTTTAGATATGGATCTTGTTCAATCAGTTGGACAAGTTGTTCTTCTATTTTTTTCAAATCACTTTTCAATGCTTCTATTGTTTGCTTCTGGTTATTTACCAACATCTCGCTAACAGATGCACTGTTAAAACTAACACTTTCATTTGTAGGAACGGTTAAAACTTTAATCACTTCAACAAACCTTGACCTTTGTCTTTGTAAGGCTTGTAATTTGACCAATGTTTCCTCTTTAGCCTGCCATAATTGTAGCTTGTCGCTATAGCGAATACCGTATTCCGCCAATCTTCTAGCATCCAGTTTATCAGTCTTTTCATCCCATTTTACCTTGCCTGACAGCCATTCACTTACTTTAGCTGCATGCACTAAGCTGAGTACCCCACCTTTGCTCAAATAAGCGTTTACCAGGTGATTGACATAGATACCGGTATGTTCCAATACCAGGGTAACTTCAGACAAGGTTGTTTGGCTTTCCACTAGCTCTTTTCGCTTTGAAAGGTCTGATAAAAACGTGAAAATAGGGTCGGGACTGTTAACAATTTCACCTTCCCAAAGAATCTCTAACTCCTTATTCATCAGGCAGAAGTTGAACCATTCTTTACTCATGTCTACACCTAGGATAAATTTAAAATTCATACTTTTGTATTTTAAAGATTAACTAATACTGTGGGAAATTCCCGGTAAAAGCATCAGCCAACTTTCTGACCTTTAATGAGCCTTTAGTCTCTTGTTTTCTATATAAGTCTCCAGGCTGAAGCCAAAATCATCGAAGGATTCAAACGCGAAATGGGTCATTAGCCCTGTGCCTTTGCATAAAGCGCCCTCGATGCATTACCGTGGAGTTTTCCACATTTTCGTGTTAAAATAACAAAAGAAAAAAGTAACAAAAAAGAAAAATTATACATGATGATAATGATAATATGTAAACATATTATCTAATGCAAACCTAAAGGCCTTTGCGGTTTTTTTCTTCCGCCGTAGGCGGAACAATTTAATAACCGCAAAGGCGCTAAGATCGCAAAGGTGAATCAGAGCTAAAAACTGTGTCGTAAGGCAGTGGGCAGAAGCAACACCGTAGGTATTGAGGGTAGGTGAATTGAGCTATTTCCGAATTAAACAGCTTCCTCCATTATCGG
>CADEGZ010000268.1 GCA_902827015.1 uncultured Pseudomonadota bacterium
CGCCGGCATTTATGTGAGCGCGAAGAACAACCCGCAGCTTCGCTATTATGCGCTCGGTGCCTTGCTCGAACTCCAAAAAGAGGGGCATGAGATCCAAACCGTGGTCATGACGATTGTGCAACCACGGTGTACGACGATCGAAGGCGCGGCCCGATCGGAGACGATCGACGCGATCGACTTAATGGAGTTCGCGGCGGATCTGGTGATGTATGCGAAGCGGACGGCGGAACCCAATGCGCCGCTCAAAGCGGGCGATCATTGCCGGTTCTGTCCCGCGATTATCAAATGCCCGGAGGTCCAGAACGTGAAACAACTCGTGGCGAAATCCGAGTTCGCGAAGACCACGCCGGCCGAGGGCTCGGTCCCACCGGACGCGCTTGCGAAGGCGTTGAAGGCGATTCCGATTCTGGAAGCGCTCGTGAAACGCATCGATGCCTACGCGTATCAGGAAGCGCGCGCGGGTCGGTCGGTGCCGGGGTATAAGCTCGTTGAGAAGCGGGCGAATCGGAAGTGGATCAACGAGACGGAAGTCTCACTCTTCCTTGGCGGATTAAAGGTGGGCGACGACGACATCTTTGAACCGAAGAAAGTGCGGACGCCGGCACAGATGGAAAAGAAACTCCCGAGCCACTACTCGATGCTCGAAAAGTTTGTCACCAAAGAATCGAGCGGGCTTGTGCTCGTGCCGATCGAAGACAAACGACCGGCGTTCAAACCGGATGCGAAGAAAGAATTCGCGACGGCGCTTCCGGCGCCAGTCGATGGGCAGATCACCGTCGATGTATCCGAGTTGATGGGTGTTGATCCCATCGACCCATTGAGTTAGCGGTTTCGCCGCACCGTCGCTTGAGCGGATCTCAAGCACTCATGTACTGATAGGAGAATTACCGATGTTAGAAAAATTAAACATTCCCAACGTGATGACTCCGAAATTCCGCGTGTCGTTCCCCGCGGTCTTTCGCCCCGGTAAATCGGAGGATCCCACCAAGCCGCCGAAGTACGGGATCACCATGCTGTTCGACAAAGATGCGGATCTCTCCCCCCTCATGAACGCGATGGTGGACTTTATGACGAAGAAATTCGGGGCCGACAAAGCGGCGTGGCCGAAGCTCTCGCGCAATCCCTTCCGCGACCAGGGAGAGAAGACGTTCGAGGGGTACGTGGCCGGGGCCAAGTTTATCAATGCGAGCTCGAACACCAAGCCCGGGCTCGTCGGTCCTAACAACGAGGACATCATTAACGAAGCTGAGTTCTATCCAGGGTGCTACGCCCGCGCGACGGTGCGCCCGTTCTGGTACGACAAGAAGGGAAACAAGGGCGTCGCGTTTGGATTGCAGAACATCCAAAAGCTCGGCGATGGGGAACCCCTCGGTGGGCGGGTTGCCGCCTCCAAAGAGTTCGAGCCCGTGGCGCCGGCCGGTGGATCAGGGGACACGGCGAAGACGGCCGCGGATCTGTTCGGATAACCCTTTCACCACGACGTAGGAGGGAGGGGCGGGGTGTCTTCGTGGCACCCCGCTTTTCAACGCGCATGATTATTCACGGTGACTTTGAAACCAGGAGCGAACTAGACCTCAAAGAAGTCGGGCTCGATGTCTACGCCCGTCATCCGTCGACCGATGTCTGGTGTTTTGGATGGGCGATCGACGACGGCGAGCCTGAGATCTGGACGCCGGGAATGCCGGCGCCCATCCCGACGCGCGTGCTGGCGCCAGAACAAATACTTGTGGCGCACAACGCCC
>CADEGZ010000269.1 GCA_902827015.1 uncultured Pseudomonadota bacterium
CGCTCCATAACTCATGGCAGAGATATTGAACAAGAATTTTGTTTCATAGGGATTTTTACAATAGGGTCCTATAGTAATTGGGCGAGTCTCACAGGCGTCCTCCCCTAAAACAGGAAATGGAGCATCGACAAACATAACTGTACCTACTGGACGCAAGTCGCGGGTGGAACCAAAACCCACAGTCGTGTCACCGCCCTTTGCAGCCCTGTAGACCCATCCCCGCTCGGCACGATTGAAGGGAAGCTCTTCCCTATCTTGAGCAAACCAGTATTGACGAAGATAGACACCCATTGCTTCGAAGATATAACGAAAATGACCAATGATGGGAAAGTTACGTAAAACAGCGTGTTCTTTTTGGCGAATATCCCAAATATAAATAGCAGCTAAAACCACAGCAATACATATTGCACTTAATAACATCAGGCTACTTCCCTGTTATTGAATGATACTTATATATTAGTATAAATAACAAATTTGAACGGGCATGATTTGCTCGACATATCGTTATAGTATGAAATAGTACAAAAATTTATTTGCGGGTGGTTTTTGTTAATCCGGCCAGTGGGTGTTTTCTATAAGAAAGATATTTTTGGGGGGAGTCTGTGGCTGTTTTTCCTAACACTTTTGTGGTAAGTCGGCTAATACATATTAACTCAGCATTGCTCTCGTTACGAATTTGAATATCCCAAACATGAATACTTCTGCCAACGTGAAATGGTCTAACCGTACCAATGACATACCCTAAATTGATAGTTTTAATATGATTGGCATTAATTTCAATCCCAACGGTACTTTCTTTTTCTGTATCAATACAAAGAGCAGAAGCGCAACTTCCCAGGGTTTCTGCTAGTACACACGACGCTCCACCATGTAATAATCCTAAGGGCATTGTAGTACGATGATCCACGGGCATTTTTGCTTTAATAAAATCACTACCCAACTCTATGAATTCAATATTAAGGTGTAATATCATATTTCGGTTAGCAAAGGCAGTTAGATCTTGAAGTGTATATTTTTCAGCCCACAACATTTTCTGCCCTCTTCCTTCTTCAATATTCTAATTATAAGCCAATACAGCTTCCTTTGCCTTATGCCAGTATGTAAGTAGAACTTCCATGGGTTTATTTTTAAGATCCTGTAAACCATCTTTTTTTACCAAAGAAACCATAACATCATAACGTTTTTGAAATTTTTCTACATTATCCTTCAAGGTCTCAAAAGGATCTAAATTGAAAAAAATACATAAACTAATAGTGGCATTTATTAAATCGCCAACTTCTTCTTTTAAATGAAGGTTATCTTGATTTAATGCTGCCTCTTTAATTTCTTCACATTCACTTTTAATTTGCTCTACTAATTGATCTATATTTTCCCAATAAAAACCAAAATCAAGTGCTTCTTTTTCTTGTTCAACAATTTTTTTAAAAAGATCCTTGGAAACCATTTTTTTAGGCATAAATAACCCCTTTTACAAAAAAGATCTTTTATACCGATCTTAATTAAAATACTATGATATATTAAAATGCTTTGTGCGCCTAGCCTAAAAATCATTCGCTGTGGGTATAAATCATTTAACTTGTAGCTGGGTTTAATTATTTGTTAGAATTACAAATTAATATTACCACGTGTATTGAACAGTATATTGTACCTTAGTTTCGTCATCTTTTTTTACAGTAACTGGAAATTGAATCGTTTGAGCATCTATTTTCTCATATTTACTATTATTCTCTACGATTTGC
>CADEGZ010000270.1 GCA_902827015.1 uncultured Pseudomonadota bacterium
CGCGCGTCTCGTCGCCCAAGTTACGGATGCGCACGTCGTCGAGAAACCGCGCGTTGATCTCGTAGACGATCTCGAGATGGCGCGGCAGCACGCGGCCGAAGAGCTCCACGGGCCAGCACTCGAGCGCCTCGGGCATCAGCGTGTGGTTCGTGTAAGCCATCGTACGGCGAGTGATATCCCAGGCCTGATCCCACGGCATCGCGTGCACGTCGACCAGCAGCCGCATGAGCTCGGCCACGGCGATCGACGGGTGCGTGTCGTTCAACTGCACCGCGAACTTCTCGTGGAAGCGTTCGAGCGGAATGCGCTGCACCGCGAGAATGCGGAACATGTCCTGCAGCGAGCACGACACGAAGAAGTACTGCTGCTCGAGCCGCAGCTCCTTGCCGCGCGCCTGGTCGTCGTTCGGATAGAGAACCTTGGTCAGATTCTCCGAGGACACCTTCTGATTCACCGCGCCGTAGTAGTCGCCGCGGTTGAACACGGCGAAGTCGAACGACTCGGGCGCCTCGGCGCGCCACAGGCGCAGCGTGTTGGCCGTGTAGTTGCGGTAGCCGAGCACGGGCGTGTCGTACGGCACACCGTTGACGACCTTGCCGGGCATCCAGTTGACGCGCAGGCGCCCCTGGTCGTCGAAGTAGCGCTCGGTGCGCCCGCCGAACTTCACCTCCACGGTCCACTCGGGTCGATGCAGCTCCCACGGGTTCGCGTAGGTGAGCCACTTGTCGGTCTTCTCGACCTGCCAGCCGTCGACGATCTCCTGCTGGAAGATGCCGAACTCGTAGCGGATGCCGTAGCCGAGCGCCGGCACCTCGAGCGTCGCCAGTGAATCGATGAAGCATGCCGCGAGGCGGCCGAGGCCGCCGTTGCCGAGGCCCGGCTCGTCCTCGGTGGCGAGCAGCTCTTCGAGATCGAGACCGAGTTCCGTCACCGCCTGTTTCGCGGTGTCGTAGATGCCGAGATTGATGAGGTTGTTGCCGAGATGCGGCCCCATCAGGAATTCGGCGGAGAGATACGAGACCGTGCGGGAGCCCTGCTTGGTGTAGGCCGCTGCCGTCGAGATCCAGCGTTGCAGCATGCGGTCGCGCACCGCGTACGCGAGCGCCATGTAGTAGTCCGTTTTCGTCGCGAGCGCCGGGAACTTGCCCTGGATGTAGAACAGGTTGTCGAGGAAGGCGTGCTTGAGCGCTTCCTTGCTGAGCGAAACGCGGCCTTCGTCCGGCGCGTTCCCAGCGTCGGGTGGCCCTGCGCCGCTCGGGAGCGAGGTGACGGGTGTACTCACGGGTTCAACTCCTGCAATTTTCGTGCGCGCGCTTTGTACCGCAATTCGGTGACGGTTCGCACCGCGAAAGTGCGCGTCGCGTGAACATGCTCGAAAACGGGGACGGGTCGAGCCGAACTCAGCGCAGGCGCCGGCCGTCGCCCGCGCCGGGCACGAACTGGTTCAGTTCGCGCGTCACGCCTTCGCGAGATGCAACGCGCCGTACGGCGACCGCTCGTGGCGTGACAGCATCGCGTTGGCTTCGGGATCGTTTCTGAACTTCTGCGCCTTGTGATCCCACTCGAGCGGCCGGCCGAGCTTCATCGCGATCCAGCTCACGATGCAGGCGGTGTTGCTGTTGTGGCCGACCGCCGCCGGCGTCAGGCCGGGCTTGCGCGCGACCACGCCTTCGAGCCAGTTCTTGTGA
Source organism: uncultured Pseudomonadota bacterium (assembly GCA_902827015.1). Lineage (GTDB taxonomy): Bacteria > Pseudomonadota > Gammaproteobacteria > UBA6186 > Azoamicaceae > CADEGZ01. Next base: position 1,689 of record CADEGZ010000270.1, read on the forward strand.
TGCGACTTGCTCACCGGCAACTTCACCGCGAG
>CADEGZ010000271.1 GCA_902827015.1 uncultured Pseudomonadota bacterium
TAAACCCCGTCAACATTTGTACCTTTAAACAGAATATCACAATTCATTTCTATAGCCCTAAGCACAGCTGCACTATCAGTTGTAAAAAAGGGATTCCCAATTCCTGCTGCAAAAATTACAACCCTTCCTTTTTGCATATGTCTTATAGCTCGTCGTCTGATAAAGGGCTCACAAATCGTAGTCATTGGGATTGCGGACTGAACTCTAGTATATATGCCAGTTTTTTCCATAGTATTTTGTAATGCTAAAGCATTAATAACCGTAGCTAGCATTCCCATGTAGTCAGCTGCTGCTCTTTCCATTCCTAGCACGGCTGCATCAATTCCACGGTAAATGTTCCCACCTCCTACTACTACGCATACCTGCACGCCAAGGTTAACAACTTCTTTTATATCTTCTGCTATAGTTTGGAGAGTTTCAAAATCATGTCCAAAACTTTTGTTTCCCATCAGAGCTTCACCAGAAACCTTAAAAAGGGCTCTTTTGCAGTTTATTGACATAAATTTTACTACAATGATACAAAATTAATAAAAATAAATCAGTTATGGTTTGAATTTTCCTAGCTTTCGAGTTAGTATGTAATTAAGTTTTTTATTGGTTCATGCTAAAGCAAGTATTATTTTTGTCAAGTGCAAGAAAATAGCAGTTAATAAAAATCGGGATTATTTAAAAAAACTTTAGTTTTAAATAGCCATAATATATCATGTAATAAGTTATAGAAAGTAGGTTTTATTAGGTGGTAAAATGCCGAAATTAATTATTGATGGCAAAGAAGTAGAAATAGAAGAAGGCCTGACTGTGATGCAAGCTTGTGAAGCTGCCGGGTTGGAGATACCGCATTTCTGCTTCCATGAGCGTCTAAAAATTGCTGGTAATTGCCGTATGTGCCTAGTTGATATTGAGAAATCTCCTAAACCTGTTGCGTCTTGTGCTATGCCGGCAAGTGAGGGCATGGTAGTTAATACTACTAGCGCAAGGGTAATAAAAGCCCGGGAGGGGGTAATGGAGTTCTTGCTTGCCAACCATCCTTTGGATTGTCCAATTTGTGATCAGGGTGGAGAATGTGATTTGCAGGATCAAGCTTTTAAATATGGTAAGGGCAAAAGTAGATATTCTGAAAACAAACGCTCAGTTAAAGATAAAAACCTTGGTCCTTTAGTTGAGACCCATATGACGCGTTGTATACATTGTACCCGCTGTATCAGGTTTTGTACTGATGTTGCAGGTATTCCAGAAATGGGAACAATCGGTAGGGGCGAGCATATGGAAATTGTGAGCTATCTGGAAAGAACCCTTACCTCTGAGTTATCAGGTAATGTAATAGATTTATGCCCTGTAGGTGCTTTAAACTCTAAACCTTATGCCTTTACTGCTCGAAGCTGGGAACTGCAAGGTACTGAGTCAATAGACGTTATGGACGCTGTTGGTTCGAATATTCGTGTCGATTCCAGGGGGCTGGAGGTAATGCGTATTTTGCCGAAACTTAATGAAGATATAAATGAAGAATGGCTTTCTGATAAAGCAAGATTTTCTTACGATGGTCTAAAAAATCAACGGCTCGATAGACCCTATATCAAAAAAAGTGGTCGCTTTCAAGAAGTAAGCTGGGAAAGTGCACTTTCTTCAATTGCTGACAAATTCACTTCCACACACGATAAGTCAGCTATTGCTGCTATTGCAGGCTTTACCGCGCCTTGTGAGAGTATGTTTTTAAT
>CADEGZ010000272.1 GCA_902827015.1 uncultured Pseudomonadota bacterium
ATTTTATGTAATTAGATAAACTTTAGATCTTTAATTTATTTATAAAAGTAAGTTAACTAATTTTTACCTTTGCAATCGAGTTTTAGGCTAGGCGCAACACGAGAGGAAGTATGATAGATGCATTTATAGTTAGTAGTTACCTTTTACTTACGTTATTGTTAGGGCTTTGGGCGGCACGAAATGTCAGTAGCTCCAACGAATATAAAACAGGCGGCAGACAATATCCGGCCTGGATAGTTTTTGCAACGCTTTCTGCTTCTTTTATTGGTGGTGGCTTTACTATTGGATTGGCTGAAAAAACTTTCCTATATGGATTGGTTTACGTTATCGCTATCTGGGGATTCAGCTTTAAAGAAATACTCGTTGCAACTCTTATTGCACCTCGCATGAAATCTTTCGAAAATGCGCTAACAGTTGGCGATATTATGGAGAAGTCCTTTGGTTCTAATACTAAAGTGATTACTGGGATTGCCTCCATTTTAGTTTGTGGCGGGATTGTTGGGGCGCAGATCTGTGCTTGTGGAAACATTTTACACACGTTCTTAAATATTCCAAATGAGATTGGTAGTGCAATTGCCGCAACTATTGTGGTTATTTATGCAACCTGTGGTGGTATGAAATCGGTGGTGACTGTAGATATCCTACACTTTAGTGTATTAATCATCATGCTACCACTCGTGTTATTTTTTGGCTTAAAAGAAACAGGTGGAATAACTGAACTTAGCTATTCTGTACCCAAGTCTCATCTTTTACCATTAGGTTCAATTGGGATAACTGCATTTATAACACTTTTTATGAGTTTCTTTTTAGGAGAAACCCTGATCCCACCTTACATTCAACGACTACTAATTGGTAAAACAATTAAAGAAACACAACGCGGAACTTTATGGAGTGGAATTTTGTCGATCCCTTTTTTCTTATTGGTGGGTTATATTGGTTTAATTGCTTTAAAATTAGATGTAAATCTTCCAGCACATATGGCGCTACCTTATGTCATTAACACAGTCATGCCAATAGGTTTAAAAGGTCTGGCAATTGCTGCAATGCTGGCTGTAGTTATGTCTTCTGCCGATTCATTTTTAAATAGCACAGCAATTGCAATGACAAATGATGTACTTGTTCCCCTTGGACTAAAAGCTAAAAATCCAAAACAAGAACTTACAATGTCAAGGATAGTCACACTGAGCATTGGGATAGTTGCAATTATTTTTGCACTCAGTTCGTCGAGTGCTTTAGATATCCTTTTATACTCTTATCAATTTTGGACCCCTTTTGTTCTAATACCATTAATTTCAGCCATTTTAGGTTTGCAATCTTCAGACAAAGTTTTTTTGATTTCTGCAACTGCAGGTATTGGCGGCGTTATCTGGTGGAACTTGACTTACCCAAAGCCTTTAATTGACGGTGCATTAGAAGGCGTTATTTGCGGGGTATTATTAAATAGCCTTACTTTTATTGTGTGCCAAAAATGGTTTTCGAAAAAATCTGAAGTTCCTTCTAAATATTTTTAGCCAGCGTGACTTTAAGATTTAAAAACGGGATCAACTTCTTCTTCATAATTAACTGAAGGAAAGCCAAAGCCAAATAGTTTAAGAAAGTCTGCCTGATAGCCCTTAAAATCAGTAAGTTCATAAAGGTTATCTGTATTTACTTTATCCCAAAGCATTTCAACTTGGTGTT
>CADEGZ010000273.1 GCA_902827015.1 uncultured Pseudomonadota bacterium
GATCGTGGCCTGCCTGTTCTTCGACAACAAGGTTGCAATCGCCCATGTGGGCGACTCCCGGCTGTACCGGCTGCGGGCCAGCCGCTTCGAGCAGATGACCCTCGACCACTCCCTGCTGCAGGAACTGGTCGACCGGGGGTTCTACTCCCAGGAAGAGGCGGCCCGGGCCAGCAACAAGAATTACGTGACGCGTGCGTTGGGGGTTGAGCCTTCCGTGGAGGTCGAGATCCACGAGGAACCGGCCCTGAAGGGCGACTACTACGTCCTCTGCTCCGACGGCCTGTCGGACATGATCGAAGACGAAGATATCCACTTAACGATCAGCACCTTTAGTGCTAGTCTTGAAACCATTGCTAAGCAATTGATCCAGCTTGCGAACGACAACGGCGGTCGGGACAACGTCTCGGTAGTGCTCGCCCAGGTCGCCGAAAGCTTCGCCGCCCGCAAGGGCGTCATGGACCGGTTGCTCGGCTGGTTTGACTAGGGACTTGAGGCTGGCGGGTTCATAACGGAGTCGAGGCAGACACATGGCACGGTTAATCCTGAGCCTGGACGGTCAAGTTCTGGCCGAATACAACATGAACAAGGAGCGGTACACCATTGGCCGACTCCCCGACAACGACATCCGCATCGACAACTCGGCGGTGTCGGGTCATCACTCGCTGATCATCAACATCCTCAACGACTCGTTCCTCGAGGATCTGAACAGCACGAACGGCACGTACGTGAACGGCAAGCTCATCAAGAAGCATGCCCTGCAGCACGGCGACGTCGTCACGGTGGGACACCACCAGCTGCGCTTCGTCGAGGACGACGAGGCCCAGGACGAATTCGAGAAGACGATGGTCATCCAGCCGTCGTCGCGCCCGGCCGCCGAGAAGATGCAGGCGGCGAAGGATCGCGCCGAGAAGGTTTCCGCCGACATGTCGGCCAGCGGCGTGCGCAAGGGCCTCGACGGCAAGACGCCGGTCAAGAAGGCCAAGCTGCAGGTGCTGTCCGGTTCGTTCGCGGGCCGCGAGCTCGAGCTCAACAAGGCGCTCACCACGCTCGGCCGCCCGGGCATCCAGGTCGCCGCGATCACGCGCCGCCAGGACGGCTACTTCATCGTCCACGTCGACGCGGACAAGGCCGACAACTTCCCGCTCGTGAACGGCGCGGCCATCGGCAGCCAGGCACGCAAGCTGGTCGACAACGACGTGATCCAGCTGGCGGGCGTGAAGATGGGCTTCTTCGAGAGTTAGGCAGAATTCCCAGGCGCTCAACGCGCCACTGCGGGAATCCCGGTCGAGGCGACCGGGACCGTGAGTGAAAGAACCGAGGGCCGGTAGTCGAACTACCGGCCCTTTTTTCGTTCCGGTCTCAGTTCACGCGCTGGAACGCGTTCGCGTAGACGTAGTCCGCGATGCGACGCCCCTGGCGTATGCCCTCGGTCTTGTCGAAAGACCAGTGGATGCCGAGGTAGATGCGGCTCTGGCCGTTTTCCTCCTCCGCCAGCGAGAACGACGTGTACGTGCGCGGCAGCCACGGGCGTACCTGTCCGTCGTTGCCCACCGTTTCGCCGTTGTACTCGTCCGACGTGAACGTGAACGTCACGCGGTCCGTGCGGTACCAGTTGCGCAGCGTTTCGAACAGCGCACCGCCGAAGGTCGCGTGTCCCGATGGATAGGCGGGAA
>CADEGZ010000274.1 GCA_902827015.1 uncultured Pseudomonadota bacterium
GGCCACGACCCGTCGATCATGTACTTGCCGGCGATGCCGAGCATACGGTCGAGGTCGGCTGCCCCGGGTGCCGAGGCACCCTTGAAGGTAGCAATGCCAGCCTCAACTGCGATTAGGCGGCCGAAGCAGTCATCGATAGTACCCTGCAAGAAGAACTGACTCTGGTCCGCATCGTCCGGGTCGTAGCCCATGTCCGCGAGGTCGTCATAGAACGCCTGTCTCCACTCCGGTTCGATGCACGTGGTCTCGTTCCAGTCGTTCCAGGTCGCGATGAAGGTCCAGTTGCAGCCCTCGTCAATCAAGCTCCCTACGTCGTCCGCGACTGCGACCCAGCTCGAGGCCGCCATGTCGAGCGACTCCGCAAGGACGCGCAGGCAGGTCAGCGGACTGGTGAGCTGCTTCCTCCCCCATCCCGACACCCCCGTGTCGTCGAAGTCGGGAAACACGAAGCCGATCGACAGGCGCTGCGTGTCGTCGCTGGCGGCCCATTGCAGCGGCCTCTTGGCCAGCGAAGCCGCATAGTTGTCGCCGATTGAACTCGACGGAGCGGGTGAGATCGGCGTTGGAGACGGGCAGTCTGCCAGGGTGCAGAACGACGAGTACTTGCGCAGGTCGTAGGGACTCGCGGCCAAGAACGGGTACCAGGTGGTCATGCCCGTGAAGCTCCCCAGGTACGCCGCCTTGTAGTCCGTCTGCTCCTTCAGGCGCGTGTTGACGAGCGCGACCTCGTGACCCGTTGCTGCCAGTACCTCGTCACGGATCCAGGCCCAGTCGATGTCGCTGAGGTTCCCAGTCGCTCCCGAGGGCCGCGCGCCAGCGCCGCTCAGCACCTCGGGCTCGACGCCGAACACGAACACCACCATCTTGCCGTCGACCTTTAGGCACGCCTTGCGGTCGTAGAACATGACGACCATGTCCTCGATGTCCTGCTCGATGCCCTCGAGCTGCTCCGTGTCGTCGGCATGGCCGAGCCAGTTGGGGCCAATGTGGGCATCGAGGATGAGGTGTGGCGCGACCTTGAGGTCGGTGTCGTCCGCGGCGTCGAGCATCGAGAGCAACGTCATCTCGTTCTGTGGTCCGCGCGGATCGAGCAACTTGTCGTCCTCCTTGCCATCGGGCGGGTTGTCGAGATCCGTGACCGTGCCAAGGTTTTGGACCGCCAGGGCGTGTCCGTAGTACTCGCACGCGACAGCATCGATGCCGGCCTCCCGCATGAGCGGGATGTGGTACTCGTCCAGCAAGCCTCCGTAGGACGGGTGATAGGCGCCAACGAGCGGAAGGTGGTCCTCGCCGTCTGTGTTATCCGTCGACGCCGCGGCGTCGCGGCGTCCGTTGGAACGGTAGTTGTCCGGGTCATGCTGCATGTCGCTGCAGTCTTCCGGGCAGCTGGTGCAATCGGCGTTCACGCTGAAGCCTGTCGAGTTCCAGCCGCGCCACTGGTTGCGCCCATTCCATCCGGGATAGTTCACGTCGGTGGCCAGCGGCGCCCTGTAGTTCGGGTAGTAGTCCACTACCACGTATCGGGTCGGGTTGCCATTGATGCCGTAGAGCTCGCCGACCTGAACGTAGTCGAGGTCCAACGTGGTCGCGCCCGTGACGGCCATGTCGAACTTGACCGTTAGGGCGGTAACCGGATTCGTGCTGACCTTGAAGGGCAAGCGCGGGCT
>CADEGZ010000275.1 GCA_902827015.1 uncultured Pseudomonadota bacterium
CATCTTGGTAAAACCAAAGAAACTGTCGAGTTTTTACAACGTGGTTTGGAAGACGAACGAAAACATCGTCAATGGATAGAGCAAGCCATCAAGGAATTTGAAGAAGTAGCGGTATAACAATATACCAAAAGGGTATAATATACCAACCAAGATGATAAAAACATATAAAATAACAATAATAAAGGTTGGTTTTAGAAAGCTTCAGGATTATAAAATCCCTGAGGCTTTTTTTTACTTTTGTTAAAAATAACACTAATTTCTTAAATTGACTTGAAAATATAAAAAAAAATCCTATATAATGGCCTTATACAGAAAGCAAGGAAAAGGAGAGGGGAAATGTTTGCTGATCATAAAGAGGGAAGATTTTTTCATGTTGTACATTCTAAACACGATAACAAGTGGTATGTAAAAGAGGGATGTGAAGGAACAATTATTTCCTCCCTTTCTGAAGATGAAGCGATTAAAAAGGCCAGTGAACTTGCAAAAGCTGCAAACGATGAACATAAGCATGTTATTATTCACAAAGTAGATGGCGCTTTTGAAACTTATGCTAAATTTTTTCATGTTTTGCATTCAAAACAAGATAATAAATGGCACATTAAAGAAGGAAATGGCGGTACCATTGCTTCTTATCCTTCTAAAGAAGAAGCGATTAAAAAGGCAACAGAATTAGCTGAATCAGAAAAATCTCAAAGAAAACAGCTCATTATTCATAAAACAAATGGCGCTTTTGAAGCAATTAAAACATTTAATTAATAAAAGATTTTAAAAAACTTAACTAACTCTCTATTTGTGGAGATACTTTTAAAAGAAGCCCAAAGAAGAGCATGGGCAAGCGTTAATAAGATGTGAGGAAAAGCTTGTGCAAAAGACTCAGGAATGGAAAAAGACTAAAAACACTGAGTCTGCTAAAACAGGTGGGAAATTAGAAAGAAGGGCTGTAGCAAATCGTTCTATTTCTGCGTGCCATGGATCCACCCAAAAAGCAGCAACCACGAGGAAAAGACACGCCGCATTTTAGGAAATAAGCATCAATCTGAGCTCATGTGCTAAGTCTGCTTCTAATTCTGTTTTTAATTTTTTTTCTGAATAATGGGTATAATCTTTAGGAACATGATGTTTAATTTTATTTTTAATGTGCTGATTAGAAAATTTATTCAGAAGCCCATAAAAATGTGGTTCTGCGATAATAATAAGTCCAATGTAGCCATTAACAACACGGCCACTTTCTAAGGTTTGACAAATTTCTTTTGCAAAGTGCTCAATTTCTAATAGTTTATGATCCGTTTTTTCTGCATAACTTCCTCTCATACCGTTACTGTAGCCTTTTGAATAATGTCCAGGTCGATCTGAAACAAGGTCTTTATTTTTTAGCTTACTTTCTGAATGGAATAACTTTTTGATCAAGTTAAATTTAAGATTTCTTTCAGAGGCAGAGTAAATAGTCGCATTTTCAGCATTTGCTATTACAATCCACACTTTATTCATGGACTTGCTCCTTTAAAATGAAAGGATCTATTTTATTATTAACCATCTTTTGTTACAACGCAATGGAATTATTATATTGTACCTTTTTTGGAAATTGTGCTAACCTCTATAAATAAAAGGAAGAACTTTATGGTAGGCTACAAACGCAAACATAAAAAAAGAACACCTG
>CADEGZ010000276.1 GCA_902827015.1 uncultured Pseudomonadota bacterium
TTAACAAACATTTATAAGGTGTAAGTAAAATTATCGACCAAAATTCCTGGGACATGTTTACCACCAATTCGACGTCGCTCATAAGTAGACGTTTCTAAAATAGGATGTGCTGTTTCGGTTAATCCTATGAGATCTCGACCAAACAAATGGTAAATAGACTCATCAAAACGAAGATCCTGAATGGGTGAAACAAGCTTACCATTTTCTATCCAAAAACAGGCATAATGGGTCATCCCTGTTATACGTCCTTTGTTGAGATTACTCCAATTTAAATAATGAACATTCCCAATGTACAGTCCAGTATCCAAGATCTTTAGTACTTCCGCTTCTTTTAAATTTCCTGTGCTAACAATTGCAGATCGTAAATTTTCACTTTCTTCAGCATAATTACTTGTTAAATTGTATTCTTTAGCCGTTTTTGTGCTGATCAAAAAATTTTTAAGTTCACCATTTTCAATAATCGGTAATGAAGAAGGAGCCAATTCACCCAAACTGTTAAATCTTGGGCTAAAACCATATGAAAAGTCTTCAATTAAAGAAAATTGAGAAGAAAAGCCTATTTGTCCATCCTTAATAAGTTTTAAGGCACATTGCCCTTGGTGATAAGCACTGGCACTAACGCCATTCCAAGAAAATAATTCTATCAAATCGGCAACGGCTTCTGGGGCAAAATAAGTTCTATACCTTCCGGGAGCGATAACTTTTTTAGGAGTGCTCATACTTGCAAGTTGATTTCTTGCAGATTTAAGTTTTTCTTCAAAAGTAATAGCGGACCAGACTTTATCCCCATAAAACAATTTAACAGATTGCTGATCAGGAGTATAAAGGGAGCAATCAAAGAAAAAACTACGACTTTTATACCAGTGGTTTTGTCCAAGCGAATTACGATTCGCTTGTATGACATTTCCAGCCGTTAAAAAGCCAGCGCAGTCTATACCTTGAAGGCGTGGTAGTAAAACGTTAAACCATTCCTCATCTTTGGGAAAATCACCCGTATGATCTTCAAAGCTTTCACCAAGGTTATCCAAAGTGATACAAAAAGGATCAATGGGCAATTGTTCAGATCCATAACGACACTCGTGAAGCGCCTTCAATCCTTTTTGAATGTTATCTTCTTGATAGGTTCCAAAAGGGATAGTTACAAAAAGGTTTCTTTTGTTTTTAATAAATGTTAAAGTAACATCACCTTGATTAACTTGAATTGATTGCCTTATTTTTGCTTTATTAATTCGTAAAAAAAAGCTTTCTTCAGCCGATAAAAATAGTGAAAGATTTTCCCCTTCTTGTAGTTGACTAAAAAGTAATTTGGCAAAGGTATTAAAAAGCTCATACATTTTAGGTGGCTCCACCAAAAACTTCAATTTTTTCAAAATGACAAACTGGAGTGGCGTGCCCAACATGAATACATTGATTGGGTTCTCCTTTCCCACAGAAGGGACTACCCCAAATTTTAAAAGAAGCCTTATCCCCTACTGCTTTAAGTTTATTCCAAAAAGGTATAGTGACTCCTCTATAGTTTGGATTTTTAATGGTATTTACTAATCGCCCTTTTTGAATGCGGCGGGCGTATTCGCAACCAAATTGAAATTTATTGCGACACGCATTAATAGACCATGCACGAGTGGTTTCCATAAAAAATCCAT
>CADEGZ010000277.1 GCA_902827015.1 uncultured Pseudomonadota bacterium
TTCTCGCCACGGGCGAACACGGCCACGCGCATCGTGCGGCCGGAGCCGCTCGGAAGCGCGACGACGCCGCGAACCATCTGGTCGGCGTGACGCGGGTCGACGCCGAGATTCATCGCGATCTCGATGGTCTCGTCGAACTTCGCGTTCGCACGCTCCTTGACCGCCGCAACCGCCTCCTCGAGGGGGTACAGCTTCATGCGATCGATCCCGTCGAGGGCCGCGCGCAGTCTCTTGCCTGCCTTCGCCATGGTCTAGTCCACCACCGTCAGGCCCATGGAACGGGCCGAGCCTTCAACCATGCGCGCCGCGGCATCGACCGATTCTGCATTGAGATCGGCGAGCTTGACCTTCGCGATTTCCTGGAGCTGGGCGCGGGTGATGTTCCCCGCCGACCCGCGGCCCGGGTTCGTCGCGCCCTTGCCGATGCCGGCCGCCTTCTTGATGAGATGGGACACCGGCGGCGTCTTCATCACGAAGGTGAAGGACTTGTCCTGGTAGTAGGTGATGACCACGGGCACCGGCGAGCCCTTCTCCATGCCCTGGGTCTGGGCATTGAAGGACTTGCAGAATTCCATGATGTTGATGCCGCGCTGACCGAGCGCCGGCCCGATGGGCGGCGACGGGGTCGCTGATCCGGCTGACACCTGAAGCTTCAGGTAGCCAGCGACTTTCTTTGCCATTCTTCGTTCCTCTCAATCGCCACAGCGGTGGCTTCAGGAATGGCGTGGTACGGGCCCGGAGCGTTGGCGGCGCCCCTGCCCTCCCACACCCTTTGACGATCAGATCTTCTCGACCTGGCCGTATTCGAGTTCGACCGGGGTTGCGCGGCCGAAGATCGACACCGCAACCTTGAGCCGGGCACGCCCCTCGTCGATTTCCTCCACGAGGCCGTTGAACGAGGCGAACGGGCCGTCCGACACGCGCACCTGCTCGCCGACATCGAAGCTGATCGAAGGCTTCGGACGCTCGACGCCCTCCTGCACCTGCTGCAGGATGTGCTGCGCCTCGCGATCCGAGATCGGCATCGGCCGCGAATCCGCGCCGAGGAACCCGGTGACCTTCGGGGTGTTCTTGATGAGGTGGTACGCCTCGTCGGTCATGGTCATCTTCACCAGGACGTAGCCCGGGAAGAACTTCCGCTCGGCGTCGACCTTCCGGCCGCGGCGCACCTCGACGACCTTCTCGGTCGGGACGAGGATTTCGTCGAAAAGATCGGTGAGGCCGCGCTGGTCCGCGGTTTCACGGATCGATTCGGCCACCTTCTTCTCGAAGTTCGAGTAGGCGTGAACGATGTACCAGCGCTTGGCCGGGGCGTTCATTCGGGGCGTCCCTTCGCTACTGGTTCTTGCGCGCCTGGGCCATCGACCAGGCGATGTAGCCAAGGGCCGCGACCCCTGCGACGAGGCCTACGAGGAGCCACGGGCTCATCCCGAACGGGCACTGCGTGCCGTCACCGGTGAGGATGCAGCGGGAACCTGCGCCGAGCACGCCGTCGACGATGAGGAAGAAGATCGCCGCGATCGTCGCGAACACGAACACCATGATCGTCGAGATCACGGTTTCGCGGCGCGTCGGCCACACGACCTTGGCAACCTCCGCCCGCACCTGCTGCAGGAAGGTGAAAGGATTGGTTCTTTTGG
>CADEGZ010000278.1 GCA_902827015.1 uncultured Pseudomonadota bacterium
AACGGTCTACCCTGCATCGTCTGGTCAAGTTCATTGCAAAAAAACGAACGGATTCCGCTGAAATATATCGACCTTTTAAATAGCAAGAAACCCCATATAATGATTGGTTATCAGAACAATATGGGAAAAGAAGTTTCAATGAAATACAAACCTTCTACCCACTATTATTTGCAAGATAAAAAAGCGGGGAAACCTTGGGTCACTAAACTTCACTTTCCTGTTTATTGTGTAGATGAAACCATTACTGAAGATAAAATCTCCGGGTATCGTTTTGTTAGTAAATACCAATACCATCACGGATATTACGACCATGCCGAAAGAGAATTTCGTGGATTTGGAATGGTAGAACAAACCGATAGCGAAACCTTCGAAAATTGGAAGAAATCGAATGCTACGAATATTGTTGAAGAATCGCTTCACCAAGAACCTGTCATCACAAAGTCTTGGAGTCATACCGGTGCCTTTTTGCAAAACGAAAAAATTTTAAGCCAATTTTCAAACGATTATTGGTACAATGAAATTAAACGTTTTGGTTTTTCACCAGAACACCACGAAATTGAATTGCCCGATGCAAAATTAATTCTTGCACAAGGGTTGGAACTTGAACTCTTAAATCAACTATCTACTGTTGAATTGAGAGAAGCATATCGCGCGTGCAAAGGAATGGGGTTGCGCTCAGAAGTCTTTGCAAAAGATGCGGTTAAATATGGATCAAATCCAGAAGACCTTGAACGTGAACTTATTCCCTATTCGGTGGCAACCAACAATTGTTTCATTCAACTAATTCAACCAAAAGGAAAAAATAAACATGCTGTTTTTACAGTTGTACAAAGTGAAGCAATTTCATACACGTACGAACGTAATCCAAAAGATCCAAGAATTGCCCATAATTTGAACCTTAAATTGGATAAATATGGTCAGATTTTGGAGTCGGTGGCTGTGGTTTATCCTCGTCTAATCGTCGCCAGTGAATTACCAGCTGAAACGAAATTAGAACAAGCTAAAACAACTATCATCTACAGTCAAAATCGGTTCACTAAAGACATTATTTCGGATAATATTTACCGCTTGCCTATGCCGGCCGAGGTAAAAACATTCGACTTAAAAAATGTTTTAAAAGCGCATTTTTTTTATTCACCTTCAGATTTCGAGATTCTATTTTCAGAAAATGATTCTAATGAGGTACTTTACCACGAATTTGATAAACCATTTGAGGCTAACAAAGCTCAAATAAGATTGATAGAGCATGTCCGCTCAACTTATTACAATGACGACTTAAACGAAGCCTTGCCGCTCTATCATTTGGGTTCAAAAGCAATTGCTTATGAAAGTTATCAATTAGCCTACACCCCTGAATTAATCAACGATATTTTTGGAGAAAAAGTAGGTGTCGATCTACTTTTGGAAGGCAAATTCACGCATAGCGAAGGTGATAAAAATTGGTGGATTCGTTCTGGAACCACCCGATTTTTATCTACAGGTGAAACCTCCAATGACGCACAAAATCGTTTTTACGCACCTCTGGCATACATCGATCCTTATGGCGCCGAAACTCAAGTACGCTATTACAAAGACTATTTTTTGTTCATCGAAGAAACCATTGACGCCTTGGGAAATATTTCTGGCGTTGAAAA
>CADEGZ010000279.1 GCA_902827015.1 uncultured Pseudomonadota bacterium
TATGAGGGGTATACCCTTCGCACTTGAATTTTATGTGTTTTAGGGAAATATAAATGTGTGGGCTAACGGGTTTTTGGGATTTTAATGGGCAATCTCCAAAAGCGGAAGTTTTAACGCTTATTCGATCAATGTCTGAAAAGATAGCGCACCGAGGCCCAGATTCTTGGGGAGTTTGGTGTGATGAAACCATTGGTTTAGCATTAGGCCATCAACGGCTTGCAATTGTAGATTTAAGTGATGCTGGGCATCAACCGATGGTATCGAATTCTAAACGTTTCGTTATTGTTTATAATGGAGAAATTTATAATACAGTAGAATTAAGAGAAACATTAATTCTTCAAGGTTGTCAATTCAAGGGACATTCAGATACAGAAGTTATTATAGAGGCTTGTGAAAAATGGGGGGTTACAGCCACTTGCCAACGATTAATTGGTATGTTTGCCTTTGCCCTTTGGGATAAACAGCAAAAAACATTATTTTTAGTGCGAGACAGATTAGGCATCAAGCCACTTTATTGGGGTTTTAATCAAGGTGTTTTATTTTTTGGGTCGCAACTTAAAAGTTTTACGGCTCATCCAGCATGGAAACCAGAGATTGATAAAGATGCTTTAGTGTCTTACTTTCGCTTTAATTATGTCCCAACCCCTTTATCTATTTTTAAGGGGATCTATAAGCTTGCACCGGGTACTGTGTTATCAATTGATTTATCTAAGCAACCCCGAGAAACTCAGTTTTGGGATTTACAACGTGTTGTTTTAGAGGCGCAACAAAATATTACAGAACTATCGGCTCCACAGCTTGTTGAGGAATTAGAAATATTATTAAAAGATGCCGTTAAACGGCGAATGGTAGCCGATGTTCCTCTAGGAGCCTTTCTTTCTGGGGGAGTTGATAGTTCAACGGTTGTTGCACTCATGCAAGCACAAAGCAGTGTTCCTATACAAACTTTTTCAATTGGGTTTCATGAAACAGAATATGATGAGTCGCGATATGCAGCCGAAGTTGCCAAACACTTAGGAACTTTGCATCGAGAACACTATCTAAATTCTAAAGAAACTCAGGCGATTATTCCAGATATTCCTAATTGGTGTGATGAACCTTTTGCAGATGTTTCGCAAATACCAACATTTTTAGTATCAAAACTTGCACGCCAGTTTGTTACCATTAGCCTTTCTGGAGATGGTGGAGATGAACTGTTCGCAGGCTATCATCGTTATTTTGCGGGGCGAGATATTTGGTGTAAAATGAAAAAATTGCCTTATTGGTTACGACGTTTAAGTGCAGAGGGGATCCGTCAGGTTTCACCCAGATATTGGAATAATATTTCAAAAATTTTGCCTAAGCGTTTTCAAATAAGATTAATGGGAGATAAACTTTATAAATTGGCAGATGTTTTAACAGCCATTCAGCCGAACTTGTTTTACAGGATGTTAGTAAGCCATTGGGACGAGCCAGCTGCTTTAGTATTAGGAGGACAAGAGAAAGCGATTTATCCTTGGCTAGGGTTAGAACATCCATTTGATCAAGATAAACATTTCGTGGAAATGATGCAAATGATGGATCTTCGTACTTATTTGCTAGACGATATTTTAACTAAAGGAGATCGTGCAAGGATGGCAGTGGGATTAGAAG
>CADEGZ010000280.1 GCA_902827015.1 uncultured Pseudomonadota bacterium
TCAGCTCGCCCGCGAGCAGGAAGAACGGGATCGCGGTCAGCACCACGTTGTCGAGGCCCTCGAAGATCTTGTCCGGGATCAGCGCCAGGCTCGACACATCCTTGGTCACGAAGTACAGGGCCGAGGCCACGGCCATCGAGAACGCGATCGGCACGCCCGCGAGGATGAGGCCGAGGAACAGCAGCAGGAACACCTCGATGCTCATCGCGGGCCGTCCTGCCGAGGTGCGTGGGCGGCAGAGCCCGCCTGCAGGCCCGCGTCGGCGACCGGCTTGAACGAGTTGTCCATGAACTCGAACTGGTCGGGCAGGGACGGCGGCCTGGCGCCGACGATGTCGGCCAGCTCGACGACCACGCGCACGGCCGCGAAGGCCGAGATGATCAGCGCGCCGATCGGCACCGCGACGGCCGCGTGGACCATCGAGACCCCGATCGCGGTCGACATCACCGACCGCATCCCCAGCGCGAAGCGCACACCTTCCCAGGTGATCAGCAGCCCGGCGGCCAGCACGCACAGCTGCACGAAGAGCCGCTGCCACGGCCGCACCCTGCGTGGCAGCCGGTCGGCCACCAGGTTGAGGGCGATGTGGTCGTCGAACAGGGTCAGCACGCCGGCGCCGAGCATGACCATCCAGACCATCGCGTAGCGGGTGACCTCCTCGGTCCAGGGCGCCGAGTAGGAGAACGCGTAGCGCGTCACCACCAGGGCGTTCATCACCACCACCATGAGCAGCAGCAGCAGCACCATCACGACGGATGCCGCGCGACAGACAGCCCTCAGCGACGCGACCATCGGGATCCTCGAGGCCGCAGGGCCCGGCTCATGCGCCGCGCACGGCGGCTGCGCGGCCGCTGGCACCGAACCGCGGCACCAAGGTGCCGGCCCGGTCGTCCACGGCGCTGTCGATGTCCATGGCTCATTCTTGAGTCATTCGCAAATGAGAACCAAACGTTCCACATTTGCGAACATGGGCCCGGACGGCGAAGCGGCGCCGACGGCGGTGGAACGGGTCCCTCCCGCGCCCCGTGCCGGCGGCGGGCCAGACAGGCGTCGGGCCATGGCTCGGGCCGCAGGCATGGCATTGCCACGGCCACAGGTTCGTTGCCGCGCAGTTGACGCCGGCCGCTGCCGCTGGAACACTACAGATTTCGAAGTGACAAGGTAGCTGCTGCCGGTGGCTGCAGCCGCACACAAGGCCATGCGTTCAAATCAGATCGGCGAGCTCGTGTGCCCCGTTGCGCGCGCTGTCGGCGCGGTGGGCGACCCGTGGACCCTGATGATCGTCCGCGAGCTGTTCATGGGTTCGCGCCGGTTCGAGTCGCTCCAGGCCCAGCTGCGCGCATCACCGGCCCTGCTCGCGCAGCGTCTGAAGGCCCTTTCGGCCGACGGCATCGTCTCGCTGCGCCTGTATCAGGATCAGCCGGCCCGGTTCGACTATCACCTGACCCGCAAGGGCGTCGACCTGTGGCCGCTGATGGTGGCGCTCAAGGACTGGGGCGAGCGCTGGGGCGGCTTTCGGGATGGGCCGCCCGCCGCGTTGCGGCACCGGCCCTGCGGCGGCACCACCGGACTGCGGCTGGTCTGCGAGTGCTGTGACCGGACGCTGACGGCCTTCGACACCGACCTGCACCC
>CADEGZ010000281.1 GCA_902827015.1 uncultured Pseudomonadota bacterium
TATCCATTATGGCTATAAAATATGATCAATTGCATTAAGAATATTGCTAACCTCGTATTATTTCTACATAAGATAAGCAAATATCAGATTCTTACTTACCCGGAAAAAATAAAAATCCCTCGAAGAATAAAGCTCTTAGCTGGATTAGCATGCCTGATAGTATATCCTAAAAAATTTTTCATAAAACCAAAACAAGCCTTTGGCATAAGGTTATCGAATCTCTTCAAGGATCTAGGTCCAATTTATATTAAATTCGGTCAAACTCTTTCGACCAGACCGGATTTAATTGGGCAAGACGTAGCAAATCATTTAAAATCTCTTCAAGATAAGTTACCTGCTTTCGATGCCAAAATTGTAAAAATTAAGATAGAAGAAACTTTTGGCACAAAAATATCCGAAATATTTTCTAGCTTTAATGACATTCCAGTTGCTGCAGCTTCTATTGCCCAAGTGCACAAAGCAGTTCTTGTAACAGGCGAAAAAGTGGCAGTTAAAATCTTAAGACCGAATATTACTAAAACATATAACAATGACATTATATTCTTGGAATTTGTTGCAGATTTTACAGCAAAATTTGTCAGAAGCTCACAAAGACTTAAACCGCGTGAGGTAATAGCAGTTTTCCGAGAATCAATGAATTGCGAGCTAAACCTCCTAATGGAAGCCGCCGCTGCTTCAAGGCTTGCTGATAATTTCGCTCTGGACAAGAGCATTTGTATACCAAAAATTTACTGGGACTTAACTTCAGAGGAAATAATAACTTTAGAATGGATCAACGGCATATCAATTTACAACAGGGAAAAACTAATTAAAAACAAATTAAATCCTGATGATATTGCCGCTAAAATTGCAGTTATCTTTTTCAACCAGGCCTATAGAGATGGGTTTTTCCACGCTGATTTACACCCTGGAAATATTCTTGTAAAGAAAAACGGTGAGATAGCACTTATAGATTTCGGTATTATAGGTATCTTGTCAGAAGATGATAGGCTAGCTATTGCCGAAATATTATATGCTTTTTTGAAACGAGATTATAAACTTGTCGCAAGTGTTCATCATAGGATAAGCTATATACCTAAAAATACGAATTTAGAGCTTTTTGCTCAAAGGTGTCGGGCAATAGCCGAACCGATTATCGGTAAACAGATTAAAAATATTTCGATAGGAAACCTTTTAGCTCAATTATTCAAAATCACCGAAGAATTTGGCATGGAAACACAGCCTCAACTTTTACTCCTCCAGAAAACGGTTGTGGTCGTAGAGGGTATAGGACAAAGCCTAGATCCGGAGATTAATATGTGGCAACTAGCCGAACCATGGATAAAAAAATGGGCGGCAAAAAATTTGACTCCGGAAGCAAAATTACTTAGGATAGCTAAAAAATTCATAAATAGGATTGCCGAGGATTTATAGGAAAATTTTCCCTTCACTTGTTAAGTAAATACTATTTCATTTAAATAATTATCATAATAGCAGAATATTCATCCTCGAAAATCATGACAAACCCTATAATTATACTCGGCAGTTCCAGAACATTTGGCGAAACAAGAAAAGTAATAGATTCAATCATCGGGAATAATAAAATACCAATTATCGATCTTAAATCTCTTGATATATCTATTTATGA
>CADEGZ010000282.1 GCA_902827015.1 uncultured Pseudomonadota bacterium
AAACGAAGTTCGACGAAGTCAATCCTTTCGTGTGGGAGAAGAATTGTGAATAACATAAAATGCTAAAATTATTTGAATTTACTTTGTTGTTATCTAATCATTTAATTCATAAAACCACACAAAAGGATTAGTCCTTAGCCCTCAAGACTCCACAATTTGTCCTCACGCTCTAAACTCAAACTCAATACTCAACTCCCACCCCTGATAGCAGCGGCAGCTCCCGACGATCCCGATCCCCAACGAGTTGGGGACGGGATGTCGGGACTATAGCGAATAGCAGGAACAGGTGCCTAAAAAAAGAAATAAAAAAAGGCGTCTATTAAAAAATAAACGCCTTTTAATTAATGTTTTGCTGCCTTATCTTAAAACACTGCCGAATACTTTTTTCAATAAATCGGTGACGCGTGCTGCTGGATTTAAGCGAATCTTTTTTTCTTCTCCTTTAATTAAATGGAAAAGACCTGAGATGCCTTTGGTGGTGACATATTGATCCAAGTCTGGATTTACCTGTGGGCGTTGCGCTAACTTTGCAAACTTGTTGTAACGCGTTGCCACTGGTTCCCAATAGCTTGTTAATTTAACGGTTTCGATAGCGTTATGAACCACTGGTTTGAAAGCATTGGTTAAAGGCGCGGTGGTTTTATCCATTAAATACATAGTGGCTGAAGAATCAGAGCCTTTTAAGATAGCAAATCCATCTGAAATGCTCATGGAAGTGATGGCATCCACAAAGATGGGTGCTGCACTTTTTGAAGCTTCTTCGGCGGCGCGATTTAAGGTAAGGGTAATTTCATCTACCTTATTTTGTAATCCCCACTCGATAGCTTTGTCTCGTAACGCAATAGCATCCTCTGGAAATGGTAATTTAATGGCATTGTTCATAAAGAAACCATCTTGTGCACTTGCGGCGGTGGCTCCGTTTCGAATACCAACGGTAAGCGCTTCTTTTAATCCAGCAATTACCTCATCGTTTGTTAATGAAGCACTTGTAGAGGTGCTATCAGAAGCTGTTAATATATCATTTGCTACACTTTCTAAAATATCGCATTGTGTAAAAAGTAAAAGCGATGATAGTCCAAAAATAATTCCTAATTTTTTCATTTCTATTGTTTCTTTATATTTGTCAAACTTAATAATTTCTTTAAGTTTAGCAAAAAGAATACCAAGATTTAAATTGGAGCGATCCTAGAAATAAAATGAAAGCAATCATAATCACTATTGGAGATGAAATTCTCGTGGGTCAAACGATTGACACCAATTCGGCACATATTGCCAAAAAATTGAATGAATTAGGGATTTCCATCGCTGAAATTGTGAGTATTTCGGATACTTCTGAGCATATTATTCGTGCTGTGGACGGTGCAATTAACAGGTGTGATTTTATTTTTTTAACGGGTGGATTGGGACCAACAAATGATGACATTACCAAATTGGTGCTTACCAATTATTTTGACGATGAATTGGTAATGTATCCTGAAATTTTAAAAAAGATTGAGGCATTTTTTGTGCAATTTAATAAACCGATGTTAACGGTGAATCGCAACCAAGCGATGTTGCCAAAACATGCCAGAATTATTGAAAACGATTTGGGGACAGCAAGTGGGATGTGGTTTAAAACGGAGA
>CADEGZ010000283.1 GCA_902827015.1 uncultured Pseudomonadota bacterium
ATATATTTTTTAATATTATTTTCCTCATCACTAAAAATAAGTGAAGGTAAGGTATTTTGAATTCCCATGCCCAAGCCTAAGTCTGCATAATTAAACACCGCAAACGTTGAAATTAAAGTATTAAGTAGACCAAATTTTTCAGAACCTAAATAATTAAGTGTAAGTGGTACTGAAACAATTAATACTAAAAAACTAAGTCATTTTGATACAATAGAAACTAAATAAGTTAACTTCAGTCTTCTTGTTCTTTCAATACTGATGTCAGTTGATTTGACAAAAATTTCTTTTGTTAATGAAGTTATTCTATTCAATAATAAACCTTGATAATTAGATATATAACTCCACGTTCGCCCATATTCAAGCCCGTAATTTTAAATTCATTTTCTCGACTAATCCAGAATAAATATCCTCTTCAAATCCCAATAATCTTAGAATTTTTAATTGAACTGCATCCAGTGGTGTTAACCCGATAAATTTCACCGTCCCTTTTTCCATGAAGACCGAAATAGAAACTCCTGTAAATCGGCTTAACATCATTTTAGCCGTTGGTTTGTCCGTCCCTCTTTTGGGATTCCCAGCATAAATACCAGTTAATGTTTTACTCTCCTTTTTTAATCTCTTGGCAACTGTTATTTCCATCCCGCATATTGCTTTTAAGCCAATCATCATAAAATTTATTAGACCCCGTACCCGGTTTTCTTTTTGTAAAAACACAGGCATTAATTTCGTCACTTTATTTTTCAAATCGTTAAATCGACTTTCTATTTGATATTGACCTCGATACATGCTTACTACATCTTTTATTTTCATTTCTTTCAATGGCGCATTTGTCGCATATACACACCAGCCACAATAAGATTTATCTTCCTCTATTTTTTGATCATTTAATTTAATTGACAACTCAAACTTTTCTTTCTTTTCAGTCCTGGATTTTCCACCCTTATATCCTCTTATTTTTTTCACCTCCACCGTTTTTATTAACTCCACGCTCACATAGCATTCCACTTTTGACGCAGTTAATATTCTTGATACCTCTGCCTCTATTTCCTCTTCTGTTTCTAATGTCTGTTTTCCCTGCTTTCTCACCAGCACATTTGCTAATTCCTCTTTTGTATCTATAATCTTTTTTTCAAGCGCGGCAACCTCCGACTTGGCATGGCCTACACTCTGAAATACAATTCTTCTTTCTGTCCAAGTTGTTAATTTATTTAGCCCTTCATCTTCTTGAGAAATACTCATCTCTGCCTTGTATTCAAACCCCTCTCCTTTCTTTTCGCCATCTATTAATACATTTTTTATTCGTTCTTTATTTTCTGCTATAAGTGTTTTTAATGTTGATGCCGATACCTGAATGGCTGACAAGGGCGATAAATAGTAATTTCCCCCCTCCACAATTTGAGCACGATTTTTTGCACTACCCAGTTTTTTATCACCCACTATCAAAAAAGGAGCGGCTGAACCAAGGCTTTTTTTTGTTTGCTCAAGTATTGGAAGGTACAGCAAATCGTCAGCTGTATTTCCAGAAACAATTATACTTGATACCGGATAGGCAAATCCGTTTATTTCGCTATCCAGTGTCGACATCATCACTTTAAACTGGGGTAAGCAGGAATTAAAAT
>CADEGZ010000284.1 GCA_902827015.1 uncultured Pseudomonadota bacterium
GATTCTACAGTGCCTTTCAGATCGCTCGATAACAATAAATAACTTACAATGTTAATCAAGCAAATTATTGAATTAGCGCAAATTTCAGGTTGTTCATGTCTCTTCAACCCCTTAAATAGTTGGACACAATTTTTGTAAATTTAGTGGAATAAAATTACAAAACATGTCAAAGCACAGAAAAACCTGGTCATCGACCGAAAAGCTTCAAGTAATTAACTATGCGAAGTCGAATGGAAATGTAAAAGCAGCAAGAGAGTTTGGCGTTTCCGTTAATTCAATTTACAACTGGCTAGAGTCCTATGCAGAGCAGGGAGAGGCTGGTCTAAGAAGGGCGAATAAGCCTACGGAAGAATCAGAAGAACTGAGCCGCTTACGTCGAGAGAATCAACAACTCAAGGAACTGGTAGCTGAGAAAGAACTACGCCTACGGATAAATGAGGAGCTGCTAAAAAAAAGCAAATAAGTAAGCAAGACAGGTTATTAGTAGGCGAAGATTTCATTAAGCAAGGCTACCCTAAATCGTTGGTATTGGAAGTATGTAAAATTCCCAGAAGTACTTATTATCATCAACCTAAAAGAGGAGAATCGAAAAGGGGAAAACCTATATGTGGGTTTACTTACAAAACAAACGGGAGCCGAGTAGCCGATGAAATGGTAGTGAAAGATATTGAGTATATCTTAGGTGAAGAGTTTGTAGATTATGGTTATTTGAAAACAACACATTGGTTAAGACAAGAGAAGGATTATATTATCAATCCAAAGAAAGTCTATCGCTTGATGCGGGAAAATGACCTGTTAAACAAGTTTAAACCGAGGAAAAAGACAAAGCGAAACTGGGTAAAAGACTTACTGCCAGTAACTAAGGAAGCCTTTGATTACTTGGAATTTGACATCAAGTATATCTATGTTGCGGGTATGAATAGGAACGCGATGTTGCTTACCGTAATTGACGTAAAGACCAGGTGGGTTTTAGGACATTATCTGGGCTGGAAGATAAAGAAGAAGGAGGTATTGAATTTATTCGATCAAATTTTTGAGCAGTATCCATTACCAAAAAGTATCTACATACGGTGTGACAATGGTTCCCAGTTCGTGGCTGAACAAGTCCAAAAGTATTTTGAAAAGAAGGAAGGTGTAACACAGGAATTTTGCAAACCGGCTACCCCGGAACAGAATGCACACATAGAGTCTTATCACAGTATTTTGGAAAGAACAGTTTGCCAGAAATATGAGTTCAGAACGTTAAGTGAAGCCGCTAATACTTTGAATAGATTTGTAAAATTTTATAACTTCGTGCGAATACATTCGGGAGTCGGTTACAAATCTCCTTACAAGTATTTAAAGTCGCTCAACATTGATATGACACATTATTCTTTAACCAATCCGCTTGATTGCAGAAAGTAATTTTTTGATAAAAAAACACCTGAAATTTTCCTGATTTTTAAACCTGAAATTTTTCCGTTTTGCACCTGAAAATTTCCGTTTTGCACCTGAAAATTTCCGTTTGGTTTATTGGAAAAAGTGTCCAAGAATTAGGGGGTCGGACCAGGACAATCATTTTTAACTTAATATAAAAAATCAAACTGTAAATCTACATTCAACTTGTTAAA
>CADEGZ010000285.1 GCA_902827015.1 uncultured Pseudomonadota bacterium
GAGGCGACCCGGTGAGCGCTTTGTGACACATCTGTGTTGTTTCCTATCCGCGCCCCTGCCCCTCGACGGCCCCTGGATAGGCGATCTGGTTCAACCGTTCCATCTCTTGCCGTGCTTCCCCTCGAACCACAGGGTCTTTACTGTTGAACTTCTCGATGAACGTCCGGTCTTTCATGTTCGAGTCAATCTTCGCCGCGGCGATCTGCGGCGTCATCGCATCGAACCTGGATCCCCCGCCTTTGTCGCCGGCCACAAATTGTCCTTCCGTTGGGATCCGAGATCCGATGTTGTGCAAAAACTTCATCGCCGCGCTCGGCCCCATCGCTTGTTTCAGCGCCAGGATATGGTCTTTTGTCATCCCGAAACTCTCCGCGGCGCGATCCACGACATCGTTGTTCTTTTGATAGTCTGCGCCCCATTCATTCTGGAGCGCCGTCATTTCTGCGGCGTGTGCGGTCTTCGCTCTCTCGGTCGCCGCCTTGGTCTGTTCAGCAATGAAGGCGTTGTGTTTCTCCGCGAT
Organism: uncultured Pseudomonadota bacterium; assembly: GCA_902827015.1. Classification (GTDB taxonomy): domain Bacteria; phylum Pseudomonadota; class Gammaproteobacteria; order UBA6186; family Azoamicaceae; genus CADEGZ01. The sequence goes on from CADEGZ010000285.1 coordinate 521, forward strand.
CTTTTGCACTTGCCCCTGCGACAATCCGGCTTCATGAAAAATCGGCGCGATAACCTTCGCGAACTCTCCGGAATCCCCTTCGGGGAGCGGGATCTTGTAATCGGTTGCCGCCTTTGGTCGACCGAGACGGTCGTAGACCGCGCCCCATGATTCCACGGGGTCGTTGGCACCGGGTAATTTGATGATGCGATCGGGAGGGACCCCCGAGAGCTTTTCCAAGTTTCGGTAGGACGACAGAACATCGGGGATTCCTTTCCATTGCCGATCGTTCACGAGCGCCATGGCGTCGTTGTCGAGCCCCTGTTTGGACCAATCGAATGCCGCCGCGCCGTCGCCGCTGCCGCTGCCAGCGGCGGGAGGTTGACCGGACGCTCCCGCCGCGGCTGCGGCTGCGGACGGCTCAGGGGTATCACCCGTGCCGCCCGGAGCGCCCTCTGGTGATCGATACAACCCTTTCTGTCGGTCAAACATGCGTCACTCTCCCTTGTGATACAGCTTCCACAATTGGTCGTCGGAAAGCTGTAGATGTTGTTGAATACGCAACCACACTTCGCGCCGGCCTTCCATGATGCACGAGGCGCGGTCGTTCGCACTCGCCGTCGTCTCATGGGCGCGACAAAACTTCGCAAGGTCTTCGAGCACCAGCACGTTGTCTCGGTCTTCTGGTACGAACGTGCGTTGATAGGCGAGCTTCCGGAACCCTAAAAACTCTTTCACTCGATTGATGATGTCCGATGTTTTCACGCGCGTGCGCCTTGCATCATCGGCTTGACGAGCGACGAGATCGCCGGCGCCGCGTCCACCATCTGCTGCTGTTGTGCGGCTTGGGCTTGCTGCTGGCGCATCTGGAGCACCGCGTCGAGGGTTTTGATCCAGCGCGTCGGCACCGCTTGACCCGCGGCAATCTCGGGCATCGCCGCATCCCAATCCAGAAAGTCCAGCGGCCTCTTGTCGCCGGTGATCTGCACATAATCACGGGACCAATCGACGAGTCGAAAGAACCCCGAAATGCCTTCCGCCTTCTGCGCGCGAGACAGGGGCGAATCATACTCCACGACAAACTCTCCCGCCGCCTGTTTCAAAATGTCG
>CADEGZ010000286.1 GCA_902827015.1 uncultured Pseudomonadota bacterium
CACATCGTTACCCATAAGTACCTCTAATAAATTTCTCATTTACTTCGAAAGCCATAACAAAATTCCGCAAACAACTGAACCCTAACCAAATAGATTTTGGCCCTGGAAATCTATCACTTTTTCTAGCTAAAAATCCGCCAAGTTTGGCAATTAAAATAATCATTTCTTGTATGGTTGGAGGCTGTGTAGGAGGAGGTTTTTTATGTATTGTAGAATATGCACATTGCCATTCTATCTTTTCAAACATAACCTCACAGGTAATATCAGGTGTAACTCTCGCGACATGAGTCAAAGTAAGAATGCGCCATGCTACGATACAATATAGAGCGATACAAGGCAAAAAACTCTTAGCAGTTTTTAATTGAAGTTCTTCAATGCGACAACCGCTCTTTAAAATGTAAAAAAATGTCTCAATCTTCCAACGACACAAATACCATTTGATAGTGTCTTGATAAGTAATTGTGGTATTTAATTCCATGTTGGTCAACAATACCCATGATATTGGTTCCTCTCCAGCAGGAGGATTGTTTTCTGTAGTGACTATGACGGTTGCCCAAAAAGGTTGAAGACGTAATTTTCCGCGCCTACCTGTTGGCGGATGAATTCTAACTCGTAGAGTTCTAACAGATTGTATTACTTGGCGAGAGGGCTTTTTGCCTCTTTTCGGCATTGTAAATTTAATCTGTCCTACCGACCTTGTTCGCATCACTTCTTCATATAACAATACACTACCACGTTCACCATTTCCGTTTAAAATAACACGCCTAATATTTTTCAAGCGTATCAACCAATCCGCTTTCCTTTCTTTCATTTGTTCGGCTTCGTGATAAATGTCTGAGATATCTGCTTCTCTATCAGCAATCATAATAATATGCGTATCTTGGCACTCTTGCGCTATTTTAGATGCATGGCGATAACCGAGCAGCCATCGATAGCTTTCCTTTTCAGAAATATCCCACTTATGTAGTCTCGTTGTTCTCAAAACCTTAGCACTCATAGTTTCTTTATGCAATTGTTTTCTATGCCAAGTATACACGTCCGTTACACCTAGGCATAACTGTTCAGGGGTTACTGCAATGGTTGGGTGTAAAAAGAATATTCTTTCATTTTTATGATGACTTGGTCCTACATCTTGCTTTTCTTTTTGAGTAAAATAATTAATTTCTGATGTATCTTGAAGTAATAAAACACACTTTTCTTTTTTTATACGACTTAATGTCATTTTATTGTGAGAATCCAGAATTTCTTCTTTTTTTACTTTTTCATTTGAAAAAAAGCGATAAGCGGCTTTAGTCTCTTTCCATGTATTACATGCTTTAGGAATACTGGCAGTAGGATCACAACTTAAACTATCAAGCAGCTTTACTGCACGCTTTTTTAATCTCTCATCTTTAAAATTTACAAGGGACATCTCTTTTTCTGCCCAACTCATAAGTTCACTCCAATTTCTGAAAACTCGGAGTAAATAATACTTCTTTTTGGAGCTACTTCTTTTGATCTTTTAACCACACTTATTGTAATAAATCAACTTATTTATTCTTGATCTTTTGACCTTTTTTGCAAAAAATAAACTGGAACTTATGGGTAAGGATGTG
>CADEGZ010000287.1 GCA_902827015.1 uncultured Pseudomonadota bacterium
GCACCCGGTGCGTGCGGGCAGACGCCGAGGCCGCCGGTGCAGGCGGCGAAGCGCCGCACGCCGGCCTGCCAGGCCGCGAACACGTTGGCACAGCCCAGGCCGCGCGTGTCGTGGAAGTGGCCGCACGACAGGCGCTCGCCCGCCACGTCGAGGCATTGCTCGAACAGCGTCTTCACCTGCAGCGGGTCGGCATAGCCCACGGTGTCGGCCAGGCCGATGCGCTCGGCGCCGGCGTCCAGCGCGGCCTGCACCAGGCGCAGCACCTCGTCGGGGTCGACGGCGCCCTGGATGGTGCAGCCGAAGGCGGTGGACAGACCCACCTCCACCAGGCAGGACGAGCCGGCGGCGTCGCGCGCGTCGCGGATGCGGGCCAGTTCGGCCACCGCCTCGTCGGGCGTGCGCTTCAGGTTGGCCAGGCTGTGGGCGTGGCTGGCCGACAGCGGCAGCAACAGCGCATGCGCTCCCGACTCCAGCGCGCGCAGCGCCCCCTTCAGGTTGGGGACCAGCACCGATGCCTTCAGGCCCGGCAGGCTGTCCGCCGCGGCCACCAGCTCGGCGGTGTCGGCCAGTTGCGGCATCAGCCGCGGCGGCACGAACGATCCGACCTCGAATTCCCGCAGGCCGGCGGCGTGGGCGCCGCGCAGCCAGTCGAGCTTGTGCGCGGTGGGCAGGGTGCGGGACAGGATCTGCAGGCCGTCGCGCAGGCCGACTTCGCGGATGACGACGGGAGCGCTGGGGTCGATGGCCATGGCGTGCGACTCTAGACATTCCATGGTGAAGATACGAGTGGTGATTCTTCATGCGAGACGTTCCAATCCGGAACCTCATGGCCCGAACCCTGGACCCTGTGTCGCTGCAGCTCTTCGTCGCCGTGTGCGAAGAAGGCAGCCTGGCGCGCGCCGCGCAGCGCGAGGCGCTGGTGCCGTCGGCGCTGAGCAAGCGCATCGCCGCGCTCGAGGCCGACGTGGGCGTGGCGCTGCTGCTGCGGCAGCGCCGCGGCGTGCTGCCCACGCCTGCCGGCGAGGCGTTGCTGGGCCGCGCGCGCGAGGTGCTGCTGGCCATGGAAGCGGCCCGCACCGAGCTGGGCGACTTCGGCGCCGGCGCGCAAGGCAGCGTGCGCGTGCTGGCCAGCCCGTCGGCGCTGGCCGAGGCGCTGCCCGACGACCTGGCGCACTTCATGGCCCGGCACCCGCGGCTGCGCATCAGCGTGGAAGAGGCGGTCAGCCCTGCCATCGTGCGGTCCTTGCGCGACGGCACGGCCGACCTGGGCGTGTACTGGGACGCGATCGACAGCGCCGAACTGCAGCTGGCGCGCTACCGCAGCGACCACCTGTGCGCCGCCATGGCCCCCGGCCATGCGCTGGCGCGGCGCCCGTCGCTGCGGCTGGCCGACACGCTGGCGCACGAGGCCGTGGTGGTGGCCGTGGGCGGCCAGATGGACCGGCTGCTGCGCCGCCAGGTGGCCTTGCTCGGGGCGGTGCAGAGCCCGCGGCTGCAGGTGTCCAGCATGGAGGCGGCCTGTCGCATGGTGGCCGCCGGGCTGGGTCTGGCGATCCTGCCGCGCGAGGTGGTCGTGCCGCATGCCGGCGCCGG
>CADEGZ010000288.1 GCA_902827015.1 uncultured Pseudomonadota bacterium
TTAAACTTTTCAAATAAAAAAATACTGAAGCACACAAAAATACACCCATCGTGTTTTCGAGCATATTATTGGAATACGACCATGACACTTTAGGAAATAGCAACCATAACAATAAGGGCACCCACGCCAAAGTCCAGGCTTGTCCCAATTGTCTCCATATCAGGACGATCATTAATCCAGTTAGAATGGCTGTAAAAAAAGAATAACAGCGCTCTACGTAAATACTCGAACCAAAGACAAAATGCAAATAACCTTCAAGCCATAAGGCCAGGGGCGGATGTTCATAAAATTCAGGGTAAAGGGTTGCTGTATAATACAATTTCCAAAAGCTACCCAGACCTTCTGCCAGATTATTAGATATGGCCGCATAGGTGACTCCATCTAAAAACATCCCGTCGGCAAACAAATGGGGACCAACTAACAGTATAAACAAGCCACCAACAAAATAAAAGAAATATGAGGATTTATGACCCATTGTGGCGGATTGGTTGCTTGTTCAGGATTAATTAGCTCAAATCTAGACGATTTTTATTGAATGCATCCATTTTTGAACTAAAATTTTAAAAGTACTGACTTTCGTGCTCCAAAACCAAATAAATAAGGGTAATGGATCATTATTTTAGCGCTTTACCGGCGCACAATAAAATTATTTTGTCCATAAAAGGCCTCTTTTTCAAGCTTTTATAAAAAAAAGATGAAAATAAATTTGAAAATAAGACCGTACTTGACTTACCTTTGCCCCGCTTTATAAAAAAGCAGTTTTAAAACATTTAAAATTATTACCATTGAATACGTTAAGTTACAGAACAAGCCACACACGTCCTGAGGATGTGGTTCGCAAGTGGTTCGTGATCGATGCGGAGAACCTGGTGTTAGGTCGCATGTCATCACATATAGCCAGTATATTACGTGGCAAACACCGTCCGGATTATACGCCTCATGTGGATTGTGGGGATTATATCATTGTTATCAATGCCGAAAAAGTACGTTTTACCGGCAAAAAATTAGATGACAAGACTTATTTAACCTATAGCGGTTATCCTGGAGGTCAGAAATCAGCTACACCTCGTGAGTTATTAGCACGTATCCCAACCAGAGTTGTTGAGACCGCTGTTAGAAAGATGTTGCCTAAAAATAAATTAGGTGATGCTATGTATAAAAAATTATTTGTTTACGCAGGTTCTGAGCACTTTCATCAAGCTCAAAAGCCTGAAGTTATAAATCTATAATCCCCTATGGAAATAATCAATGCAGTAGGAAGACGTAAAGCGGCAGTAGCTCGTGTATATCTTACCAAATCCAGTGGCGACACTCCAACCGTGTTAATCAATAACCGACAATTGGCAGAATACTTTCCAATTAAAGATATCGCACAAAAAGTACTAGACCCTATGATGACTGTCGAAGGTGGTGCTGGATACAATGTTAAAATCTCTGTTGACGGAGGCGGTCTTAAAGGACAAGCAGAAGCTATACGAATGGCGATTTCCAGAGCTCTATGTAAAATCAACGTAGATTTCAGAGGACCTTTGAAATAGAAAAAATTCTTAACCAGAGATTCCCGAGAAGTAGAACGTAAGA
>CADEGZ010000289.1 GCA_902827015.1 uncultured Pseudomonadota bacterium
TGGCGGAACTGCTTATCGCATCAGCCAAGGACTTTCCTATAAAATTGCAGGTAAGACGGGTACTGCTCAAGTTTTTAATTTAAAACAAAATGAAAAATATGAAGTAAACAAAGTTAAAGCACACTTAAGAGATCATTCATGGTTTATTGCTTTTGCTCCAGTTAAAGATCCAAAAATTGCTATTGCTGTTATTATCGAAAATAAACACACTAAAACGGCAGCAGACATCACTCGCCTCGTTTTAGACAGCTTTTTTAACGCAAAATCCACCTCTGAAACGTCAGATCTTACCGGGGAAGACGAAAGTGATGTAGGCGGCGAAGAAAAGATGGAATAAAATATGTATCATAAAAGACAAGGTTTTTTTTCTAAAATTTACTTGGATTGGCCTTTATTAATTGGCGTGATCGTGATTAGCACTTTAGGACTTACAATACTGTATAGTTCTAAACAAGAAATTGACATTGTCGAACGACAAGTTATACGCCTTATTGTAGCAGGCGTTTTCATGATTGGTATTGCACAAATCCCTCCTAGAATATTCAAAACAATAGCGCCATGGCTCTATTTCGTCGCATTAATTCTTCTTTCTGCAATACTCATTACCGGTCAAATAGCTAAAGGCGCGCAACGCTGGCTCGATTTATGGTTTGTACGTTTCCAACCAGCAGAGCTCATGAAGATTGCCGTGCCAATGATGCTTGCCAAATATTTTGATTACCATTTATTACCTCCCCGATTATTAACACTGATTATCCCTTTTTTATTGTTGCTGATCCCAGTTGCACTTATTGCAAAGCAACCTGATCTTGGTACAGCACTCCTCATTTTAAGCAGTGGTTTATTTGTTATTTTTTTATCAGGGATCCGTTGGAAAACGCTTTTCTATATTGGAGGGATGATAACGTTATGTTTACCTATTCTATGGTTTTTGATGCATGATTACCAACGCCAACGCATCTTGGTTTTACTTGATCCAGAATACGACCCTTTAGGTGCAAGCTATCAAATCATTCAATCTAAAATAGCCATTGGCTCGGGTGGACTTTATGGTAAAGGTTGGTTAAACGGCAGCCAATCTCATTTAGAATTTTTACCAGAACGTACCACCGATTTTATTTTTGCTGTTTTTGGCGAAGAGTTTGGGTTGGTTGGATGTATCATATTACTTGTGCTTTACTTATATATTATTATCCGAGGATTATATATTAGCGCACAAGCACAAGACACCTTTAGCCGATTATTGGCAGGTGGTTTAGTTATGACCTTATTCATTTATGTATTTGTTAACATTGGCATGGTAATGGGAATACTACCAGTCGTTGGGATCCCACTTCCTTTAGTAAGCTATGGAGGAACCTCTTTGGTAACACTTATGGCGAGTTTTGGCATATTAATGTCTATCCAAACACATCGAACATTATTTAGAGATAGAAATTGATGACAAAGAAGGCATTGCATTTTTTACTGTTATTGATATTCTCCTACAGTACTTTAGCGACCGAACACAAAGCTCCTAATAAACCTTTTGCCGCTAGAAAAGAAGTGCGCCAATTTATACAAGAAATGCATAAAAAAC
>CADEGZ010000290.1 GCA_902827015.1 uncultured Pseudomonadota bacterium
AACAATATTTGAAAACTAGAGAAGAAATGGCGGCGCTTTTCTCGGACTTACCAGAGGCTTTAGAAAATAGCGTTGAAATAGCAAAACGCTGTACATTAGAGCTTAAATTAGGAAAGATTTATCTTCCTCATTATCCTGGTTTATCAGACAAGAGTGTTGAACAGCATTTGGAGATTGTCGCGCACCAGGGGCTTAAATACCAATTTGCTCCACAAAATGTTCCGGAATTATATATTGAACGTTTAAATATAGAACTGAGTGTTTTAAATTCGATGGGATATGCAGGGTATTTTTTGATCGTTGCCGACTTTATTCAGTGGGCTAAAAATAACAAGATCCCGGTGGGGCCAGGGCGTGGATCGGGTGCTGGCTCGTTAGTTGCTTATGCTTTGGGTATTACAGGTCTTGATCCTTTGCAATACGATTTATTGTTTGAGCGTTTCTTAAACCCAGAACGGGTTTCTATGCCCGATTTCGATATTGATTTTTGTATGGATGGGCGTGATCGGGTTATTGATTACGTTGCAAATACTTATGGTCGGGGATCTGTTTCACAAATTATTACCTATGGCACTATGGCTGCAAAAGCAGTTATTCGAGACGTAGGTCGAGTATTGGGCCATCCTTATGGGTTTGTAGATAAAATTGCAAAACTTATTCCTCATGAATTAGGCATTACCTTAGAAAAAGCATTGGCAGAAGAAGAAACATTAAGACAACGTTATCAAGAAGAAGAAGAGGTAAAGAGTTTAATTGATTTGGCTAAAAAATTAGAAGGGATCACTCGTAATGCAGGAAAACATGCTGGAGGAGTGGTAATAGCACCTTCTAAACTAACAGATTTCACCCCTTTGTATTGTGATGTGAATGATGGCACTTTATTAACTCAATTTGATAAAAACGACGTAGAAACCATTGGATTGGTTAAGTTCGATTTCTTAGGCTTAAGAACCCTAACCATTATTGATTGGGCAATTGATGCAGTTAATCAAATTAGGGAAAAAAGTGGTGAAGCACCCATTGATATTACAAAAATTCCTTTAGATGATGCTAAAACTTTTGATTTATTGCGATCTTGCTGTACTACCGCGGTTTTTCAGCTTGAATCGCGAGGTATGAAAGATTTAATAAGGCGTTTGTGCCCCGATGTTTTTGAAGAAATTATTGCTTTAGTGGCACTTTTTAGGCCCGGCCCTTTGCAATCGGGAATGGTAGACGATTTTATTAATCGTAAACATGGGCGAGCAACACCAGAATATTTGCATGCACGTTTAACTACCATTTTAAAACCAACGTATGGCGTTATTTTATATCAAGAACAAGTCATGCAAATTGCGCAGGTGTTGGCTGGTTATACGCTGGGTGGTGCGGATCTATTACGTAGAGCTATGGGCAAGAAAAAACCAGAAGAAATGGCAAAGCAACGTGCCATTTTTGTAAAAGGAGCAGTAGAACGAGGTGTAGATGGTGCTCGAGCTAACTATATTTTTGATTTAATGGAAAAATTTGCTGGGTATGGGTTTAATAAATCTCACTCGGCGGCTTATGCGTTAATTACTTACCAAACAGCTTGGC
>CADEGZ010000291.1 GCA_902827015.1 uncultured Pseudomonadota bacterium
CGAAGCGCGAACGCAGTGCCGCAGACAGGCCGCTGGCTTCGCTGCCGAACACCAGCCAGTCACCCGGCGTCCAGTCCACGCCATGGTGATGACGGGTTCCCTGTGTCGTGAAGGCGAAGGTGCGTGCGGGGTCGGGCGTGCATTGCAGCGAGAAGCTGGCCCAGTCGGCATGACGCCGGACCTGTGCATACTCGTGGTAGTCGAGCCCGGCGCGTCGCAGCAGCCGGTCTGCCATCGAGAACCCGAGCGGCTCGACCAGGTGCAGCTCGCAGCCCGTGTTGGCCGCCAGGCGGATCACGTTGCCGGCGTTGGGCGAGATCTGCGGCTCGACGAGCACGATGCGGAACACCGCGCTCACCCGTCCATCGCCGGCTCGGGCGTGCGCGCCACCACCCACAGGTCGACCCGCCGTGCGCCGGCGTCGAGCAGCGCCTGTGCCGCGTGGGAGGCCGTGGCGCCGGTGGTCAGCACGTCGTCGACCAGCGCCACATGGGCCTGCGCGATGCGGCCGCGCTCGCGAGCCGGCACGGTGAACGCGCCGCGCAGGTTGGCCAGCCGCTCGCGACGCGTCAGCCCGATCTGGTGCGGGCCGTCGAACCGGCGCTCGAGCATGCCCGGGCGCGCCGGCACATGGCGGCGCCGGCCGAGCTGCCGCGCCAGGGCCCAGGCCTGGTCGAAGCCGCGCTCGGCCAGGCGCGCACGCGACAAGGGCACGGGCGCGAACAGATCGGGCGACACGATTGCCTCGGCGTCGGCGCGCTCGACCAGCCACCCGGCCAGCGGCGACGCCAGCTCGGGCTGCTGGTGGAACTTCAGTCCCGTCACCAGGCGGTCCCACGGGAAGGCATAGTCGACGGCACAGACGCAAGCCTCGAACGGAGGCGCGTCCTGCAGGCAACGGCCGCACAGCGGACCGCCGGCGGCCAGCGGCAGCGCACAGCGCCGACAGCGAGCGCGCGGGGGCGAGAACACGGCGCGGCAGCGTGCGCAGACCGGTTCGTCGTTCCAGCTCATGCACACGTGGCACAGCCCCGGCCACGCCAGCGAACGCAGGCCAAGAGGCCGCACAGGGCGCATCATCGCCTCAATATACTGCCCCGATGTCCGCCGCATCAGCGCCAGCGCCGCGCGTCGTCGACCGGGTGGCGCAGGCGCGGTCGGTGCGCCGCCTGGCGGCGGCCGCACACGGGCCATGGCTGCACCGGGAGGTCGCGCGCCGCATGGCCGAGCGGCTGTCGCTGATCAGGTTGCAGCCGTCCCGCGTGGTCGACTGGAGCCTGCCGCCGGACCTGCGCGGCGAGCTGCTGCGCGCGGCCTATCCCCGCGCGCGGATCGGGGCCGTCGCGCCGGCCGGCGCGACGGCCGTCCCGGACGCTGCCCGGGCGCAGTGGTGGCGGCTCGGCCGGGGCGCGCTGGTCCCCGACGCGGTCTGGCGTCCCGCCGACGTGCCACCGGGACAGGCGCAGCTGCTGTGGTCCAACATGGCGCTGCATTTCGTGGCCGATGCGCGTGCCGAGATGGCGCGCTGGCACCAGGCGCTCGAGGTCGGTGGCTTCCGGATGTTCTCGAC
>CADEGZ010000292.1 GCA_902827015.1 uncultured Pseudomonadota bacterium
TCCCAACATTCTTGGCCAGTGGGTCCCACCAAGCCCCAATCCCGCAGATCACCCGATCCGGAGCCAGATCATCCAGCGTTAAAAAGGTGGCCGCTAAGAGGCCAATATTGCGCGTCCAGTTATTGATGACGCCAGAGCCAATTTTGATCCGCTCGGTGACAGCCGCAAAAGCTGCCATTGGCACAATCGCGTCGCGCACCAGCCGACTTTCCGCCTGCCAGACAGCTTCAAAGCCGCGCTCCTCGGCATAACGGGCGTATTCCATACCATCGCGAATAGGATGTTTGTCTTGCAAATAGAGGGCAACCCGGTGAGTAGATGTCATGGTGAGTGATCTCCTTGGCATAGGTGGAGAGAAGTATAATTTTAGGTGCTGCATGATTCGTGTTGCGTGAAACCATTCGACACGAATCACGCAGCACGAATCACGTTGTATGTAACACGCAACACTCATTACAGAAAAAGGAACCCTATCCAATTATGAACCAGTACAAAGCTCTTTGTTTGATTACCTTGTTGGTCTCGTTGTCGGCCTTTGCGATCACACCTAGCCCTGTTTATGCCGCGCCTACAATCAACATTGGCGACGCCCGCGGATTGCCGTTGGGTACGACGGTTACAGTCAAAGGCACCGTCACGGTAGCATCGGGTGATTTTGTATCAAGCACCTTTGACGAAGGGTTTGCCATTCAAGACAAAAGCGGTGGCATCTATGTCAGTATTCAAACTGATCTCGGCTTGCAATTGCGCGATCGATTTTTCCTCGACGTTGTAGCCGCCACCCGCCTGCGGCCCGCACGCCGCAAGCGCGACGAGCGCGATGGCCGCGATCAAAGCCCGCATTTTCCCCTCCGCAGTTTGACCGGAGATTGCAGGGCGGCGCCGGGCGTGTCGAGCCGATTGAGACGATTTCCAGCCATTGCCGCGCTCCTGGCGTGGTCGTAGTTTCCCGCGCGGAGTGGGACATGTCGCAGAATTCGGACAAAGTCGCCGTTGTCACAGTGCACGGCACCGGCGACACGGCGGAAAGCCTCAACGGCCAGAAATGGTACCAGCAGGGCTCGCCGTTCGCGGAGCAGATCACAGCGCAGTTGCGCGCAAGCGGTGTCGAGGCCGAGATCGTGCCGCATCTGTGGAGTGGCGCGACCAGCGCGTGGGAGCGCGAGCGCGCGGCCAACAAACTCGCCGCACGCATTCGCGGGCTCTACAATCGCTACGACACCATCCACGTTGTCGCGCACAGCCATGGCGGCAATGTCGCCAATGACGCGGCCGTGCTGTTGAAGTGGGGCTTGCGCGCGAACGCCAAGCGCGAGCGCTTCGATAGCCTCACCACAGTCGGCACGCCGTTCTTCAACGTGCGCACGGGGCCAATCCAGTGGCTTGCCGGCGTGCTGTTTCAAGTGCTCGCCATCGGCAGCGCGATCGCGTTTCCGATCACGGCGATGTCGTGGCTCTACTACACGCTGCAAGCGCCGCCGAACGGGGACATGGGGCTGCTGTTGGCGCCATTCATCTACGCAGCCATCGTCACGCCGTGCGTTTGGCTCATGCTGCACATGTCGTCG
>CADEGZ010000293.1 GCA_902827015.1 uncultured Pseudomonadota bacterium
GAGCGGCTAATTCCTACCATGCGACAAATTTCTGTTACTGAAAAATCTTCTGATTTTGTGAATGATTTTAATTTTTTTAATTTGTCAGCAGTTAGAGCTTTGGGTCTCCCACCTTTTCTGCCTTTACTATGAACAGCCTCTAAACCTGCTTTGACTCGTTCCTTTATCAACTCTCTTTCCATCTCAGAAAATGCTGCACACACAGTAAAAAGCGCCATTCCCATTGGGGTTGTAGTATCAATATTATTTTCTAACGCAACAAATTCAACGCCTCTATCTTTAAAGTCATTGATCAACTCAATTAATTTTGTCATTCTTCGACCTAAGCGATCAAGACGAACAACACATACAATATCACCTTCTCTTAATTTACCAATAAGATGATTTAATTGTGTTCTGTCGTCTTTAGCTCCAGAAACTTTTTCTTTATAAATTTCATGGCAACCAGCTTGAGATAATTTTTCCACTTGAATTTCCAAGCTTTGTTCATTTTTTGAAACTCTAGCATAACCAAATTTCATTTTCGCACCTTTGTTTAAAAAATCTGTTCCAGAAACCTTAATAATATGCTATTTTTTCTCTAAGGCAATTGGTATTAGTTTTGAAGCAGATTTTTGGTCAGGAATGTCGGAAAATTACAATGTTATTCTGGGACACCAAAAACACTCGTTTTTGGAATGGTAAATTATGGCAAGATTAAGAATTTTATCAGATGATGATTTTGATAAATTATATAAAATACCTAAACTTAATAATGAGGAACGTCAATTTGTCTTTGAATTAGATGAGATTGATAAAAAATACTTAAATACAATTAATAGCATTCCTGTAAAAATCAATTATATTTTGAATTTAGGTTATTTTCGTACATCTCAATATTTCTTTTCTTTTACATTTCAAGCAGTCAAAGAAGATGTAAGATTTATTATAAAGTCTTATTTTGCGGGAAGTTCTTTCCCTATGAAGCAAATAAGTAATCGACAATACTACTCAAATCGTCAAGTTATCCTCAATAAATATGAAATGTCTTTATATACCAAGAGTTTTCAAAGTCATTTATCAAATTATCTAAAATCTGTAGTAAAACAGCACTCTGTACCTAAATACCTATTTGATTCTCTCTTAGATTACTGCCATCAACATAAAATCATTAGGCCATCCTACTCAATATTACAAGATTTAGTCTCTGGAAGCTGCAATAACGAGAAGCTACGTATAAGTAATAAGCTCTATATAATAATGGATAGGTCGCTGCGTAAGTCTTTAAACAAGCTTTTGGAGAAAGACGACTTATTTTATCAACTCACTCTGATTAAAAAAGAACAAAAAGATTTCACCACCAATGAGATAAAATCAAGTGTCGAAAAGAACAAGTTATTATTTGAAATATACCACAGTTCAATTGAAATTATAAAGCAGTTAGATATTTCAGAACAAAATGTAGTTCACTATGCTGAGTTAGCTGGACAATATACCGTATATGGATTGAGAAAACTTAAGCAACCTAATCTAGCAAGGTTATATCTGTTATGCTACGTCCATTATAGATTTTTAAAGATTAATGA
>CADEGZ010000294.1 GCA_902827015.1 uncultured Pseudomonadota bacterium
GTCGTTGTTGGAATATAAAGTTGCTTTAAAGCAGGTCCATTTAGCGCATAATTAATTGCCTTTGATCCAACCATCAAGGCAAATAAAAACGATAGCGAGTCAATGGTCAAAAACCCAAATAGAGCAGTTCCCACAATAATTGGCATGGCAGCGAGTGCAACACCAACGCCGAGAACACGAGTAACATTACTTATCCCAAGAAGTAAGCAAAACAAAGAAACAATATTGACACTTGAACCATAAAGGCTTAGGTAATTGCTAAGAGCTACCCCAGAATAGGTAGTTCCAGCAGCTAGTTTAAAATTGAAGTCAAATATTGTCACAATCAGTTCGTAAATAATGTTTGCTGCAAACATCCCCATCAGATATCGATGCTTTAGCAGAAGCTTTAAGCCTTCTAAAAACCCTGGTTCTTGTTCCGTTTTTTCGACGGTTTTATTTTCTCCATGAAAAGAAATTAGCAGGTGGTTTGGAGTTGCTTTTAAGAAATAGCGAATTAGAAAAATAATACTAAGGCTAAGAAACCCTAGGATAGTCATAGAAAGTGTATCCGTGGTTAACACAAGACGGTGCGGTAGACCTCCAATCCCATAAGGGCAGATAACCCCCCCCATTTGCCCCATGGTAACAACTAAGGGAAAGCCTCTTTTTGCAGAAGAGGGGCCTGTTGTATCTGTTGCAAAAGCCCAAAAAAGGGCAACGACAAGAGATCCAAAGCTTTCCACAAAAAAATACCAAAGGTAAGCTAAAACTTTTGTGCCTATGAAAGGAAGTATTGAGCGAGTCGCTATTTCTTCTGAAGGTGCTTGGGTAATGAACATGGCAATGCTAAAAATTAAAATGCTAATCCCATAAAAGGTTGGCAATATAATTAACATTTTTTCTCGCGATGTTTTTCCCAATAATTTCGTATAAAACATCACCAAAGGTAGCAAGGCTAATACTGAAATCGTCTTAGCGTAGGGTAGGTGCATTTTATCAGCTAATTGTATAAATATTGAGTCTTTTAATGGTCTTAAGGTCCAATAGATCCCAATGATAAGAGCAAATATAAGCCCCATTCGTAAGAATTTTTTAAATTCTTCTTTTTCAAATGTGCCGAAATTGAAACGACATATATGCATCAATAGCTGTAAAGCAGTTTCTTGGACTTTCATGAATTTGTCCTCATCTTTGTTATCGCTAAATATTGTAACGAATTTATTTATATTTGTATTGTCAATATAATTGATTTTATATATCATAAATATTGATATATAACTTAAGAAGAAAAAGTATGAACCGTTTATTAAGCCATTTGCGCATCGCCGATTTGGAACTATTTATTACAGCGGCTAATTTAAGGAATTTGGGAAAAGCTGCCATCTTTCACAATTTAAGTCAAAGTGCTGCAAGTGCTGCCATTTTGCGTGTAGAAGCGGCTTTTCAATGTTCTCTTTGTACGCATGAAAAAAGGCAATTTCGACTGACGCATAAGGGGGCAGTGCTTATTCCGAAGGCCGAAGCTTGGTTAAAACAGTTTAGAGACACAATTGTAACAGAAACGCCTCAGCCTATTCGTCTTG
>CADEGZ010000295.1 GCA_902827015.1 uncultured Pseudomonadota bacterium
CTCTTTTGTAGAACAAATAATATCTGGGAGTTTTAAGGCAGTTACCTCTAAGCTTCCGAGTTTTCGTTTTGCTTTTGCAGATCTTGTTCGTGTGTGAATTTTCATTTTTGGGTCATTTGCCACAAAGTTTCTTAACTTTGCTTTAGAAGAATGGTTTTTAGCAGATTTTTTTTTAGTATGATGGGTGTGAATCTTTTTCATGTTACCTCCACTTTTTTAGTATACCATCATGTGTGTAATTATAAGAAAATAATTACCTATTAATGAAAATCAGGACTCGACTTTTGCGTTTTCCCATATTTACTCTAAAAAATATTTTTTGCCAATTTTGACATAAAATCTTCCTGAGCTAACTCTCTCACTATACCAGGGTTGCTTTTCTAGGACTCAACAAAATCGGGGGAAAATACTGTCTTTAATTTCAACAATGTCACGGATAGATTTTGCTTTAAACATCAATTTTTCTTAAGTAAAAAATTTAAAAGCTTTACCCCAACAAACCCATGGGTTTTTAACGCCAGCTTGTGTTTATTCGTTCATTTCCCTATCACAAGTTACCTTGACGGGATTTTTTAGTCTTATCAGCTTCGTTTATCAGGAAATTTTCTTCGTTAAAAAATCCTTTTAAACACCCATATAACAAGCCCAATAAATACTATACCCCCTATTATTTTTAGCAGAGGTGTCGCAAATAACTCCACCAAGCCTTTAAGAATCGGCTCATATATTAAAACTTTTAACTTATCTATCATTTCATCTCCTATAAGATTCGTCATCTTGTTGAGACGGTATTATTTAACAAATACACTAGGAGGCACGTTCCCCTAAAATTCCCTAAAACAAACCTCTTTATTATTATCGTTGCTCTATTTTTTTGTTATACTTTTGTTTCTTCAAATTCCTTTATGGTTTGTTCTATCCGCTGGTGATGACTTCGTTCATCCTCCAAACTACACCTTATCTTCTTGAAACTCCTTAATTTCTTTTTTCACCCAGAAAATTCAAGGTGTTCAATTGCTTCTCCATAGGAAGCTCCTACTGCCTAATCCAATTCACTCAAACTTTCAAGCGCCTCTCTGAAATCTTTCTAGATACCGACTAGTGTTGTCATTCCTTCCTCTTTTTTAAAATATTTATTAAGATAACTCTACGGTATCAATATTCTTTAAAATCGTCAAGCAGAAATTATAGCCACAACTCGAAGCAATACATTCTCAATAGAAAAATTGTCAGCTTAAAATATATAAATGTCAGCTAATTATTAAGCAGATGAAGTCAAAATAACTTAAATGCAAAATTATTATTATCACCATGCTTTTAAAATGAAGGCACTATTAAAGATAATTAGGAAGCAGCCAATAGCCTTATTTTTTAATAGAGAAATGATGTTGCTATAAAATAAAGTTTCACGTATAGTTAGGGTGTAGTAGTTTGAAATTAGCCACATTGGCACATTATACTTAAAATACTAACACATTTAATAAGAGATTATTATGCTAAGATGGTCTTTAATTTTTCTTTTCGTTGCCATTATT
>CADEGZ010000296.1 GCA_902827015.1 uncultured Pseudomonadota bacterium
CGCGCGCGCGATGAGTTCTTCGTTGTAGCAGTTTGCGATGCCCGACAGCGTATTGACGGAACAGGGCGCGATCAGCATGCCTTCGGTCTTGAACGAGCCGCTTGAAATCGCGGCGCCGATATCCTTGAAGTTGTAATGCACATCGCCGAGTTTGCGCACGGTGTCGATGTCGTAATCGGTCTCCTCCGCGATGGTGCGCGCGGCCGAGGGCGACAGGATGAGGTGCGTTTCAACGTCCTTGCATTGGCGCAGTATCTGCAACGCGCGGATGCCGTAGATGACACCGGAGGCGCCGGTGATGGCGACGATCAATCGCTTCATAATGTGAATGTCCGCATGCGCGGCGCGTGTGGGCGTGATAAATTGAACAAGCCCGATCATAGTGGAAGAGACCGTGAAAATCTTCCCTCGTCCCTGCCGTTCTCCCGAGCGGCGAGTGGTTCCCCGTGAAATAATGTAAGTTATTGATTTTAAAGGATAATTTATGAGACCCTTTGAAGGTATCAAGATCATCGACGTGACCCACGTGCTGGCCGGCCCGTTTGCGGCCTATCAACTGGCGTTGCTCGGCGCCGATGTAATCAAGGTGGAAGATCCGCATGAGTGCGATCAAAGCCGCGAGAGCGGGTCCGATCACGCGTTGTCCGACGCCAAGCTGGGACTGGGGTTTGCCACGCAGGCATCCAACAAACGCGCGATCACAGTCAATCTGAAAACGGCCCAGGGCCAGGAGATCATCAAGAAACTCGTCAAGGACGCCGATGTGTTCGTCGAGAATTACCGCGCCGGCGCGTTCAAGAAGCTCGGCCTGGGTTACGAGGAATTGTCGAAGATCAATCCCAAGCTCATTTACTGCTCGATGACCGCGTTCGGGCAGGACGGCCCGCGCGGCAACATGACGGCGTACGACCACGCCATTCAGTCGACATCGGGCATGATGCGCACCACCGGCACGCCGGAAGTCAATCCGATCAAGGTGGGTTCGCCGGTGATCGACTACGCCTGCGGCACCATGAACGCGTTTGCGCTGTCGGCAGCACTGTTCCAGCGCGAGAAGACCGGCAAGGGCCAGTACATCGACAGCGCCATGCTCGACGTGGCGCTGATGCTGATGGGATCGCATCTCACCAACTACCTCTACACCGGTTCGGAGCCGTCGCCCAAGGGCAATCGCATGGAACACGCCAGCAGCCAGGGCTACATGGCGAAGGACAGCCTGATCATGATCGCGGCCAGCAACAAGGGCCAGCACGAGCGCTTGTTTACCGCGCTCGGCCGTCCGGACATTGCGAAACAGTCGTCGCACAAGGAACGCCGCGAAAACTATGCGGCGCAAACGAAAATCGTTGAAGACATTATCGCCACCAAGACCGCGCAGGAATGGGAAGATTTTCTGCAAAGCCGTCACGTGCCCGCGACGCGCACGCGCAAAAGCTCCGAGGCAGTGAAAGATCCGCAACTCAAAACGCGCAACCTGTTCCACACCCACAAGAATGCACCGGGTTACGGCAAGGACCTGACGGTG